>DASXWH010000016.1:0-73959 GCA_036503775.1 Ohtaekwangia sp.
TGACAGGAATTTCAACGTCTACATAATAAATGATTTCGTCATAGTATTCTTCTTTTTCGAGCGCGTATAATCCCAATGATGTTCCTACGTAAACCTTTTTTTCAAAAGTGTGAACACACAAAAGATTTCCGCTTATTCCTGGGTAATGACTGAATGACCTGAACGGAAGGTAAGGTGCTATGCGGGTGAATCCATATTCATGAGCCGTCCAGATATTCTGGCCCTTATCCGTCATTAGTGCATAAACTTCATTGTCAGGAAGACCCGTGTTATAATTGATTATCTCCTGAGTTCGACCTGTGGCGGTCTGCACAAATATTAATCCACCACGAAGGGTACCAAGTACAAACAAGTCGCGGTTAATCCAGCTACCGGTTACCACTACACTGGCATCAATATAGGTTTGATCCTCGAGTACAATTTCACGAAGCTTTAGATCTTCTCCACACAAGTATACTTTGTTATTAGAAAGACCTATTAAATAATAATTATTAAGAACACATGAAAAAACCACCTCTTCATCCGCAGGAATGGCCAGAAGGTTTCGAACCAGTTTTGAATCGTTCTCAACTTTAAACACACCATCGCGTTCTGTATTTACATATACAGATTCAAACAGTTCAAAGACACCCGTGAACAACCCGGTTTGATCAGTTGCCTTTATTTCAGTTGATGCTCCCTTGTTATAAACCAACAGCGATTGCTCCGTTAAAAAATAAGGGCGGTTCTTAACGATAAGACTTTCGAAAACATCTCTGACTCCAGGTGGAGAAAGGTGATTCATCATGCGGGTACCGTCCTGGCTTTTACTTATCGATCCAAAACCTGATACACCTGCCCAGTAAAGCTGTTGGTTGGTGGCTGATCGCTGTAGTGAATAAATGGCCCCTTGTGACGGGATCAGTTCCCAATTGCGACCATCAAATTGTAGCACACCATTTCGGGTTGCAAAATAAAATATACCTTGCTCGTCCTGAACGATGTCAAAACACACATTACTTAACCGTTCCTGACGGGGTGAATAATGCGACAAAAAATAGTTGCCTGTTTGACCACTGAGTTGAAAAAAGCAAAGCAACAAAGACGTTAAAAAAGTGTACCGCATGGGATAGAGCTGGTCATTCAAAGTTAAGGAATGGCAATAGGTTTACCTAATAAGGTACTAATAATCAAGTTTATAGCTGTTTTCAGCTAACCCTGCTCCAATTAACAATTGACTTTTTGGATGACTCTATTTGAATCCGAACCGATCGGTTTTCGGCTTTTTCAAGTTCCGGGTCTTCATTTAATAACCTTATGGCCATTTCCCGGGCCTGGTGTAATATTGGTCCATCCTTAGTAAGGTCAGCAATTAGTAAATCGAGCACTCCGCTTTGCTGTGTTCCCATTAAATCACCAGGACCGCGTAATTTCAGGTCTGTCTCAGCTATTTCAAACCCGTTATTTGTTCTTACCATGGTTTCAATACGGGTTTTTGAATCCGCGCCAAGTTTATAGTCCGTCATCAAAATACAATACGATTGCTCAGCCCCACGTCCGACCCGGCCACGTAGTTGATGTAACTGCGAGAGACCAAACCGTTCGGCATTTTCAATTACCATTACTGAAGCATTTGGTATGTCTACACCCACTTCAATCACGGTGGTAGCCACCATAATTTTGGTTTCACCTCGTTTGAAGCGATCCATCTCAAAATCTTTAGCGTCAGGTTTCATTTTGCCATGGACAATACTAATCGCAATATCCGGAAAGGCACGACAAACACTTTCATAACCATCCATTAAATGCTTGAGGTCTAATTTTGCAGATTCATCAATTAAAGGATAGACCATATAAACCTGTCGTCCGCTGTTAATTTGATCTCTTAAAAATTGATTCACCTGCAGGCGATGTGCATCAAATTTATGGATCGTTTTTATTGGTTTTCTGCCGGCAGGAAGTTCATCAATTATTGAAACATCCAGATCACCATAGAGTGTCATTGCCAATGTTCGTGGAATGGGAGTAGCTGTCATGACCAGAACGTGCGGATAAACATTCTGATTTTTTTTCCACAATGTTGATCGTTGAGCAACACCAAACCGATGCTGCTCATCAACAATGGCTAAACCAAGATTGTTAAACTTTACTTCGTCTTCCAACAGTGCGTGTGTCCCAATAATGAGCTTTAATGTGCCTGATTGCAGGCCCTGATGAATACTGTTTCTTTGCGATTTTTTTGTTGAGCCGGTAAGGAGAGCAATCGGGATTTCCATTTTTTCTGAAAGACTGCTCAGGTTATTAAAATGTTGCTGCGCTAATATTTCCGTAGGTGCCATGATTACACATTGTGCACTATTACCAATAACCAGCAGTGCACAGATAAAAGCAACGATAGTTTTTCCGCTCCCAACATCACCTTGAAGTAACCGATTCATTTGCTTGCCCGATTTGAGATCGGCATAAATTTCCTTTATTACTTTCTTTTGTGCTGATGTCAGAGAGAAGGGCAAGTGATTGTTATAAAAAGCCGTTAACAATCTTGTATCATGAAATGATTGACCTTTAAATTTCTCTCCCCGAACCAGCTTAAGTTTTAGCAGACGCAATTGGATATAAAACAGTTCTTCAAATTTCAATCTTTGTTGTGCGTTAGAAAGTTGGTGAAGGTCTTTCGGAAAATGTATAGCAGAAAGCGCCTCAGCTTTAGATATAAGTTTTAACTCGGATAAAACTCTTACCGGAAGGGTTTCCCGGATTTTATCTTTTGTAATTGAAATTACTTCCCGGATTAATTTCGATAACGCTTTACTATCAAGATGACGCTCTTTTAATTTTTCAGTAAGATGATAGACAGGATAGAAAGCCCCTTCCGGGGCATTGCGACTGGTAAGTGGTTCTACTTCGGGATGTGCGATGCTGATTTTAGATCCAAACCGATTTGGTTTTCCAAATACTACATATTGAACTCCTGGCTTTAGACTTTCTTTTATCCAATTAATTCCTTTGAACCACACCAGTTCAATTTCTCCAGTATCATCCTTATAGTATGCAACCAATCTCTTCTTCGGGCCAACACCAATAAGTTCAAATTTCCGGATAGAGCCTTTTAACTGAACATATGGCATTTCCTCGTTTAATTCTCTTATCGCATGAAATTTTGTTCGGTCTTCGTGCCGAAAGGGATAATATTGAATCAGATCGGCAAAAGTAAAAATATTAAGCTCTTTGTTAAGCAAGGCAGACCGCTGTGGTCCTACTCCTTTTAGAAATTCAACTTGTGTATCAAAAAGCTGAGCCATGTTTCCGAAAACAAGCTCAAAATACTAAACGTATTGATGTCAGGTGAAATATCTTTATCTTGCGCGCGATATTCGAAATGTTGAGGTTACTAAAGTGGTGAAGTCGTTATCAAAGATGTGTTTACACTATGAAGGTACAGGCTAAGAATTTCAAGGGGATAGAATACATACAGGTAAATCAATTACCGAAGGATCAGTACGAGAAATTTCAACTCACTATTAATAAATCATTATTTATTAAAATCCTGATTGATGGAAAGGTAATCTCTGGCTGCGTTCAGTATAAGGATTACAGTCTTTGGTATGAAGGTGTTTACATGAATGGTAAACCCGTAGGAGTTGAAGAGACCGTTGTGAAGTCTTCCGTGAGTCTGAACAAGGCCTAATCCCATACTCCGGCATCTGGTAAAATTTCTAAAACATTACCCAGGGGGTCTTCAAAATAAAAAGATTCCTTACCGCCTTGCCAGATTACTTCGTCAATTATAGAAATTCCCAATTTTCTGATTTTCATCTTTACATCCAGGTAATCTTTATCTGGTACTTCAAAAGCGAAGTGCAATTTACCTTTCCCATAATGTGGTGGTGGGCTTGATTTCGTGCTGGAGTCATCAGGATTAAAACACAACAAAACAGAACTTCCAACCCGGAAAAAAATATGCTTGTCTGCCACATGGCTTAAAACAGGAAAACCCAGAACCTGATTGTAAAAGTCCCTGGCGATTTCCAGATCCCTTGTATAGATACATGTCTCTTTTATTTTCAGAACGTTCATAAGCAAAGAGATTTTTTTAACTCTAGGTATTCGCTCCACATTTCCTGAACAATATCTGCCGCTGACTGAATTTTAATTATACCGGCTGATACCTGTCCGATTTCCAGTTCTCCTTCTTCTAAATCTCCCTCAAATATTCCACGCTTAGCTCTTCGTTTACCCAAAAGAGCCAGAAGTTCTTCTTTGCTTGCTCCACGATTTTCTGCTTCCGACACTTGTTGATAAAATTGATTTTTAATCAACCTCACCGGGGTAAGTTGCTTCAAAGTCAGAATTGTATGGCCTTCTTCTGATTCAAGTATTTTTTTCTTAAATTTTTCATGCGCGGAAGATTCAATACTTGCTGCAAAGCGACTACCGATCTGAACACCCTCAGCTCCAAGAGCCTGAGCAGCTAAAATTGTTGCTCCACTAGCAATGCCGCCTGCTGCAATAATTGGTATTTGAACAACATTTTTTACCAAGGGAACAAGAACCATAGTTGTCGTTTCCTCTCGTCCATTGTGACCACCTGCTTCAAAACCTTCTGCAACAACAGCGTCAACACCCGCGTCTTCAGCTTTTCTCGCAAACTTCGAACTGGATACAACGTGTACTACGGTAATACCCTGACTCTTAAGTGTGTTTGTCCAAACAGCAGGATTGCCTGCCGATGTAAAAACCACATTCACTCTTTCCTGTAAAACAATATCTATAACTTTATCTATCTCCGGATATAGCAACGGAATGTTTACTCCAAAAGGTTTTGTAGTGGCTATTTTGCATTTCCTGATATTTTCCTCCAGAATCTCCGGCCGCATAGATCCCGCCCCAATCAAACCTAAACCTCCGGCATTACTTACAGCTGACGCTAAACGCCAACCACTGCACCAAACCATGCCGGCCTGAATTATTGGAATTTCTATCTTGAATAGTGATTTGATTCTGTTTGTGTCACGGTTCATTCTGTAATAAAAGCATTTAATTTCGTGTGATCATTATCGCTTGTTTTACTTGGTTTTTTGGAGTTTGGAAGCAATAAAAGCCCAATAACTCAAAAGTTGTCCACAAATAAGTGATTCATATTTTTTCAGTTAATACTCTGTAAATGTGGTCATTAAGTCTTAATATTATCCTAATGTGGATAAGTGGCACAATTTGTGGAAATCTTTATTGGAGTTTTTTATAAGTAATCTAACTACCTGAATTTTAAGGTTTTTGTTGAACACATATAAAGATTTAAATGCAAACACAAAGATGATGATCAGGCTTCTTTTCAAGCGACTCAACTCAATCACAAGAGTCTTCCTTTTTATTGGATTACTGTCGATACCAGCCCTGGCCCAGAACATACCTATTGTCAAGTTCGACAGACTCGAAAAAATCATTCACTCCAGATCTGACAGTATTGTAGTCATCAATTTTTGGGCAACCTGGTGTGGGCCCTGTGTAAAAGAGTTGCCACTGTTTGAACAATTACACACAGAAAACCCGGAAATTAAAATGGTGTTGGTCAACCTCGATTTCGCTGATAAAGTGGATAAAGTAAAGGAGTTTGTTAACCGAAAGAAATTGACGTCATCGGTAATACTGCTGGATGAAATTGATTACAACTCCTGGATTGATAAGGTGGATACAGCCTGGGGTGGAGCCATTCCTGCTACACTTATTATTAATCAGAATACCGGTCAAAGAAAATTTGTTGACCACGAACTTCATTCAGGTGAACTTCAAAAGCTGATTGATTTGGTAAAATAATTTGTAACCCCAAAAACTTCTCCGATTATGAGTAAACTAAAGTCTATTTCCCTCGCAATCCTGGTCGTGGTAATATGTTTTGCCGGGTCCGGATCTTCCTATGAAGTTGGTGATGCCGTGTCTGAATTCAAATTAAAAAATGTTGATGGTAAGATGGTAGCATTGTCAGACTATCTATCAGGAAAAGGTGTCATTGTAATTTTTGATTGCAATACATGTCCGTATTCAAAAGTATACAACGATAGAATTATTGCTCTCAATCAAAAGTACAGCGAATCAGGTTTTCCGGTTGTTGCAATTAATGCCAATGACCCTAATATCTCCCCTGGTGATTCATTCGATGAGATGGTTTCCTATGCCAAGGAAAAAAACTACAAATTCCCTTATCTGATTGATCAGACACAGGAAGTAGCACGTGCATTTGGTGCATCAAATACACCCCATGTTTACGTGCTCAAAAAAGATGGCAAGTCCTTCAAGGTGGCTTACAAAGGAGCGATTGATAACAACACGCGAGATGCTTCTGCCGCAGATAAAAAATATGTGGAAGACGCTGTGGAATCATTGATTGCAGGAAAAGAAATTGTCACAACAAAAACCAAAGCAATCGGGTGTACAATTAAGTGGAAGAATATGTAAGCTACTTCACTTCTGCAAGACATAATATGCTGATGTCGAGGCAATCCGATTTGAGTATTGCCTCGACACAAGCTTCAAGAGTCGAACCCGTAGTGACGACATCATCCACAAGCAAAACTCTTTTGTTTTTCAGTTGATTCTGCGGAGTTAAGGAAAAAATCTCTTTTACGTTTATCCAACGGCTGAGTTTTGATTTTTTGGTTTGGGTATCTGTCATTATTTCGCGCTTTAGCGCATTATCATAAACTGGAATAAGTAATTTTTCAGATAAACCCTGTGCGATCTTTGTACTTTGGTTGTAGCCTCTTTTTCGTTGTCGCGCAGGATGTAGGGGAACGGGCACTATGCAATCAAACTCCGAACTATATCCACTGCAGAGAAGCTTTTCTCCATAAAGTTTACCCAGCATAATTCCTACCTCTGGAAAATTCTTGTACTTAAGAGCGTGAAGCAAATGCTGAACCTTGCCCTGCTTGGAGAAGTTAAATAGTGCCATTCCATATTTAATGGACATTCGGGTATCCAACCTGGTCTTAAGTGAATTTTCCTTTTCTAAATGGTAATTGGTTTGGGGCATTTCCAGTTTGCAAAAAGAACAAACCAAATCTTCCCCTTTCATGAGAGAACCATAACAGGCTAAGCAATATTTTGGAAAGAACAGAGAAACAAAATCATTGAAAATTTCAGCAACTCGAGAATTCATACCTTTGGATACTATTAGCACACAATTGCATCCTCAATTTATAAAATCAAGGAAGAAATATGGGACTTGTTCAGGATTTTAATGCGTATCGCAGCAAGATGAATGAAAAAATTGCTGAGGCCGACAACTTAATCATCAAACGGATTTTCAACTTAGACACAAATGCATACACTGAAGGGCATCTTGGCTTAAAATCAAAAGAGCTGATTGGATTGACCTGCTCGTTAGTTCTTCGGTGTGATGATTGTGTAAAATATCATCTGGGAAAATGCAAAGAGGTTGGATTCACGTCTGAAGAAATCCACGAAGCAATGGGTATAGCAACCTTAATTGGGGGTACAATTGTTGTTCCCCACCTGCGTAGGGCATTCGAATATTGGGAGGAGCTTCAACATGTTTAAACGTGATCTTGAACTAGACAGAGCATGGGCTTCTTTACTCGCTTTTCTGGAAACCACTATTCACAAAAGACCGAAAGATTTAAATGGTGTACTTTTCCTGATCGGTGTTCAGGAATTGGGAAAAGGCAAGAAAGTATTCAGCAAGGAGGAAAAGCAGGACCTAATGCACATCGGCATCTGCAAGGTGCTGAGTTATTCCGGTTACTACGAACTTGAAGGTTTAGACCAAGAGGGTTGGCCTCATTGGAAACTGGTTAAAAAACTCCCCCATTTTGATCTGCTGGAACAGGAGAAGTTGCTTAAGATGCACGTAATTGAATATTTTGAAAAGGAATTCAATTGGACGATGAGCTCTGACAATTAATAATTTTTCTGTTCTTGGATAACGAGTATCTTGGCTAACCAACTTTATAGTATTGGTTGCGTTTTTTACTTAAAATAGTTGACGCATGGGAGCGGGTATTGAAAAGATTCGGGAGAAAATCAGATCCTTTAAAAAGAGGTATTATCTGAATATTTTCATTCGTGGATTAATCCTTTCACTCTCCATTGTCTTTTCATACGTCCTTCTTGCTGCTCTTGTTGAACATAATCTTTGGCTAAGTCCGTGGGCACGATTCATTATTTTCTTAAGTTTTTTTATCGTCATCGTCTATTGCTTTTTCAGGTTTTTAAAAGAACCTCTTAAATGGTGGATGGCCAGACGAGGTTTATCAGAACAACAAAGCGCACAGGTTATAGGCAGGCTTTTACCTGATTCACAAGATAGGCTGCTTAATCTGGTACAGTTGGCGTCTAATCCGAATGAATCCCAATTAACACAGGCGAGTATCAAACAAAAATCAGAAGAACTAGAACCTATTTCTTTTGAATCGCTTATAGACATAAATCAAAACAGGCGATACCTCAAGTTTTTGGTTTTACCTTTTCTTATACTTATGGCGATTCTCGTCATCAACAGTCAAATCCTGACAAAAAGTACAGATCGCATTTTTCACTTTAACAGACATTACTCTCCGGAAGCGCCATTTCATTTTAGTATTGATCCAAAATCACTTACTTCCTTTTACAATGAAGATTTCGTTCTTAAGGTGAAACTTGATGGACAAGCCCTGCCACAGGAAGCTTATATTCTTACAAAAAATCAAAGACTAAAGTTGATCAAGGGAGCTGGGTCTGATTTTTCGTATGTTTTCGAAAACATTCAGGAGGGGTTTGATCTTCAACTGGAGGCCGCTGGCTTTTTCTCGGATATCTATAAGGTCACTCTTATCAACAGGCCCGAATTGATAAACTTCTCTCTGACGTTAGAGTATCCACGATATCTTAAGAGAAGTAATCAAAAACTGATCAATACGGGCAATCTTGAAATCCCAGAAGGAACCAACGTTATCTGGAGCCTGGGGACTTTCAACACAACCAAAACTCAAATTCATTTTGCATCTACATCAACACCCTTTGACTTTCAGGAATCTGGTGATCAGGTTTTTTCATATGCACGAAAATTCAAAGAACAAGACCGTTATGAAATACTACTTGAAAACAATGGTATCAAAAACAGAGAACAAATAGCATACTCAATCAATGTTATAAAGGATCAATTTCCAACCATATCGGTAAGTAATTTTAAGGATTCAGTACTGTACCAGAGAGTAATTCTAGGCGGATCAATTGGAGATGATTATGGTGTAACACAACTCACTCTCTTTTATAAAATCAGGGATATAAATCAACGAGAAGTTTTATCAAAGAAGATCCAGATTCCTATTCGTACTGATCAGGCTCAGCAATCATTCTTTTACAATTGGTCGCTTGATTCAGTAAAGTTAGAACCAGGAAATCAATTAGAGTATCACTTGCAGGTATGGGACAACGATGCCGTAAATGGGTGCAAGTCTACAAAAACTGCATTGTACACTTTTCAAGTTCCTACAAAGCAAAATCTGGTAACAGAGATCAAAAGTTCACAGTCAAAAACCGAATCAAAAATTGAGCAGGGTACAAATAAAGCCGACAAACTTCAGGAGCAAATAGATGAAGCCTCAAAAAAACTAAAAGGAAAAACTTCACTTGACTGGCAGGATAAAAAAATGCTGGAAAATATTATTCAACAAAAGAATGCGCTGGACCAAATGGTTGAGCAACTAAGGGAAGAAAACAAACTGCTTGACCAGAAAAAGGAGGCATTTACTGAACAAGATGAACGGATAAAAGAAAAGGCAGAACAAATTCAGAAGTTAATGGACGAGCTTCTCGATGAAGAGACAAAGAAACTCTTTGAGGAACTTCAAAAACTATTGAAAGAAAATACAGATGTTTCTCAGATTCAGAAACTGCTTGATAAACTTAATCAGAACACAAACAATCTTGAAAAAGAACTTGAAAGAACACTTGAATTATTCAAGCAACTGCAGTTTGATTACAAAGTTGACCAGGCAATTCAAGGTTTAAAAGATCAAAAAGAAAAGCAGCAGTCACTTTTAAATGATACTGAAGCGTTGGAAAAGAAGGGAAGCAAAAGCAATAAACAAAGTGACAAGGATTCTGCTGAAAGTAAAGAGTTGGCTGAGCAGCAACAAAAACTGGAAGAAGAGATAAGCGATTTAAAGGAGCAACTGAAGGATATCGAAAAACTTGGTGATGAATTAGAGAAGAAGAATGATTTACCTTCTGAAGAATCGATTGATGAGATTCAACGGGATCAAAAAAATAGCCAGGAGCAGCTTCAGCAAAACCAACCAGCCAAATCAAAACCATCTCAGCAGAAGGCCATTCAAAAAATGCAGAACATGCAAGATCAGTTAGAGTCATCACAAAACTCTATGTCTATGGAAGTTGATATGCAAAATCTCGAAACCCTCCGCCAGATTATTCATGGTCTCGTTAAACTTTCCTTTGATCAGGAGGGTATACTTAAAAGTTTTGGTGAGTTAAATCAAAATGATCCGCGGTTTAATTCACTTGCACAGCAGCAAATTAAACTTAAAGATGACGCTAAGGTGTTGGAAGACAGTCTGTTAGCTCTTGGTAAACGAGATCCTTTTATGGGGTCTATTATTACTAAAGAAATAAGCGAACTCAATAGTCATTTGGATAACGTCATTAATGCTAATAAAGAACGAAGAAGACCGCAGGCGTCTGGCGAAATGCAAATGTCAATGACCGGTATAAATAACCTGGCTCTTATGCTGGATGATCATTTCGACATGATGATGCAAATGATGGCAAATGCTCAACCATCAATGGGAAAAGGAAAGGGGAAAAAGCCTTCATTAAGTGAGATGCAACAGCAACTGAATCAGAAAATACAGGAACTAAAGGGAAGTGGTAAAACAGGAAGGCAGCTTTCAGAAGAACTGGCGGAAATGGCTGCCGAACAAGAACGTATCAGAAAGGCATTGGAAGAAATGCAAAACAAACTTGGTGATAATGGGAAAATGCCTGGTGGTGATCTCCCTGGCAAAATGGAGCAGACTGAGATGGATTTGGTGAACAAACAGATTACTGATCAGCTTATTAAAAGGCAACAAGAAATACTAACACGATTACTTCAGGCAGAAAAGTCGGCTAGGGAACAGGACATGGATGAAGAACGTAAAGGAGAAACAGCAAAGGACTACAATAAAGAAATTCCCAAGGCCTTTGAAGAATATTTGCGGCTAAAGGAAAAAGAAGTAGAATTGCTGAAAACAGTTCCGCCCAAACTTTACCCGTATTACAAGAAGGAGGTTGGCGAATATTTTAAAAGAATGAACAACCAGTAAAAGAAGTTCCATCCAAATGAACACAATCAGTATACAAGTTCCATCAATAGTAGAGAATATTAGAATGATTGAGAGCTTTATTGACAACGCTAAAGAGAGATTTCATTTGGATGATGACATCTATGGTAATATCATGATAGCTGTTACTGAGGCCGTCAACAATGCAATCAAGCATGGTAATGCTAATGACAAATCAAAAAACGTTTCGCTCAGCCTTTCTCTGGATCACAGTATGATCAAATTTACTGTAAAGGATGAAGGAAAGGGCTTTGACTACCAAAATCTTCCAGACCCCACTTCTCCTGAAAACTTAGAAAAACCAGGAGGAAGAGGAATTTTTTTAATGAAGCATCTTTCTGATGAGGTTGACTTCAAAGATTCAGGAAGAGTTGTAGAGCTAAGCTTCTATGTGAACTCCTAATGCCTAAAATTCAATTCTTCTCAGAAGGGGTAAGCTTTAGATTATCAAATCAACGCAAAATTATCTCTTGGATTAAAAAGGTAATCCAGACCGAGGGATTGGAACTGACCTCTCTTAATTATGTTTTTTGCTCAGATGAGTATCTCCTCATTTTAAACAGGCAATATCTCAATCATACAACCTATACAGATATTATCACATTCGATAATAGGGACAATGAATCAGCTCCCATTGAAGGGGATATTTTTATCAGTATTGAACGAGTGGAGGAAAATTCTTTAAAGTTTAAAACAACATTTGAACGAGAGTTGAATAGAGTGATAATTCATGGCGTTCTCCATTTAGTAGGGTATTCTGATAAATCTCAGGGTAAAAAAGCTCTAATGAGAAAGAAAGAAGACACTTACTTATCTTTGCTCGCATAGTTCCACGTGGAACGAAATTCAAGATTTTCAATTTGTGGAATTGTGGAAGAATTTTGTGGAAGCTTTTGGTTCCACGTGGAACAGGTAAATGCTTAGATAATGTTTCCAGACTATGATGTAATTGTGGTTGGCGCAGGGCACGCTGGATGTGAGGCGGCTCATGCTGCCGCGTCTATGGGGTCAAAGGTTCTTTTGATTACCATGAACATGAATACTATAGCACAGATGTCATGCAACCCTGCAATGGGTGGCGTTGCAAAGGGTCAAATTGTGCGTGAAATTGATGCTTTAGGTGGTATGTCAGGTGTTATATCAGACAAATCCATGATTCAATTTCGCATGCTTAATCGATCAAAGGGTCCGGCAATGTGGAGTCCACGAACCCAGAACGACAGAATGAAATTTTCTGAAGAGTGGAGGTTGGCTCTCGAAAACACAAAAAATCTCGATTTTTGGCAGGAAATGGTAAAAGAGGTCCTGGTACGTGATAATAGGGTAGTAGGAATTAAAACCAATCTTGGGCTTGAGATCCGATCAAAAACTGTTGTACTCACCAACGGAACGTTTCTTAACGGAAAAATCCATATAGGCGAAAAAAACTTTGGGGGTGGTAGGGCTGCCGAAAAAGCAGCCAGCGGATTAACCGAGCAACTAACAAGTCTTGGCTTTGAAGCCGGCCGGATGAAAACAGGAACACCTCCTAGAGTTGATGGGCGGAGTCTTGACTATTCTAAAATGGAAGAACAACCAGGGGATGAAAAGCCTGGCAAGTTTTCCTATTCCAATACAAAACCATTAGAAAAACAAGTAAGCTGCTGGATAACCTATACAAATGAGCAAGTACACGAACATCTGAAATTGGGATTCGAAAAGTCTCCTATGTTCCAAGGAAGGATAAAAGGAATCGGGCCTCGTTACTGTCCTTCTATTGAAGACAAGATAAACCGTTTTGCAGATCGCGAACGACATCAAATATTCGTTGAACCAGAAGGCTGGAGTACGGTTGAGATATACGTTAATGGTTTCTCAACTTCTTTACCCGAAGACATTCAATATCAGGCTATCAGAAAAATTCCTGGTTTCGAAAATGCCAAGATGTTCCGGCCAGGGTATGCAATAGAATATGATTTTTTCCCACCAACACAACTAAAGCTATCCCTGGAAACACAACTCATTGATAATCTGTATTTTGCAGGCCAAATCAATGGAACAACCGGATACGAAGAAGCTGCCTGTCAAGGCCTAATGGCCGGTATAAATGCCCATAATAGAGCAAAGGAAAAGGATCCATTCATCTTGAAGAGATCAGATGCATACATCGGTGTACTAATAGACGACCTTGTAAATAAAGGTACTCAGGAGCCTTACAGAATGTTCACCTCCAGAGCAGAATACAGAATACTTTTAAGACAAGACAATGCAGATCTGCGGCTTACTGAACTGGGCCATAACATTGGGCTTGCATCTTATGAAAGACTAAAAAAAGTGGAACAAAAGAAGGATTCCATTAGTGAACTCAGTCAAAAGTTAAAAACAATAAAAGCAGAACCTTTAGATATCAATCCAGGACTGCTTCAAATGGAAACATCTAGTATTAAAGAAAAAACATCGCTATCTCATCTACTTAAGCGTCCTGAAATTGGTTTACAGGAATTACAATCAATTAGTCCTACCATTCAAAACGTTCTCCGCAATTTCAGTGAAGAAATTCAAGAAGAAACAGAAATCATGATCAAGTATGAAACCTATATCGAGCGAGAACAAAAGCTTGTTGAAAGGGTAGGTTCATTAGATTCTTTTGTCATACGAAGCGATTTTGACTACGATAGGGTAAAAGCACTATCCTCAGAAGCCAGAGAAAAACTGAAAAGGATTAAACCTGAAACATTGGGACAGGCTACCCGAATAAGCGGGGTTTCTCCATCTGATATCTCTGTCCTTACTATCTATATGGGAAAATGATAGAAATAAAAACTTGCTTTATCTGCAGCAACACATCCTTTGCAACATATCTCTCTTGTAAAGATTATACAGTTTCACATGAAACTTTTCAACTCATCAAATGCACGAATTGTGGCTTAATTCTAACCAGTCCACGGCCAGAAATTAAAAATCTTGGTGACTACTACATTTCATCAGATTACATCTCCCATACCAACAAGGCAAGAAGCATTATAGATTCTCTCTACCTGCTTGCCCGATCATATACATTAAAATGGAAGCTTAACATCATTAAGGAAAATTCTGAATCAAAAGAACAATTATCTGTCCTTGATTACGGATGCGGAACCGGGCACTTTCTTAAAGCTTGTTATGAAGAGAGCTGGAAAGTTGCTGGAATTGAACCTTCTGATCAGGCAAGAGAAAACTCCGATCCGAAAATAAGATCACTGATTTATAGCTCGATGGAATTACTTCAGCAAAGTTCATTTGACGCAATAACTCTATGGCACGTACTTGAACATGTCCCGGAACCAATTGAGGTTCTCCAAACACTGGCGACCAAACTTAAAATTAACGGCACGTTATTTATTGCAATACCAAACCCCAATAGCTGGGATGCATCATTCTATAAAGAATACTGGGCGGGCTATGATGTGCCGCGGCATTTATGGCACTTCTCCCAATCTAATATTGCAATGATTGCGAAGCTAATTTCACTTCAGATTGTAGAAACGATACCAATGAAATTAGATGCATATTACGTAAGTCTGTTAAGTGAAAAATATAAACACCCAACAAAGAAAATTAATAATCTGGTATCTGGATTTATTAAGGGATTAACATCCAACCAAAAGGCTAGTAAGACACACGAATCGTCAAGCTTGATTTATATTTTAAAAAAGACATGACACGGTACATCCCCCTCTTAATTCTCCCTCTCTTCTTCTTAGCCTGTGCTAGACAGACCTCGCCAACCGGTGGTCCAAAAGATACCATTCCACCTGTACTCATCAGAGAATTGAGCACACCCAGACATGAATCAATAAATTTCAAAGGAAATAAAATAACCCTCCAGTTTGATGAAGATGTCGCTGTTAACAACCCTAAAGAACAAATTATAATAATCCCTGACATCGGAAAAGACTACGAAATATCAGCCCGTAAACAAACAGTAACTATCAACCTTAAATCCAAGCTTCTTGATAGCACGACCTATTCCCTGAACTTCAGAGAGGCAATTCAGGATATCACCGAAAAGAATACTCCGGAGAATCTAAAACTTGCATTTAGTACAGGCCACTATATTGATTCTCTTTCCATTTCAGGAAAAGCAACAAGCGCGCAAAAAAAAGAAGACCTCAAAGAAATAACAGTAGCGATCTATCAAAGCGACACATTTAATATTCTCAAGCATAAACCAATTTATATCACCAAATCTGATAAGACAGGTAATTTCAGCCTGGAAAATTTAAAACCAGGAAATTATTTCCTATACGCATTCGAGGACAAAAACAGAAACCTTATCGTAGATACGAAAAACGAAATGTATGCATTTCTATCTGACACAATAAAACTCATTACACCAATTAAAAAAATTGATCTCGAACTGTTCAAGTTAGACCTAAGACCACTAAAACTAACCAGTGCAAGACCATACAATACCTATTTTAACATAAAAACTGGTAAAAACTTAGTATCCTATAAGCTTAAATCAGTGCAGGCTCCAATCATCTCATCATTCGGGGAAGATCAATCCAACATTAAAATCTACAACACCTTTAACCAGGACAGCCTACTTGTAAGTTTTAATGCAACCGACAGCGCGAACAACACGATTGACACAACACTTTACATCAAATTCAGTCAAAGAGATGTCAGGCCCGAGGCATTTACTCATCAATCACTTGGCTCAAGGGTTATTTCAGAAAAAGGTATTCTCAAGAGTCGGATAAAATTCTCTAAGCCATTACTGTCAATAACCTTTGACAGTATTTATTATGCTATCGACTCTACTACAAATATTCCAATAACAAAAGAGGACGTCAAATGGGACAGCATCCATAATATTCTATCCATAGAAAAAAAATTTGATAAAAACCTGCTAAAAGAACCAGAAGAAATCAAAACATCTGATGCAGAAAAAAACACCGCACCGAAACCCATCTATCAGTTTGTTCTCAGGAAAGGATCATTTATAAGCATCGAATCTGATAGCTCTAATCTAATTCAGGAAACCGTCAAGCCATTAACACTTGAGTCCACAGGAATAATAATAGTCCAGGTCGATATCAAAGTACCAAATTTTATAATCCAACTACGAGACAAAAGTTTTAATATCCTTGAAACAAAAGTCAACACGCGTAAAGTCGAATTCGAAGACCTTGTCCCTGGAGATTACTTGATATCTGTCGTGATAGACTCTGACTCAAACGGAGAATGGTCATTAGGAAACTTACTACTCAACCAGGAA
Source organism: Ohtaekwangia sp. (assembly GCA_036503775.1). Taxonomy (GTDB): domain Bacteria; phylum Bacteroidota; class Bacteroidia; order Cytophagales; family Cyclobacteriaceae; genus Ohtaekwangia. Next base: position 16,561 of record DASXWH010000016.1, read on the forward strand.
CCTGAAAAAATCATCTATTACAAAAACGAAAAGAAGAATTCCTTAATAAATCTTAAAGCTAATTTCGAACTCGGACCATTGTTAATAACTGACTAAATCCTGGTTACATTCTGTTGATAACTTCTCCCAATGTCTCACTAATTCGGATCCAAACAAGCTGGCTTAAATCACATGTATACAACTACTCAGTAACCCACAATCCATCCTGCAGTAGTCATCCACAATTTAATCATCCACATCATTAAAGATTGTTAATAACAACTTAAACCATTGATAACAAACCATTTAAATATTAAAAGATTTCTACATAACTTCAACAACCTTCAGGGATAATATTCTATCCACAATTCGACATGACTAATTATAATAACTATATATATATATTATATAATACAATAAGTACCAGGGCATTCTTAACAACCCTTCTGACATTAATTCTTTTTCAGTTATTCGCACAGAATCAACAAGAAATACAACTTGCAAACGAATACCTGATCAAAGGAGATAAGAAAAAAGCCCTGGAGTTATATAGGGATTTATCCAAGCGTGATGCGAACAATCAATTTATTTATAATAACTACCTAAACACGCTGCTGGATATAGCTGCTTACGATGAAGCACAGAACTATATAAAAAAACTCCTTAAAGCAGATGTGGATAATATCCAGTACAAACTCGATGCAGGTCTGGTGATGGTAAAGTCCGGTGAACTCCAGAAAGCTGATAAATATTACCGGGAAGTAATTACTGAAAACAAAAACAATATCCAGCGTATTAAGTTGATGTCTGAGTATTTTTCTTCAAGGTCTCTTTTTGATTATGGTGTGATCGCCCTTACAGTTGCACGGGAGCATATGGAAAACCCCTACCTATTTAGTCTTGATCTGGCAATGCTTTATAGACTGAAGGGTGATCAGGAAAAGATGGTGCAGGAATACTTGAATTATGTAACCCAAACCTCAGCGAATATTCAATACGTGAAAAATGTCATGCAGGCATTGCTGACGGATCCTGGTGAACTGGAAAGTCTGGAGAAAATACTTTATGAACGAGTGCAACAGCATCCTGAAGTTGAAGTCTATGCGGACCTACTCATTTGGGTAACAATACAACAAAAAAATTTTTATGCCGCATTCATTCAGGCTAGAGCATATGACAAGCGATACAAACATGATGGTGAAAAATTAATGGAGGTAGCACGTGTTTCTCTTGATAATGAAGATTATAACAATGCACTGAAAATTTACAATTATGTTGTACGTGAATATCCAAAAACGCCAAATTATTTAAATGCCCGGCTTGGGGTTATCCGGACGCATGAATTAAGAGTAAAAAATAGCTATCCTATAAATTTAGACTCCGTACGATTTTTGATTAACAACTATCAGGAGTTTATTAAGCAATATCCCGATAATATAAATGCGCTTGAAGCTACCAGGAGCAGGGCTTTGTTATTTGCTACACACCTTGATGAGAAAGATTCTGCCATTGTTATTTTAACTAAGCTTATTTCCAATCCTCGGGCGTCCCTCTATCTGAAATCAAAAGCCAAACTCGATCTGGGTGATATTTATGTATTAAAAGGAGAGGCCTGGGAATCAAGCCTCCTTTACTCACAAGTAGAAAAAGCCCAGCGTGAAAACCCAATCGGCTACGAAGCAAAATTGAGGAATGCAAAACTTTCTTATTACAAAGGCGACTTTCAATTAGCCCAGGAACACTTGAATATTTTAAAGGAAGCCACAACCCGTGAAATTGCTAATGACGCCCTGGATTTAAGTATGCGCATAAAAGAAAATATTGCGCTTGATTCAGCAGGTGAAGCCCTTAAAGCTTATTCCTTTATTGAACTTTTACTTTTTCAAAACAAAACCGAAGAAGCTCTTAAAAGAATAGACTATCTGAAAAAAGGTTTTGTGGTCAACGAAAAGAAAAATCCGGGCACAATTATACCAGATCGGTTAGAGCAAAATCTAAAGGATTCAGTATTGCTTTCTGTCAGCAATCAGACCATTCTTGACGATGTATACTGGCTTGAGGCTAAAATAAGAATGCAACGAGGGGAATTCAATGAATCCATTGCGCTCCTGGATAAAATCATGGCGGAGTATGGCGAAGACATTCTTACAGATGACGCGTATTTCCTGAAAGGTGAAATTTACGAGCGCCAGCTTAATGATAAGACCAAGGCCATGGAGATTTATCGGGATTTTTTAAACAAATTCCCGGGTAGTGTACATGCTGCGGAGGCCAGAAAAAGATACAGGACGTTGCGGGGTGACTATGCAGAGCAACCCCAGTTATAGCTAAAAATATTTTTTAGATACTCTGCATGCATAACAATTTTTTTATACCTTCGCTATCCCTGCCGAAATCGTATGCGAAGAGAAGAAACTGTAGATTATCACATTAAGGCTGCCTGGCATGCCATCGCTCGCATGTACAATCAACAAGCCTTAAAGTATGACGCCACGATGTCAATGGGGTTTTGCTTGTTGAACATCAATTCAGAAGAAGGAACCCCGGCAACCAAGATAGCACCGCTAATGGGTCTTGAAGCTCGGAGTCTTACCCGCCTTTTAAAAAGCATGGAAGAGAAGGGATTGATATACCGTGAGGCCGATGCCAATGATGGTCGGCTTGTGAGAATTCTATTAACCAAAGAAGGAAAACAGAAAAAAGAGAAGGCACGGGAATCTGTCCTAAAATTTAATAACACAATCCGATCAATTATCCCGGAAGGAAAGCTCAACGTATTTTTTGAAGTACTTCAGGAGATAAACAAAACCATTGAGAAGATTAGTATATACGATAAGCAAGAGAATTTAACTTGATTAATATCCTGGATTAAATTATGAAACGTTCTATCCGTAAAGTCGCCATTCTGGGTTCCGGTGTCATGGGTTCAGCCATCGCTTGCCATTTTGCCAACGTTGGTTGTGAAGTGCTGTTGATGGATATTGCTCCAAAGGAACTTAACGATGAAGAAAAGGCAAAAGGTCTTTCTCTGGACAACAAGACAGTAAAAAACAGGATTGTCCAGGCATCTTTCGATCGATCAATTAAATCAAGTCCTGGACCGATTTACAGTAAGAAATTTATTTCCAGAATAAGCCTTGGCAATTTTGATGATGACATGCCTAAAATAAAGGATGTCGATTGGATCGTGGAAGTTGTTGTTGAAAACCTGGATATAAAAAAGAAGGTCTATGAACAAGTAGAAAAATTTCGCAGGCCGGCAACACTGGTAACGTCCAATACATCAGGAATACCGATTCATCTGATGGCAGAAGGCCGAAGTGACGATTTCAAAAAACATTTTGCAGGTACGCACTTCTTCAACCCTCCGCGTTACCTGAAATTATTTGAAATAATTCCAACTCAACATACCGATCCGGAGGTCACCAAGTTCCTCATGCACTATGGAGATCTTTATCTGGGAAAGACTACTGTTTTGTGTAAAGACACTCCGGCATTTATCGGAAACCGTGTAGGCGTCTGGGGTCTTCTCAAAGTCATTGATGCCATGCGCAAATTTGATTTGAACGTTGATGAAATTGATAAACTCACTGGCCCGGTAATAGGGAGACCCAAATCCGCAACATTTCGTACCTCTGACCTTGTAGGCTTAGACACGTTGGTGAAAGTTGCTAACAATTTATATGCAGCTCTTCCCAATGACGAGGGCCGCGAAATGTTCAAGTTGCCGGAGATAGTATCAAAGCTTGAGCAGAATAAATGGTTAGGTGATAAAACAGGTCAGGGATTTTATAAAAAATCCAAAAACGCTAAAGGTGAGACGGAAATTCTCACACTTGATCTTAAAACACTGGAATATAAACCTAAAGCGAAAGCAAAATTTGCAACGCTTGAAACCACCAAAACCATTGACAATCTCAAGGACAGGTTCAAGGTTCTATTAGCTGGAAAAGATAAAGCCGGTGATTTTTACCGGGATGCGTTCTTTGGATTATTTCAATATGCCAGTAACAGAATACCAGAAATAGCCGATGAACTTTATAAAATTGATGATGCAGTTTGTGCTGGTTTTGGTTGGGAACTTGGGCCTTTTGAAACATGGGACGCTGTAGGAGTTGAGAAAGGTATTGAGGGAATGCAGTCCGTTGGATATAAACCAGCCGCATGGGTTACTGAAATGATTGCCGGAGGCAACAAGTCGTTTTACAGAATTCAGGAAGGAAAACGTCAGTATTATGACATTCAATCCAAAGGATATAAAAATATTCCCGGTAAGGAAGAATTTATAATTCTTGAAAACCTGAGTGATAAAATTGTCTGGAAGAATGCCGAATCAAAAGTTACTGACCTGGGCGATGGTGTAATCAACTTCTCATGGCATAGTAAGAGTTATACATTAGGGAGCTCTGTCATTGAAGGCTTGAATAAAGCAATTGATTTAGCTGAAAAAGAATATAAAGGTTTAGTGGTAGGACACCAGGGTGCAGACTTCTCACTGGGAGCAAACCTTGGGTTGGTCTTCATGTTTGCTATAGAGCAGGAGTACGATGAAATTGAATTCATGGTACGTCAATTCCAGAATTCAGTGATGCGATTGCGATATTCTTCTGTTCCCGTTGTGGTTGCGCCACAAGGCAGAACGCTGGGTGGTGGTTGTGAAATGACACTTCATTCAGACCTAGCCCAGGCAGCAGCGGAAACCTATATCGGCCTGGTAGAAGTTGGGGTAGGACTAATCCCCGGAGGAGGTGGGACAAAGGAACTTACCAAACGCGTAAGTGATGCTATTGAAGAAGGTGATGTGGAATTAAATGCATTACAAAATGCGTTTATGAATATAGCAACTGCCAAGGTAGCGCTTTCAGCTGAGGAAGCTCGCGAGATGGGAATTCTTCGCACAAAAGACCGAATCTCTGTAAACAAGGACAGACAGATTCTGGATGCAAAATCCGCAGTACTTGAATTGTCGGAGGCCGGATACACAATGCCAGTTCACTCGAAAAACATTAAAGTTCAGGGAAGAACAGGAATGGCTCTTTTTATGGCGGGCATTCAGGGCATGCGGATGGGAAATTACATCAGTGATCATGATATGAAAATAGCGCGGTGGATTGCTAATGTAATGTGTGGTGGAGATCTGTCTTATCCTCAGGAAGTAAGTGAGCAATATTTACTTGATCTGGAACGTGAAGCGTTTGTATCGCTTACCGGTGAAAAGAAAACACTGGAAAGAATTCAGTCGATATTGACTGGTGGAAAACCCTTAAGAAATTAAAACTGAAATTATGGATGCATACATCGTAGCAGGTTTTAGAACTGGTGTTGGTAAAGCCAAGAAAGGCGGCTTCCGATTTACCCGGCCAGATGATCTGGCGGCAGATGTAATCAAACATCTGGTGAAGTCAGTACCTGGTCTCGAAAACAAAATGGTAGATGACCTCATTGTAGGAAACGCTGTACCTGAAGCAGATCAGGGAATGCAAATGGGCAGAATGATTTCACTTCTTGCATTAGGAATCGATACTCCGGGTATGGTGGTAAACCGTTACTGCGGATCTGGCGTAGAGACAATTGCTATTGCAAGCCACCGCATACATGCTGGTCAGGCGGATATAATAATTGCGGGAGGCACTGAATCGATGTCACTTGTTCCGGTTATGGGTTATAAAACGGCATTGAACTATGCAATTGCAAAAGATAACCCAACATACTATACCAGTATGGGTTTAACTGCAGAGGAGGTATCAAAACAATTTAAAATTTCGCGCGAAGAGCAAGATCAGTTTTCATATGAGTCTCACATGAAAGCAGCGGCCGCCTGGAAAGAAGGAAAGTTCAAGGATGAAATTGTTCCCATCACCGTAAAGGAAGTTTATGTTGATGAAAACATGAAAAAGAAAACCCGTGAATTTATTGTGGACAGAGATGAGGGTATTCGTGCGGATACAACTGTAGAAGGTCTCTCCAAATTAAAACCTGTATTTGCAGCAGGTGGTACTGTTACCGCTGGCAACTCTTCTCAAACATCGGATGGCGCTGCCTTTGTCGTGGTTATGTCAGAGCGGATGGTGAATCAACTAAACCTGAAACCAATTGCCCGCATGGTAAGCTATGCTACTGCGGGAGTAGATCCAAGAATAATGGGTATTGGTCCGGTAGCCGCAATACCCAAAGCCCTGAAAATTGCCAATCTGAAATTAGACGATATAGATCTATTCGAATTGAACGAAGCATTTGCTGCGCAGTCACTCGCTGTTGTAAAGGAGCTGGGCATTGATCGCAAAAAATTAAATGTGAACGGAGGAGCAATTGCAGTTGGACATCCATTAGGGTCTTCGGGAGCCCGATTATCTGTTCAGCTTTTTAATGAAATGCGAAGACAAAAAAAGAAATACGGAATGGTAACAGCATGTGTCGGAGGCGGGCAGGGTGTTGCCGGTATTTACGAAGTGTTGAACTAGAATAAAAAATTTAGAGACCATGAGCACAACAGTTGCAACTAACCAGGCTATTAAAGGCGGAGAATTTTTGATACGGGAAACAAAAGCAGGCGAAATTTTTATTCCCGAAGAATTCAATGAAGAGCAAAAAATGATCGAACAGCAGTGTAAGGATTTTCTTGCAAAAGAGGTCTGGCCACGGCTTGATGAGATCGACTCTATGAAGGACCCTAACCTAATGCCATCTATTCTGGATAAGGCCGGAGAGCTTGGCCTGTTAGGTACATCAGTTCCTCAGGACCTCGGTGGTTTTGGAATGGATTTCAATACTACAATGCTCGTTGCAGAAGTGATTGGCTCTGGTCATTCTGTAGCGGTAGCACTTTCAGCTCATACCGGCATCGGTACGCTCCCCATTCTGTATTACGGAAATGATGCGCAGAAGAAGAAGTACATTCCCAAGCTGGCTACGGGAGAATGGAAAGCTGCTTACTGTCTTACGGAACCGGATTCGGGTTCAGATGCAAACAGTGGAAAGACTAAGGCAGTACTTACTTCCGATGGTAAACACTATGTCATCAATGGCCAGAAAATGTGGATCACCAATGGTGGATTCGCAGATATCTATGTTGTCTTCGCGAAGATTGATAACGATAAAAATTTAAGTGCCTTTATCGTAGAGAAAACCTTTGGAGGGGTCACCATGAATGAAGAAGAAAAAAAGATGGGTATAAAAGGCTCTTCAACCCGCCAGATTTTTTTTAATGACTGCAAAGTTCCTGTAGAAAATCTATTAAGCGAAAGGGAGAACGGGTTTAAAATAGCGGTGAATATTTTGAACATCGGACGAATCAAGCTGGGAGTTGCTGCGGTTGGTGGATCCAAGGCCACCATTAGTAAAGCAGTAAAGTATGCTACTGAGCGCAAACAATTCAACGTGCCCATTGCGTCCTTCGGTGCAATCAAGCATAAGATTGCTGAAATGGTTACGCGAGTGTTTGCTTCGGAATCAGCGCATTATCGAGCAGGTCAGAATATTGATGATGCATACAACGCTTTTGTTGCGGGCGGAATGGATTCTGCCAAAGCACGGTTAAAGTCCCTGGAAGAATTTGCTATTGAATGTGCCATTCTGAAAGTACACGGTTCAGAAATACTGGATTTTACAGTCGATGAAGGTGTACAGATTTATGGCGGTATGGGCTTCTCAGCGGAAGGACCCATGGATCGTGCTTATCGGGATGCCCGAATCAACCGGATTTTTGAAGGCACAAATGAAATCAATCGACTGCTTACTATTGATATGCTGATGAAACGCGCCATGAAGGGATCACTTGATTTAATGAACCCCGCTATGGCAGTTCAAAAGGAGCTGATGGCCATTCCTGATTTTGGTGCCAGTGAAGAGGAGGGAATTTTTGTGAAAGAAAAGAAGGCTGTACAGAATCTTAAAAAGGCCGGCCTTATGGTTTCGGGAGCCGCAGTACAAAAGTTCATGATGAAACTCTCTGAAGAGCAGGAAGTGCTGATGAATCTGGCTGATATGCTCATTGAAGCATATGTGGCTGAATCCATATTACTTCGTGTTGAAAAACTTATTGGGCTGAAAGGTGAGAATGCCTGTGCAATTCAAAAGGAAATGGCTATGATCTATTTGCATCACGCCATAAATAAGGGTGCAGCTGCAGGCCGCGAAGCGATCAATTCTTTTGCAGAAGGAGACGAGCAACGGCTCATGCTCATGGGCCTGAAGCGCTTCACTAAAATTGATCCGTATAACCTGAAAGAAGCCAGAAGGAAAGTTGCAAATCATGTTATTGAAAAAGGAGCATATCCTTTCTAAAGAGTTTACTTAACCTAAACTGTGAAAAGGCCGGAGCAATCCGGCTTTTCCATTTTAGAAGAGGTGTTCAAATCTGCAAAAGCCCATGTTCAGTTTTCAACAGTTACAGAAAGGCCTCATACCTAAATTGTTGAAATTCTCAATAAATAAGGCATTTGGTTTCTATATTATTGATCAGCACAATCTTTGTTCAGTGGAAGAAAAAACTACCTATGCAAACTCGCAGCAGCAACACCTCAGGCAGTACAACGATACTCATTGCCATTATCATTCTATTAACATTCCCCTTATGGATTGGAATTCTGGGAGGACTTTTCGGAATAGTAATGGGAATTTTTGGTGCAGTTATCGGTGTATTTGCCGCGGTCTTCGGTTCAATTTTCGGTTTGATTGGCAGCTTGTTCGGTTGGGTTTTTGATTGGGGATGGCATTTTCCTTTTGGTTTCGGAGAACACAAATTTCTTACGGTGTTTATAATCGTTTTAGTGATTGTGCTGATCGCAAAATCAAAAAGATAATTATGAAATGGGGTGCTTGTTGTAAAGGCTGGGGTTGAGGAAATACTTTGAATAGATCGGATATTTACGGATGGCCACAACTTCAGGCTTAAGCTTGTTTATAAAAACAACCTTATATTGAAATTCGAATCCCTTTTCAACCCGAACACTCTTTCGGGCAGTATACCATTTTTTATTCCAGGGATTAAGCACCTTTACCTCAAGGTGAAACAAGCCAGGGGTACTGCGAACACGCACCATTTTTCCGACATGATTATTATAAAGCCTGCCATTAACAAATACCTGCATGCTAATCCCTTTGTCGGTTTTAATAGCAATACCAGAATCGTAAGCAAAGGTTAAAATGGACGAGAGGAGAAGAAAAAAGCACAAACCCATCTTTTTCATAGCACAGCTTTTTCCGTATATACGCAACCACTGTGCCAGTGTTTTTTATTCCAAAGAACAAAAGGCTGCTCTTTTTGCAACCTTTTGATAGTAAACTAAGGAGCATGGATTTATTTCAGAGAAGCTTTTCCGCTATTAAGCTCAAAAGATTTACCCAGGAACTCATTGCTATCAATTTTTCGTAACGTTTTTACATAATACCATTCCGCGTATACCTTTTCAGGATAAATAGTCAGCAATAGATAGCCGTGATCTCTGTTGTTAATAAACTTAAGGTGCGGGTTTTGTTGTTTTAGTTTTTCTTCTGTGATCAACACACTGTCAACAGGATTTCCTTCATCACCATTTCCCGAAGAAACACTTGTCGTACCTAGTTCGATAGCCAGAGGATTGCCTTTTTTTTCACTTTGTAGTTTATAAGGAACTTCAATCCCCCAGGAAGCATGAGTATCTCCTGATACGAACACGATGTTTTCAATTTTATTATCCAAAATAAACTTCTTGATCTTTTCTTTTTCGGCAGGATAACCATCCCACGCATCCAGGTTTTTCGGCATACCTTTTTGATATAAATTATCAATATTCAAATCTGAAAAAATAACCTGATTGCCAATAATCCTCCACACCGCTTTGGAGTTTTTCAAACCATTTTCAAACCATTCCAATTGTTCTTTGCCAAGCATACTTCGGCCCGGATCATTTAATAATGGAGACGAAGCGCTGTCAACCGGAGCTGTTCTTCCCTCAAGTCTTTCATCCAGCATTACTATGTCGGCTAACGATCCAAATGAAAAAGACCGATAATGTTTATCGCCTGTACGGATGGGGACCCATTCGTAATACGCTTTTTTGGCAGCAGCTTTTCGTTGCATAAAATCACCTTCCTCAGGCTGGTGATTGAGCGCACCTTCCGAATAAACATTGTTAGCTACCTCATGATCGTCCCAGATTGTAATTATGGGATGACGCCTGCCCAGATTTTGCAGGCCTTTATCCAGACGATATTGTGAATATCGTGTTCTGTAATCCTGAAGGGAAACACACTCATGTGGGGGGAGAGTAATCCTTCCAATGGTAGTATCCCCATAGACACCGGTTCCATATTCGTAAATGTAATCTCCAAGGTGCAATACCACGTCAACCTCTTTAGCGGCAATCCTGTCGTACGCATTGAAATAACCAAACTCCCAATTGCTACAACTTACGATAGCCAATTGTAAGCTGTCTTTTTTGTCAGCGGGAGCAGTTTTCGTACGCCCGGATATCGAAGTTACGCCAAGAGACCTAAACCGATAGAAATAGTAATGATCAGGCAGCAGCCCGGTCACATCAACTTTAACCGTGAAATCCTGGTCATGAGAAGTTGTCAGCGAATCCGATTTAACTATTTCAGAGAAGTCTTCACGATCAGAGATCTCCCAGGCAACATTCACTTTCCGCAAGGAATCGTCAGGTGTAATACGCGTCCATATAATTACAGCATCCGGTAAAGGATCACCGGATGCTACACCATGATAAAAAGGTTTTAGCGACTGATCATATAGCGGTGAAACTGGCTCATTCCACTTTTTTTCGTTGTCAGCTTTCTTGAGTGTACAAGAAGCCAGAAAACCGGTCATAATAAATAATACGCCACAGCGAAGATTCATACTTTAGCTTTTTTGTAAAGTAATGAAAGTTATGTGAAGAAGGTGCGATAGCTGTGTTAACAAACACAGATTGTGACAGAACCTAATCTTTAAAGTATCGATCCTCTTCGTACTCTTCCTCTTCCTCCTCAAGAGGTTTTGGAAGTGCATTCACTTCGAGGATCTTGAATTCCGTTCTTCTGTTTTTCTGACGGCCAGCGGGATTGTCGGTACCATCCGGATTTGTATTTCTGGCAATAGGTTTTGATTCACCATACCCTTTTGGAACAATCCGGTCTACGGCAATACCATGTTGAACAATATAGCTTACAGCTGATTCTGCCCGTCTTTGAGACAGCGTCTGGTTATAATCAACATCGTCAATACTGTCTGTATGTGAACTTAGTTCAATCTTGATTTCAGGATTATCAATCAGCATCTGTACCAGCTTGTCAAGCTCTTTGGCAGCATCCGGTCTGATGTTATACTTATTGAAATCATAATAAATATTCTCTAAAACAATGGCTTTATCAATAACAATCTTATCAAGGACCAATACTGTATCTAAGGTAATGTTAGTCAACAACTCCTTTAGGGTTGAGGGGTCTACACTTTTACCTTTCATAGTATACAACTGTCTTTTTACCAGGTATCCATCGGTTTCTCCAATCAGATTGTAATCTTCATTTTCATAAACCCGGAACAGAAACTTACCATCATTTCCTGTGGTGTAATCCTGCATGATATCACCATTAGCATCCAGCAGACTTACCTTGGTATTTCCCAGTACCTGTAGTTTTCCATCCTTATCCGGAGTGAATGTGACACCCTGCAGATAGTAATTAACGACCTTAAGATTTGGATCTTCATTGATGAAGGTGTAGATATCATCATCACCCTTGCCGTCTGTACGGTTGGAAGTAAAAAATCCGCGATCAGGCCGGAACAGGAAAATTCCAAAGTCATCTGCTGTTGAGTTAACGGGTTGCCCAAGATTTTCCATCTGCGTTTTTCCATTGGCTCTTTTCACGACAAATAAATCGAGCCCACCATAACCCGGGTGGCCATCAGACGCAAAGTATAATTTGGCATCTTCTGCGACATAGGGGAACATCTCATCACCCGGGGTGTTTATTTCAGGACCAAGGTTGCGCACTTTTGTAAATCTCCCCCGCGAATCCATTTGAGCAGAGTATAGATCTGTTCCACCATAACCACCTTTACGGTTAGAAGCGAAATACAGCATACGTCCATCCGGACTAAATGAAGGAGAGGAATCCCAGCTGTAATTGCGGGCATCTCCATCAAGTTCATTTTTGAATTGTGTATTGATGTTGATCGGAAGGGGTTCGCTCCAGACGTTGTTTCTGAAGCGGGATATGTACAGATCTACATCGGCCCCTCCTCCTTTTTTCTTTTCTGAATTACCCTTTGCAAAAACCATTGTTTTTCCATCCGGGGAAAATGTTATGCATCCCTCATTCCGGATGTCATCATTAATGCCGGAAGGTAGTTTGGTGAGAGTAGCAACATCAACATTGGCACCTTTTGTAGTTACTTTATACAGGTCTGTGAAGGGCTTGCCCTCGGCTTCGTAAATTTTTCCGTCACCCCGGGATGATGTAAAAAACAATTCTCCGTTTTGATAGACAGGTGAATACTCACTTGCAGGCGTATTGATCAGCTCGAGGTTTTTGATTTTGTAGTAACTGGTTTTTTCGCTGAGCTTTCCAATGTAATCCAAACCTTTTAACTCAGCCTGAGCACGGTCTTTTAGCGGGTTATTACTCGTGGAGGTTGTAAGCTTCTCAAGTTGTTTTCTTGCTTCATCATACTTTCCATTGGCCTTCAGCGACTGTGCATAGTAAAACGAAACAGTATCCGGATCAATTCCGCGACCACCACCCTTAGCATAGAAAGCTTCGGCTTCCTTTATCCGATTTGATTGCCTGTAAGATTCTGCAACAAAGAAATTCGCTTCACGGTTATTGGGGTTTCCCGCCAGAACTTTTTTATAGAGGTCAATAGAGTTCTGATATTTTCCAAGACGAAAAGCCTTCTCGGCTTTCTTTGATGTGCTGCATGATGCCAGCCAGATCAACGAAATGAATAGAAGAATTAATGACCTCATATGCCTATAAATAAGCTTAAATCTACAAAATATCCCCTTTTATCTGACTACCGGCTGATGCGGTAAATACCGTTTTAACCAGGATGACTGAGCCTCTACCAGCCAACCAGTTTCCAGAGAAGCCTTGGTGTCAATAAGGTTATTAAAAGTCATCGTTGATTCATTCCATTCACCTGATGCATAGGCATTCTTCAATGCACTTAAGGCAATAAGCTTAACTCCGTCCCCGGTAAGAAAAGCAACGAGATTGCGATTAAAGAAATCAGTCGTAATAGCGGCACCGCCTTCCTTTAGAATCCGGACAGAGCTATCAATCGAACAACCACTTGCCTGATCATTTGCTGCCAGTATAACGAAGCGATTATACCTGATTTCAAATGAAGTATCCATCGGCTCACCATGAACCATCCATTGCTGACAAAACGCTTTCAGTCTATCGGAAAGTATTTTTTCCTCCTCAAAAGTTATGACCCTGTCAGATTGATAAATCCAGACACGGGCACTGCCGGGCAAACTGTTAAACGGAACAAACATGAAATTAATTTAGTCAATATCCTTAGGTCAAACCACCAGCCTCAGCAATAAGTTCTGAGAGATCTTTTACGCTTACGTCAGCTTCTCTCTCTTTATTTTTTACACCATCACTCAGCATGGTCATACAAAAAGGACAGGCTACGGCAATGGTCGAAGCGCCTGTTGCCAGGGCCTCTTCGGTTCGTTCAACATTGATGTCCTTATTACCTTTTTCTGGTTCTTTGAACATTTGAGCACCACCCGCTCCACAGCAGAGCCCGGTGGTTCTGCAGCGCTTCATTTCAACGAGATCAGCATCCAGGGCTTCGAGAACAGCTCGTGGGGCTTCATAGATATTATTAGCGCGACCGAGGTAGCACGAATCATGATACGTTATCTTTTTTCCCTTAAATGATCCACCATCCGTTTTTAATTTTCCTTCATTAATGAGCTGCTGAAGAAATGTGGAATGATGAATTACTTCATATGCCCCCCCCAACACCGGGTATTCATTCTTAATGGTATTGAAGCAATGTGGGCATGCCGTGACAATTTTCTTAATACCATAACCATTCAAAACCTGAATGTTGCTCATGGCCTGCATTTGAAAAAGAAATTCGTTTCCAGCCCTGCGGGCAGGATCGCCCGTACACGCCTCTTCCGTTCCTAAAACCGCGAACTTGATATTTACAGCGGCCAGAATTTTTACGAAAGCTTTTGTTACTCGCTTGTAGCGATCATCGAAAGAGCCGGCACACCCAACCCAAAATAACACCTCGGGACTTTCACCTTTTGCAGTTAGCTCTGCGACTGTGGGTACGTTCATAAAAGTTTGTCAGCTATTAAATACTCATTTACTTTCCTTTGCCCAGTTAAAACGATCACTTGGAGAAAATTTCCAGGGAGCGAAACTGGTTTCAATATTCTGAAACATAGAATTCCACGAAGCCGGGGAGCCCGATTCCTCCATGGCCACATAGCGCCTTAGCTCGAGAATTATTTCCAACGGATTAATCATCACCGGGCAAGCCTCTACACAGGCATTACAGCTCGTACAGGCATTGATCTCTTCTTTGGTGATATAGTCCCCCAGCAAAAATTTCCCATCATCAAAGGGAGCGGCTCCTTTTTCCACCAGTTTACCAACATCCTCCATACGGTCACGGGTGTCCATCATAATTTTTCGGGGAGAAAGTTTTTTCCCGGTGAGATTGGCCGGGCATTCCGATGTACATCGGCCGCATTCTGTGCACGAATATGCCGCCAGAAGATTATTCCAGGTGAGGTCATTAATATCCTTTGCACCAAACCGACCAGGTTCACCAGCCGGTGCGGAGTTGGCGTCTGGTAATCCAAGCATCACCTTCACTTCGTTTGTTACCACCGGCATGTTCTTCATCTGGCCCTTCGGCTCTACATTGGCGAAGTAAGTGTTAGGGAATGCGAGGAAAATATGAAGATGCTTGGAGTACGTAACGTATACTGCGAATCCTAATATCCCGATGATATGAAACCACCACGCGGTGCGCTCAATCAGAATTAACGTTTCCTGGGAGAGCGAGTCAAAGAGTGGAATCAGAAAGGAACTAAAGAACAGAGCACCTGTAGCGAGGTAATGCGGATCTGTTTTCTGAAGGATCTGATCGGCTGCATTCATACTCAGAATTGCAAGCATCAGAACAATCTCGGTGATGAGAATGACATTGGCATCCAATCTTGGCCAACCGTTCAGCTCGACAGACCAAAACCGGTTTAACCGAAGCACATTTCTGCGGACCAGAAAGAATACGCACGACAACAATACACCGACAGCCAGAAACTCAAAGATGTTCATCAGCACCGTATAGAATCCGCCCAGAAAAGGGGAGAAGATCCGGTGTGTACCGGCTAACCCGTCAATGACAAACTCAAGCACCTCCAGATTTATCACCAGGAAGCCCACATAGATAAACAAGTGAAGAATTGCGGGTGTAATCCGCTTGAACATTTTCTTCTGACCCAGCGCAACGAGCACCATGTTTAGCCATCGCTGCTGAGGTGCATCATGTATTTCTTTTGCTTTTCCCAACCGGATATTTTCACGGATGCGAATGGCTCGTTTCCGGATGAAAAACACGGCTACAGCCAGGGTAAAAATGAAAGCGATTTGTTGCACCATAAAGTTGGCTATAATAGTGAGCGCCATCGATTGTTAGCGCCTTCAAATAACACATAAATCCCGGTTTTATACCATATCAGCAAAAAACCAGACCGGGTTTTGCACCAAATATAAATTTACATACTTTTGTGCCCCTGTCAGACCAGCGCAGGCCGAATTTAAGGTGATGTAGCTCAGTTGGTAGAGCAAAGGACTGAAAATCCTTGTGTCGGGGGTTCAATTCCCTCCATCACCACACAACAAGAAGCTTCCTTTAGGAAGCTTCTTTGTTTTCCACCTTTTCCAGTGGGGATTATGGGCAAACGATACTTATGTTTTACTTTACATTGTATCACCATCAATTTCAGCCCTCTTGTCTACCCCCTCTGAAATCTGGAGACTCTTTTACCTCTATCAGGCGGAGTTTGTTCTTGGCCTGGTTCTGTTTATCACCTTCCGTCATTTCGGAAGCCTGTATCGCAGGCGGTTTTTATACACCTGGTCTTTCAGCTGGTTGATGTTTGCCTTGTTCTCAGGCTTCTCAGGTATCATCATTCTGATCTTAAACTTTCCCGAAGGCCTTACCCGTACAGGTATCAGTATCCTTACGCAGATGACCTGTTATTTCCAGGTGATTTTGATCCTTCGGGGCACCTACGAGCTTGTGTATGAGAGAGCGTTCAACCGGAGGATGTTCAGAGTAATTGTAGCCATCGTGCTACTGGTCGCTACTGTAGCGGTTTTGCTTTTCAGTGGCGATCAGTCCCGGGGAGCTGAACGTTATCTGCTTCGCGTTGGAAGCCGCTCGTTCGTGATGGGATTAGGCTTTTTGATCACGGGTCTGGTGGTATTCCGCCACAAGCGATTTACCCGCGGCTTTGGTCAACGCCTTCTCACAGTTTCTTTCGTGATTTTCGGCTTGTATCAGATCTATTATTTCAGTGTTGTATTCATGAATGTCTTTTTCCAGCGCGCTGAGTTTCCAATTGTATTTGGGGTTGTGGATCTTTTGCTTATTGCCCTGATGGGTATGAGCATGGTGATGTGGTTACTGGAAGATGAACGAGAGAAGTTGGAAAAGGCCAATAATGAGTTGGACAGGTTCCTGTATAGTACATCACATGACCTGCGCGCACCCATCGCATCCATTCTCGGACTTACATATCTTGGTAAGATTGAATTTCAGGAGGAACGCGCCCGGTTATTCATGGATATGATCGAGTCCAGAATTAAAAAACTCGATATGGTGATCAGCGATATCTTAAGCCTGTCACGAAGCAAAAAACTGGATGCGAAAATTCAACCGATAGACCTGAAGATCTTAATTGATGATACAATAACCGATATCAAATTCAATAAGGGGGCATCAGATATTGCATTGGAATACGAGGCCGGAGATCACCAGTTCCATTCAGACTATAATCAAATGAAGATCATCATGGCTAACCTGATGTCAAATGCGGTAAAGTATCATAACCTGAACCAGCCAACCCCTTTTATCAAAATTGCCTTCAGCCGAAATAAAGATTGCGTTTCAATTGCAGTGCAGGACAACGGTAAGGGAATACCACCTGAAAGCCTGCCTAAAATTTTCGAAATGTTTTATCGTGCTTCTTTGGATACGGAAGGAACAGGCCTGGGCCTGTACATCGTAAAGGAAGCCCTTAGTAAAATAAAAGGAACGATTGAGGTGAAGTCAGAGTTGAACAAAGGAAGCACGTTCACTATCACGCTGGAGAATGCATGATGAGAACAGATTATTTATAGTGTTTAAGTCTCACCACTTCCTCTTTTTTCAGGAATCGCCACTCACCCCGTCCTAAATCTTTTTTATCCAGACCGGCATAGACAGATCGGTCAAGCCTAACCACCTCGTACTGGAGTGATTCGAAGATTCTGCGGACTACGCGGTTCCACCCAATGTGAAGTTCGATACCTATAGTCTTGTTGTCATCTGAAACGATGGCCAGATCGTCTACCTGAGCTTTGCCTTCTTCAAGGTGTACGCCATCAAGGATCTTTTGATAGTCAGCCTTCGTAAGCGGACGATCTAATTCTACCTTGTAGATCTTTTTGACGTTGTAGGAAGGGTGCATCAGTTTATCGGCCAGATCTCCGTCATTCGTTAACAGAAGTAACCCGGTAGTATTTCTATCCAGGCGGCCAACGGGATAAATCCGCTCCTTGATGTGATTTCCAAGCAAATGCATTACAGTATTACGTTCCTGAGGATCGCTGGTAGTTGTGAGAAACCCTTTAGGTTTATTGAGCAGAACGTAAACTGGTTTTTCGGCACGAAGCACCTTGCTTTCATATCGCACTTCATCACCTGGATTCACCTTGAAGCCCAGCTCGGTTATTGTTTTACCATTTACCGAGATCAATCCCATCGTAATGAGATTATCGGCTTCACGTCTGGAGCAAACTCCGCTGTTGGCAATGAAACGATTCAGTCTTATTTTTTCCGTTTGGGCCGGTGCTTCTGAAGTATGGTCTTCTTCAGGCTTCTCGCGGAATGATTTGCGAGGTCTTTCTTTCCTGAAACCGTCAGCACTCTCTTCAGATTTTCTGAAGGGCTTTTCAAAAGAACGGGGCTTTCTGTCACTGCGCGAATCAGTACTATCCCTCTTTCTGAATGAATCTTTTTTATCGGAATCCCTGAACGGTTTTTTGAATGACCTGCTGTTATTTTCTTTTCGCGAAGAGAACTTCTTATCACCGCTTCCTTCTTCAGATTTTCTTCTGAACGGTTTGGGTGAATCAGTATCAAATTTCTTGAAAGGTTTTTTGAAAGGCCTTTCATCATCTTTTCGGGAAGAGAATTTCTTATCTCCGAATTCCCCTTCAGATTTTCTTCTGAAAGGCTTGGGTGAATCGCTATCGAATTTCTTGAACGGCTTTTTAAATGGCCTGCTGCTATTGTCTCCCCGGGATGAGAATTTTCTATCTCCGGATTCGTCATCTGACTTTCTTCTGAATGGCCGGGGTGAATCGCTATCGAATTTTTTAAACGGTTTTTTGAAGGAACCCTTCTCTCCCTTGTCAAAACGGTTTTCACCAAAGCCCTCAGATTTCCGGGCAAAAGGTTTTTTAGAATCTGTATTGTCAGATTTTTTGAACGATCTCCCCGCGGGTTTCTGGCCACGGTCACTATACCCTGATGATTTCTTTTTGAATGACCCTGATTTGTCTGCCGAACTCCTGCGTGAAAAAGATCTTTCTCCGGAAGAGTCAGATCTGGAGGATGATGGCTTTCTTTTTCCGGATTGACCGGATGGATTACGCCTGGGCATCGGGTTCTTTTAAGTCAGAGTTTTCGCCAATAACATTTGTTTCAGTTGTGAATTCCTTGGGTGCTGGCAATTCGGCCAGATCATTAATGCCAAAGTATTCCATGAATTTAGGCGTGGTGCCATATAACATCGGCCGGCCAATGGTATCGGCCTTTCCTGTTATTTCGATCAGGCTTTTATCCAGAAGCTTTTGAACGGCATAGTCGCAATTAACACCTCTGATATTTTCGATTTCTGTTTTCGAAATGGGTTGTTTATAGGCGATGATGGAGAGCGTTTCCATCGCAGATGTAGACAATCGTTTTTTGGACTGCTGCTTCAGCATGATACCAATGCTGGCCTGGTAAGCAGGCTTGGTCAGGAACTGGTACCCACCACCTGTTTTGAAAAGCTGGAAAGAGTATTCTTCAGCCACGAACTTTTCTTCCAAACGTTGAATTGCTCCGGTGATGTCTTCTTCCGGAACATCAGCATTAAACATTTCTGAAAGGCAAGCTTTTATATCGACCACCTTGATGGGGCTGGGCGAGCAGAAGATCAATGCTTCAATATGATTTTGTAAGAAGTCCACGGCTGTATAGTTAAAGGTAATCCAAAAATTCTCTTGTAGACAAAAATCCCCTCGTTAGCGGAGGGGATGTTTGCTTTAGTCTTGTTGCATCATCTTGGCTTCAATTGACTGCGTGGTGTGAGGCACAGCGATCAATCGTTCTTTTGGAATCAGCTTGCCGGTTACCGAACAGATTCCATAGGTTCCGTTCTTAATCCGCACCAGGGCGTTTTCCAGATTTGTGATGTATTTCTGTTGACGTGCTGCCAGCTGACTCAGGTTTTCCTTTTCAGCGGTTTCAGCACCGTCTTCCAATACTTTTGTGTTTCCACCTGAAGTGGCATCTGTACCTTCATCATTATTGCGGTTCAGTGTCTCTTTCAGGATTTTGTATTCTTCGCGAGCCTTATCAAGCTTTCGGTTGATTAAGCTTTCAAATTCTTTAAGCTCTTCATCTGAATACCTCGTTCTCTCATCACCTGATGAAGCAGGCTTAGTTTGTTTGTGTGCGATTGGTCGCTGATTGGGCACAGGAAAAATATTTAATTGTGGTGGTGCGGGCTTTGGAGTGACGACAGTAGCAACTGGCTTCACGGGAGCCACTGTTTTCTCAACCTTTTTAGGGGCGACCGCTTTTTTAGGAGCTTCTTTTTTTGCCACTACCGGTTTTTTCGGTGCTACCTTTTTAGGGGCGGGCTTCTTGGCTACTACTTTCTTAGGAGCCGGTTTCTTAGCTACTGCTTTCTTCGCAGGAGCTTTCTTTTTTGCCGCTGGTTTCGCTTTAGCAGGTTTCTTCGCTGCCTTGGCGCTCGATTTCTTATTCTTAGCCATAAAGGGGGTTCTCCGTTTGGTAAAAGATGCGCAAAATTATGCGCTCGGGCACGAAAACAAAAAATATTACCCAATTAATTCCCGAACCCTGATTTTAGGCTCATTTACCTTATCTTTCATTTTAACCCTTTTCTAAGCCATGATCCGATGCACAAAATTGATGCTTGTAATTTGCCTCATTTTATTTGTCAACGTAACCCATGCAACCAACATGAGGTGTGGGGAAATTCAAGTCAGTCAAGTTGGTGAAGCTTCCGGCATGTCGTTCAAAATACGGGTTTCGGTTTACACCAATACGATTAATACAGCGGTGCTATTTGGCGGAGATCAGGACTACCTGGATCTTGGTGATGGTGGCCCCAGAATGCTTGTACCCGAAATCGGACCGGGGCACCCCAATTATGTTGTTATTGATGCATCTCGGGGCATCGCTAAAGCTTTTTATGAAGTTACACATTCCTATGGTGCGCCAGGCAAGTATTTAGTTAGCTACAGCGAGCCAAATCGAACAGAGGGTATTGTTAATTTCAGCAACTCGATAAATACGCTGTTTTATCTTGAAACCATGTTTGTTGTATCACCTTCACAACAATACTCAAGCCCCGTTTTTTTTCCGAGCCCATCACATTGGCCAGAGCAGGACAGAACGATTCTTTTTCCTGGTCTCAGGCATCATATGACCTTAATGACTACACGTTGTTTTACAGCTTAACGGCACCCAAAGCCGGTAAGAATTTATCTGTTTCGAATTTCAAATTGCCAGAGACAATGAGCATAAACACATATAATGGCCTTATAACCTGGAGCGAACCATCAGTGGCGGGGGAATATTCTGTAACGTTAAAAGTCTCTCAATTTGATGGCAATGAATTAGTAGGTTATGCGAAACGAGATCTTCAAATCATCGCTGAATCGGGCTCAATACTCAGAAGTACGGTCACTGATAATCGAACCCTTGATGAGAACAACCGTATTTTTGTACCGGAAGGCAATACCTATACGGTGAAAATATTTGCAAAAGGCAACGCTGAAATTGTGTTGAATTTGCATGCAGAGCTAGGTCAGGAATCAGATGTTCTTTCTTTTGAAACCTATGATTCATTGAGCGGAGATATGAAAGTCGGATTACTCACGATAAAACCAGATGGAGAAATTGTCCGTGACAACCCTTATGCCATTACCATCAGGACCATTTTTAAACTTCAATCAACCTACACATTTGATGTAAACTATTTTTTATATACAAAAAACATTGAATTGGAAAAACCCATCATTCTCGAGACAAAGGATGAGGAGAAAAAGAGCACCTATCCTAATCCTACTACAGGTCTTTTAAAAATCAATTACCACAGCAGTACCCGTATTTGCATTCGTGATGTTGGCGGTCGTGTTGTTTTTACCCCAACTGTTTCGCAGGATGGTATTGTCGATCTTAGCATATTGCCTACAGGTCTATATGTAATGGAAATTAATACAGGTTATGGCCCTATCAAACATGAAAGAATATTAAAAAACTGAGTCAAGCTCGTGGGTTGTCATAGTTGGAAAAGACGGTGCCTGCTTCATGCGAACCAGCGGCATCCTTTTTTAGTTTTTTGAATTAGTATATTAATAGCCATGAGTTACATCACCGCGATTGGAACAGCCAATCCAGAAAATATATTAAGCCAGTCAGCCATCGCGGAGTTTATGGTTCGGGTTATGCAACTCGATCAGGTCAACAGCAGAAAGTTACGGGCCATATTCAAATCCAGCGGAATAGAAACCCGGCACTCTGTGCTGGACGACTACGGAAAAACAGAAGGCTTTCATTTCTATTCCAACAGTGCTGATTTCGAGCCATTCCCGTCCACGGAAAAACGACAAGCCACATTTCGTCAGCATGCATTGGGCCTGAGTCTTCAGGCCATTGAAAATTTAAGGGATCGTCATTCCTTTTTTGATCCTCGACAGATCACGCATCTTATTTTAGTTTGTTGTACGGGGATGTATGCACCAGGCCTCGACATTGAGCTTGTACAAAAATTGAATATTCCCGGCACGGTTCAGCGGACATGCATAACCTTTATGGGTTGTTATGCTGCGTTCAATGCGCTCAAAGCGGCTGACGCATTCTGCAAAACCGACTCAACGGGAAAGGTGTTAATCGTCTGCACCGAGCTTTGCAGTCTGCATTTCCAAAAGAAAACAAGTGATGACAATCTGTTGGCTAATGCTTTATTCGCTGATGGATCTGCTGCATTGCTGGTGGAGGCAATTCCATCTTCTGCTAAACGGTTGAGACTGGCAGCGTTTCACAATGATCTGGCTCCGGAAGGGAGTAATGACATGGCCTGGACCATTGGAGATCTTGGTTTTGAAATGAAACTTTCATCGTACGTTCCGGAAATCATAAAAGGCGGTATCAAGAAGCTTACGGATTCATTGCTGTTAAAGATCGACAAACAAATTTCAGATATACGTTACTTTGCCATTCATCCGGGAGGAAAGAAAATTCTGGAAGCCATCGAAGAACAACTACGCATAGGTAAAAATCAAAACCAGGCCGCTTACGATGTGCTACGAAACTTTGGTAACATGTCATCCCCAACCGTTCTCTTTGTGTTACAGAAGATTTTTCAGGGCCTTACAACGGATGATCACAATGAACACATCCTGAGCTTTGCGTTTGGCCCAGGACTCACACTGGAAAGTATGCTGCTCGAAATTGAAATGCACTAATATGCCAGACTTCTCTGCACGCTCTGTATTGCCCGAAATCATGGACGACCTGGAGTGTCGTGGAGAAGTGGTGGATCAAACGCTTCGCGAGCTTGAATTCATCAATGCATGGCTGGGTGGAAATGATGTCACCGTGAGTGGAGTAAAAAAAATGGTAAAGGGGATTTCTTCTTCACGGACCATTACGCTTGTTGACCTGGGTTGTGGTGGAGGTGACATGCTACGCATTCTTTATCACTGGGCAAAACGAAATGGAGTTACGCTCAGGTTGATAGGTATTGATGCTAACCCACATATCATTGACTTTGCCAGAAACAATATCAAAGACATTCCGGAGATCGAATTCTATACAATGGATATCTTTTCAGAAGAATTCCGGCAGCAAAAATTTGATATCGTAACGGGGACGCTTTTTTATCATCACTTCACCCAACAACAGCTTTCATCTTTCTTTCATCAACTGAAAAGCCAGGCACGGATCGGTATTGTGATCAACGACATACACCGGCATCCCCTGGCTTATTATTCGATCAGGATTCTTACGCAGTTGTTTTCGAAATCGTCCATGGTAAAATATGATGCGCCTCTGTCGGTGCTTCGTGCCTTTTCCAGAGCTGAAGTGAAAAGCATTTTAGCGGCTGCAGCCATTGAAAAATTTTCCTTGAGATGGCGATGGGCATTCCGCTGGCAGGTGCTGATTCCTTTAAAAGAAGGATGAATTCGGATTAAAAAGAAAGACCTGATGAAATGTATCATCAGGTCTCGTACCCCGGGCGGGACTTGAACCCGCACAGCTATTACTAGCCACAGGATTTTAAGTCCTGCGTGTCTACCAATTCCACCACCAGGGCGGCCACCTTATCCGATTCAGGAGTCAGGTTAAATAAAAAAGTGTGAGGTTAATCTCACACTTCTTGTCTTGATTAACCAATCGTGTGGTTAATAAAATGAGCGGGAAACGAGACTCGAACTCGCGACCCCGACCTTGGCAAGGTCGTGCTCTACCAACTGAGCTACTCCCGCGTTTTCTCCCCTGGTTCGCAAAGGGAGTGCAAATTTAAAGCTGATTCCTAAATTTCCAAATTCCACCTTCGGATCAGGCTGATTTCTTTAACTCATCAAATTCTTTTCTCAATTCAGCAGCCTCCTGCTTGTTTTTGGAATATTTGATGTGCTTCGGTACTTCTTTCAAATCCCAGATCAACCCCACAGCAGCAAAACCACGAAGGATGTAATACGTGATATCAATCTCCCACCAGAAGAAGCCCTGACGCGCGGCAACTTCATAGTAATGGTGGTTATTGTGCCATCCTTCGCCCATCGTGAGTAAAGCAAGCCATACACTGTTCCGGCTTTCATCGTTAGATTCGTAACGCTGTGTTCCGAATTTATGCATGACCGAGTTAATAGAAAATGTAGCGTGGTAAAGCACCACTGTGCTCAGGAAAAATCCAATCAGCAAGGTTGAAAAACCGGCTGTGGTAAACATGGCCAGAATACTTCCACCATTAACGATTCCTCCCAGTGCCATGACGAATAGAGCTAGTATGGTGGGTGGTACGAGATAGTGCTTATTCAGCCATACCAACTCGGGATATTTAGCATAATCACCAATCACTTTATAGTCTGTCTGCTTAAAGTCAGGCCCTACAATCCAACCGATATGTGAATACCAGAAACCATAAATTTTCATGGAGTGCGGATCTGCCGGTGTATCACTGTGACGGTGATGATGACGGTGATGTGCTGCCCACCAGAGGGCACCTTTTTGAGCCGTGGTTTGTGACATGAATGCAATCACAAACTGAAACCAGCGTGAGGTCTTATAAGATTTATGCGCGAAATACCGGTGATACCCACCCGTAACCCAAAACATTCTGACGAAGTACAGTACAGCACATACGATCCAGTCGAATACCGTAGCGCCTGTATAAAGCGCTGCGAGCGGCAACAAATGCACAGCAGCAAAAGCAATTTCCTGCACGAGTATCGGCTTTCTGCGTACTTCTGGAGTTAATGTTGTATTCCCCATTTCTTCTTCCTTTTTCAATTAACTATATGCGAACACAAAGGTAAAACATTCGGTTCAAAGGCCCCGATTCATGTAATATTCTTCTGATCCACAAACAAGTGTACGGTAGTGATTAAATCATTTCAGCGGTCAATTTCCGATGATGGCTTCTGAATTTTTAGCCCTATCTTGCGAGACATTTCAACATGAATCAGGCACAAACCATAGCACTTTATCAGCCTCTGTTGCACACCATTGCCTATAACCTGGTGCGCTGTAAGGAGGATGCTGAAGACATTGTGCAGGAAACATTTATTAAGTGGCTGAGTGTAGATCACCAGAAAATTGAAAACACAAAAGCCTATCTGATCCGGGCTGTTACCAATAACTGCCTCAATCACCTTCAATCTCTCAAGAAGAAAAAAGAAGAATATCTCGATACAGTTTCAGAAGCGTTCAAACACTTCAAGGAAACAAACCTGGCTCATCTCGATCTGGATGTAAACCTGGCCGCGGCATTCAAAGTATTGCATACCAAGCTTGAGCCACTGGAACGTGCTGTATTTATTCTGAAAGAAATTTTTGACTTTGATTACGAAGATGTTCAGCAGACGCTGGACAAAAAGAAAGACCATTGCCGTCAGCTTCTGTCACGCGCTAAAAAGAAGCTAAGCGAAGAAACTTCCCGTATCAGTTCCTCCTTTACGGATAGCTCCAAAATCCTCGAAAATTTCCGCAAAACCTGTGCACTGGGTAATCCGGAGGAGCTCATAAAAGAGCTTAAAAACGATATAAACAGCGATTCTGAAAAATAATTCGGGATTTTTTCTCTGTTCTGTCACAAAACTCCCCTGAGCTTGTCTTACAGGTGAATCAGTACGAAGCTGGTTTAGTTTTTTACCTACAACCTAGATTTAAACATGCTTGTAATTTTCGCATTCTTTATTGCGCACTGGTACCTGTCTCTATTTTTCCAGACATTCTTTCTACACCGGTACGCCTCGCACAAGGCATTCACGATGAATAAATTCACGGAGAAAGTATTTTTCGTGCTTACCTGGATCTTCCAGGGATCAAATTATCTGAGTCCGTTCGGGTATGGGGTTATGCACCGCATGCATCACGCTTATGCGGATACCGAGAATGATCCGCATTCTCCTACTTATGATGAAACCATCTGGAACATGATGTGGAAGACCAAGACCATCTATTCCGCTATTGCGAATGGTACAGTAGTTCCTGACAAACGTTTCACGGAAGGCGTGCCGAAGTGGGAAGCGTTTGACAGAGTTGCACGTTCATGGCCTTCACGTCTTTTTTGGGGCATTCTTTATGTTACCTTTTACATTCAATTCGCAACCCATTGGTGGTTATGGTTGTTGTTGCCGATTCATTTTTTGATGAGCCCTATTCACGGAGCGATCATCAACTGGTTTGCGCACAAGTATGGTTACAGAAATTTTGAAGTAGGCGATACCTCCAAAAACTTTTTACCGGTTGATTTCCTGATGATGGGCGAAAGCTATCACAACAACCACCACAAGAACGGAGCACGTGCAAATTTTGGCGGAATCCGCTGGCATGAAATCGATCCAACCTATCTGGTGATTCGCTTACTCGATGCGTTGAACATTGTACAGATCACAAAGCAGCGGACACTTCAGGTTGAAGATGTTAAGAAAGCAGCCTGATAAAATAAGGCAGATCACAATATGAAATTGTACAGAGCAGCGGGTTCATCCCGCTGTTTCTATTTTATGAACTTTGTCAGCTTTCTTAAGATTTTATTTCCATAATTCCGTTTAGGCAAGCAACCTTTTGGAAAACCAACAATCTTAGATTTTATGAGTCAACGTTTAACCCGCCCCGAAAAACTTACCCTGGGCATTTTAGGATTTACCTGTTTTCTTTTTCATGTCATTGTTAACGTGAATGGAGCCTACGGATTCTTCCGTGATGAATTGTATTACCTGGCGTGCAGCGATCACCTCGCGCTTGGATATGTTGATCAGCCACCCTTCTCAATCTATCTGCTTAAACTTAGTAGACTGATCTTCGGTGATAGTCTCACGGCTATTCGATTGATACCCTCCCTTGCCCATGCGGGTACAGTTGTTTTAGCGGGACTCATCAGCCGGGAGATGGGCGGAAAGGTCTATGCCATTTTCTTATCCGCCTTTGTTGTGATGCTCACACCGATATTGATCGGTATGTCGTCATTCTATTCCATGAATTCAATCGACATTTTAATCTGGTCGCTGGCCATATGGGTGATCCTGAAAATTGTCAATACCCGGGAAGAAAAATATTGGAGATGGCTCGGTATAGTATTAGGTATCGGCTTACTCAATAAGATCAGCGTGTTGTTTTTAGGTGCCGGAATTTTTGTTGGCTTTATGGTGATAGATCGCAAATGGTTTACTACACGCTGGCCTTACTTCGCGGGCATTTTAGCCTTTATACTTTTTGCACCGTATGTCGTTTGGAACCTGACGCATGACCTGGCACACCTGGAGTTCATTCATAATGCTTCGGCCGGGAAATATTCCGGTCGCAGTCCCCTCGATTTTGTGAGTGAACAGTTTCTTTATCTTAATCCGGTAGCCGCTCCACTATGGATCGGTGGATTGATTGTCTTGTTTGTTTATAAGCCCCTTCGGGAGTACAGGCTTATCGGATTGATCTACCTTACCGCTTTTATCATTCTGCTTTTAAACCGAACCAGTAAAGGAGAATACCTTGCTCCGGCTTATGCATGTCTCTTTGCTGCGGCAAGCGTGTTTATTGAACAGAAATTTGTAAACGCATCACTTAACTGGATACGTTATGTTTATCCGGCTTTGATCTTAGTCAGTGTGATTATCTTGCTCCCGATGATCTTGCCGGTGCTTCCCGTGGAAAAATATATTAAGTATGCCAAATCAATAGGGTTTGAGCCGAGCTCAAGCGAAAATAAAGAACTGGCTGAACTTCCGCAGTTCTATGCGGACATGTTTGGCTGGAAAGAGAAAGCCGCAGACGTTGCCAGGGTTTATAATTCTCTCCCTGAAGACGAGAAAGCAACATGCACGATCATTTCCACCAACTATGGAAGGTGTGGCGCAATAGATTTCTTTGGTGAACAATATGGTCTGCCCAAGTCAATAGGTCTTCACAACAATTACTGGTTGTGGGGTCCTGGCGATTACACAGGGAAGGAAGTGTTGATCATTCTGGGAGGGAAACTCGCAGATCATAAAGATGACTTTGAATCGGTTGAGCTGGCGGGTGTCTCTGAATGCCAGTATTGTATGCCCTATGAGAATCATGTGAACATTTTTATCTGTCGTGGACTGAAGTTTCCGGTTCAGGATAGCTGGGCTGCAGAAAAGAACTACGAGTAACCGCTGGTAAAATGTTGGTTGTTTTCGTGACGATATCCGCACGAATGGATTCTACGGTAAACACAACACATGTATGGCAGCTATTCAACAACCTACATCCGAAGGAAAGGGAACGTCAAGAAGCAAAACAGCTTTGTATATCGACATGACGCCTATGGTCGATCTGGCTTTTCTCTTACTTACATTCTTTGTCATGACTTCTGTGCTGACAAAACCACATTCCCTCGGTCTGCAGATGCCTGATAATTCAGAAGAAGGAGAACCGCCACCGATTCCTGCCAGCAAAGTACTCAACCTTATTTTGGCTGAAAATGATAAGATCTATTGGTACCGGGGCGATGGCTCATCGCTGGAAACAACAACATTTTCTTCCGCTGGAATCAGAAAGCTTCTCCTGGATAAAAAAGCAGAGATCAATAAACTGTATGTGTTGATCAAAGCGTCAGACCAATCGAAATATAAAAACGTGATTGATATTCTGGATGAATTGGAAATAACGGCTATAACGCGCTATAGTTTGGTGGATGTTGATGACACAGACAGGCGTCTGATAGCAGAGGCACGATTATAATTCAGTAGTGGGCTTCAATGCCCACTACCTCCTTAAAATGCTCGTCAAGTGAATTTGTTTTGCTTTTAGGAAAGCCTGGTTCTTCCAGCGTTATCCAGAAATCATGATCTCCGGCTTTGGTGATAACATACGTTTTATCATCCGTATACGCTTTGACAGATCGAGCTCCTTCACTAAAGTGACTCAATGTTTCTTCTAAAAGATTTAACTGCGGCATAACTCTGAAAGGTATTCAGAATTTATTGTACTTCTATATCCACTTCAGAGGTGATTTCATTCTCTGGGTTGTTTTTATCCCAGATACGCATCTTGATGTGATAGGTCTGACCGGCTTTCATGGGGTCAGCAACGGTAACTGTTCCCCGAAGAACAGATGCATCTGCTACTGAATAACCTTCTGTTCCGGCAAATAAATCAGCTTCATCCAGAACAGGTGTCTTCTGCAGATCGGTAACGGTAAGCGAAAGCCCCGGAAATGCCTTGTCATCTTTTAAAACATAATTGCCGATGCCCTGTACAACAATGGCGACCTGGCTGTTCAGTGGCACTTTGTTGGAAAGTAAAACCGTGTTATCGGAGCCCACGAGGAAAGCTTCTTCCACCGTAAAGCCATTGTAGCTGTGAGAAAGACCATTGGCAAGATCTTTCTTTGTACCTGCGCTAAAGCTGCACGACAGCAGTAAAACAGGAAT
Source organism: Ohtaekwangia sp. (assembly GCA_036503775.1). Taxonomy (GTDB): domain Bacteria; phylum Bacteroidota; class Bacteroidia; order Cytophagales; family Cyclobacteriaceae; genus Ohtaekwangia. The sequence goes on from DASXWH010000016.1 coordinate 46,189, forward strand.
GATCAGTAACACCAGAGAGATTTTTTTACTCATAATCATTAAGGTTAGGTGTTACATATTACAAATTTTTTCAGAGGTTCATACCGAATCAGTCAAAAGACTTAATCCATTTGCGCTTTAAAATCGAATTCACGATCTGAATGCATACAAAATAAAAAGCCGTCTCTATGGACGGCTCTCTTTTTGATCGTTTTTGGTTCTGATTAGAACGTGATCGTTTCAGTTTTACCATTGCTGGTTGAAACTTCGAACGTGATGTTATCGGTTGATTTGATCTGGCTCAGGTTGTAAATGACACCAAAGCTACCCGTTACTTCTACTTCGTTGTTATACACCAGTGTCTGAGTCGCATCGAATATTTTTACGGTTACAGACTGTGTTCCGGTGGTTGTTACATTAAGCAGAAACTTGTCAGAGGCATTGGCTACTTCAGTTACCTTAATGATGCTGGTGATCTTATTCATGGCATAGTTAACTTTTTCAGCCTGCTTACCATTTTTGTCCTCAACTACTACGGTGTACTCACCTTCTGATAATTCACTGAAATTGTATGGACGCATGAAAGACGCCACGTTGTACAACATTTCGGAAAAAACAAGCTTATTGCCGCTGTTGTAGATAGATACTTTTACTCTTCCGGCTTCAGCGGTTTTGTAATAAACATTGTAAACGCTTTCAGTTGAAGCTACAATGGTTAATGAAGCCGATGAATTGGCCAGAACTGACAAGGAAGTTAAAAGTGCAAAGGCAAGGACAGTGATTTTCGATTTCATGTTTGTTGTTAGTTTGATGATGCAAAGGTGATCATTCAATTCCATGAAGCTTTTGTAATGGATGACGTGCAGGAAGTCATGTAAGAAATCCGCACAGAGCGGTGTATCCGTATTAACTATCCTTTTTCACCCTAAAACAGTATGAACGTTCAGGTCTATCCGACCCAACCCTGAGATTTATTGCTGAACTATTATTAACAGAATTTTATTTGGAATTTCTTAACAATAAGTCTTATTGCAACCCTTTTTTTATCCAAATTTCGCGGATACGAAATATTGTTTCATATCCATTCCGCCCGAAATACAAATCAAAAATGACAGAAATGACCTGAAAATGGACTAATTAGCGTAATCCATACCTGAGGTGTTATGAAAAAAAAAGAGTGTCCTTCCTGTGCCATGGAAGTAGATGCGGACAGTAAAACATGCCCGATCTGCGCATATGAATTTGCTGAATCAGGCAAGGCTATGAAATGGGTTGTGGTCTTTCTCGCGCTTGTTCTGCTGTTGTATTTTATACTTTTCTAAACGGAGTTCTTACCGGGTGATGGGAAGCACAAGTCTTGTATCTCCCCATTCAAAGATCGTGTTTATGCCGTCTTCCGTAGGTTCAAGTGTTATCGTATACATTTCAACAGATGAAGCTGTCTTTTGTACGGCCACTTTGGTGTGCAGAATATCGAGTCCATGGTCAGGCTCAAAATATCCCCATTTACCTAATTCACTGTTTAAACCAATATCAAAGGTTTCAGTTCCGGGCACAGCATACATCATGTACGTTCCTGCCTTAATAGGCTGACCATTAAAATTGACATCCTGATTAACGGTGATCTCCGTGGATTCATTTGCGCCCAATCGCCAGTACGCACCATAGGGTTGAAGCGCACCTTCTTCTTTTGTTCCAAAAATCTTTCTGCCGCGCACAGATGGTCTGCTATACGTAACTGAAACTTTCAGATCTCCGGATGTTAGCTCAGCAGTTCCCGGAGGGCTTAATGTACGGTTACGATTATTCAGATAGAACATTGCACCAGCCAGTATGGCGGCCAGTACTACTATACCAATCAGGATTTTCTTCATCATAGCTCAGAAGGTTGTTTGTATCCTAAGGTATGCATTTTATAAATGCTATCAGGCTTCAGGCCTGACAGGGCCTACACAGCTTTACTTTTGCTTCGTTTTGTACGTGATGATGTGCGCTTTGAAAATTTTTCCTTTATCCATTCCCTGATCCGCGAAGGTGCATTTCCATCTGGGTCACCCAGAATATAACCGTAGGGTTTAAGTGGTTCAACGTGATCACACACAATTTTTATGATGGCTAGCATCGGTATGAAAAGTACCATTCCGGAAACGCCCCAGATCAATCCGCCACAGATGATTACAATGATCGAAGCAAGCGCACTGAGATTTACTTCACCTCCTACTACATTGGGTTCAATAAAATAATTGTCCATGGCCTGGATGAAAACAATCACGGCAACAACCCAAAAGGCTGGCTGCACAGAATCTTCTGTTACCAAAGCCATAAGAAATGGAAAGATCCCACCGATGGTGGAACCAACATAAGGAACAACAGTAAGCAGTGCGGCAACGCCTGCCAGCAGAACAGCATTCTTGATTCCGATAATCAGTAACCCGATGGAGTATAATCCAAAGAGAATAAGGATAGACATTGCTCTGCCAGTGAGGTACTTTTGTGATACCGTACTGATCTGTTGAACGATGCCTTTTACTTTGGAGGTTTCTTCTTCCTTATACAGTTTCAGAAAGAAAGTTTCGTAGCGTTCTTTGTTGTAGAGAAAAAGAAACGTGAAAACCAGAGTGATCAGCAAACCTGCAATAGTTGTGGTAAGCCCTCCTAAAATTTTGCTGATATACTGACCAGCTGATTTACCGAGGTTTTGTATTTGTTTTTGAACGAACGCATCCTGTTTTTCAGCAGAGACATTGATTGAATCTTCCACAAAAGCCTGAAGGTTTTTGAATAGTTCACCGGCCTTTTTTTCAATCTGCGGAAGGTCTTGCGCGAACATAACGATTTCTCCAACCGTAACACCCAGCACGATGAGTAGGGTTATCAGCAGTATGAAGACACAGGTGAGACAGGAGATTACCCGGTTAACTCCTTTGGCGTCAAGCCAGCGACAGATCGGAGCCATAAGCATGGCCAGCAAGGCCGCAAACATAATGGGCACGATAACGGTCTTACCAAAATACAGAACTATGGTAAGAAGAATTGCGGATAATAAGTAAAGGTTAACGCGTTGAAGAATGTCTTTCATAAGCCGTGCACTAGTAATGCACGGCTTATGATAAAATTATGATGCAATTGAATGGTGTTGATTTTGTTCCTCGTTTCGGGGAAGGAATCTTCATTAATTCACTTTGAGGAGCTCTACTTCAAAAATCAGTGCAGCATAAGGAGGGATTTGTCCGCCAGCACCACGCTCGCCATACGCCAGATCATGTGGAATATATAATATCCACTTGTCACCTTCGTGCATCAATTGAAGCGCTTCCGTCCAACCCGGGATCACATCACTTACGCCAAAGGTAGCTGGCTCATTTCTTTCCACGGAACTGTCGAACACAGTACCATCAGTAAGTTTGCCCGTATAGTGTACAGTAACCTGATCGGTTGCAACAGGCGCCTTACCTTTGCCTGCCGTAAGCACTTTGTACTGAAGGCCACTCGCAGTGACTTTAACACCTTCTTTGGTTTTGTTTTCATTCAGGAAAGCCACACTCTCTTCCGCTAATTTTTTACCCTTTACTTCCATAGCCTGCTGCATATATTGCTGAACAACGGTCATACATTCCTGCTGCTCCATTTTGAGTGTCTTGTTTTCAAACACATCGCGGATCGCTAATGATAAGCTTTCAACATCGAGTGAGTCTGCTCCCTGTGACTTGATATTGGTTGCAACCAATACACCCAGGCCATAACTTGCTTTTTTATGTTTATCTGCAAGGTTAGCCTCTTTCGGCTTCTTTAATTCCGCTATTTCAGACTTCAGTTTCGTTACCTCAGCAGCAAGTTCTTTTTTAGATTGTGCCTGGAGGGAGAAGGTTATACACAGCGTCAGGCAGGCGATAAATGATCTCATAATAGTTTCCGTTAATAATGAAAGGCAAAGAAATGAAAATAAAGGGAAGATATTCCCGCTTCTATTACTTTTAAATATCCTAACAACAACTCTATGAAAGCCTACATTATTGTTGATGTCAATGTAAAAGATCCGGTGCGGTATGAGGAGTATAAAAAACTAACACCCGGCTCACTTGTTCCGTTCGATGGCCGGTTCATCGTAAGGGGCGGCAGTACAGAAACGCTTGAGGGTGACTGGCAGCCAGGCCGGATTGTAGTACTTGAATTTCCCTCTGTTGAGAAAGCAAAAGCATGGTGGTCATCTGCCGGATATGCCCCAGCCAAGGCCATTCGTCAGTCGGCATCCGACACACAAATGATTCTGGTAGAAGGTGTGAATTAATGTGCTATCAATCTGATTCCAGTGGAATCGCATTTATACACGCGGAGTTGATCTTGCAATTCCCCTGATCTTCCAGATCAAAGGCCCAGCGGTGTCTGGGGCATACCAGGTGCCTGTCATTTTCTGACCATGCATACTTGAGATCAGCGCCCTGATGCGGACAGTAGCGGTCAATGCTATAGCGAATGCCTCCCACTTCAACTATGATGCGCTCATTTCTGTTTTCAATCTCCAGGATTTTTTCACAGAAATAATTCAGGTCAGTTTTTTCCAGGATCAAAAAGCCCTGCATCAATACCTGGTAAACATCAGGCTTGCGGTTTAACCTCATCCTGAATGTGAGCGAGAAATCTTCCCAGGTCAAATAACCTTGCAGTACCCTTTTTATGTCATATGAATTGACGCGTAACAGGTAGAAGTTTTCATGATATATTTCATCTACCAGCTTCACGTAATCATTGTGAAAGTTAACTTCTATATACTGTGCAGACTGATCGATAAATCCGATGTAAAGCGATCGGTCGATCTGATTTTTACTTTTGAAATTATCCAGCTTATCCCGAAACTCAGTGACAAGCTGATCTAAAAGCGTTTTGAATTCGGATGCCTCAAGCGGTTTTTTTATGGAATCAAAAAAATCCCGGTAGTTGCTGGCATAGTTGAAAATATACTCTTTTACATTTTGTTCTGTGACTCGTTCTTTGGATTGTTCGATATATTGAACAGATCCATTTACGGCAAGCGTATCACCAGGCATCATATTGAAAATTTCGGGCCTGACCTTTTTCAATCGCTTCTGCAGATATTCAATGATCTGCTCGTTTCTGGGGAAGATGTTTTCCTCCTGGAAATTCAAATGGATCAAATCCGGATCAAGAAAACAGGCGGGGCCAGCTGAAGGTATGTATGCTTTGGGATTTAAGTTTTCTATCGCAATGGCGGTTGATTCAAACTTACTCAGCTTCTTTTTCCGGGAGATTCTTTTATACTCAGCTTCCGGATAATCATAACAGGTAGGATGCCACGTGGCACCGCTGAACTGAACCGCAAAAACGTCAATGTCTCCCTCTTCCTGTTTGATTATGCCGAGGCGGTCATGAATCTTGCAATCATTCAGGTTCAGGAATTTATGTTTACCATCCGAAAACAGAATAGCCGAATCGCGATTGAGTTCGCTGTCATCCGTATAAATTTTGATGTATTCAGACTCATTTATCCTGATCGTATTCTCATCGTTGCAGAGAATGATTTCATGGGAGGTGAAAGCTTTTATACGATCATACAATACCGATCGCCTGAAGCTTGGAATGAGGTATCTGAAATCAAAGGATTCTATGCTTTTCAAAAAATCAGCATCAAAATGATCTTTGTGTTCATGACTCACATAAACAAATACATTTTTCTTTCCGGCATTGGCCTGAAATCTTTCCTTTACAAAATCAGACAGGTGATGATTTCGGGGATATTGAAACCATCCGCCATCAAAGGCACCATAGTTGGATAACCACGCGTCCATAAGAATTATGGAATGTTCGGATTCAACGAGGAATCCAGCGTGTCCTAAGTAATCAATTTTCATTCGGGAAACACCAGGGATACTAGTATACAAACTCACCAAACTCACTTTTTATAGTGACCTTCTTTTGATCAGAAGCTTCTACGTGACCAATGACTTTAGCGTCAACTCCGAATTGCCTGGAAATGGAAATAACCTGATCGGCATATTTTTCTTTCAGATAGATCTCCATACGATGTCCCATATTGAAGACCTTGTACATTTCTTTCCAGTTTGTGCCACTTTGTTCCTGAATAATGCTGAACAGCGGAGGCACATCGAAGAGATTGTTTTTTATAACATGAACCTTGTCAACGAAATGCAGCACTTTTGTTTGCGCCCCACCGCTGCAGTGAACGAGCCCGTGTATATGTTTCCGGAGTTCACGGAACATTTCGATCATAATGGGAGCGTAAGTACGGGTAGGTGATAAAACAAGTTTGCCGATGTCTAACGGAACCCCTGCAACCTGATCAGTCACTTTATATTTCCCTGCGTAAACCAGTTCCTTCGGTACCCCGCCATCATAGGTTTCGGGATATTGGGAAGCGTAGTCGTGATGAAACACATCATGACGCGCAGAGGTTAATCCATTACTTCCCATACCTCCATTGTACTGATCTTCATACGTTGCTTTTCCATAAGAAGACAAACCAACAATGACATCACCGGGTTGTATGGATTGATTGTCAATAACCTCCGAGCGTTTCATGCGGCAGGTTACTGTACTGTCAACGACAATCGTTTTTACGAGGTCACCCAGGTCGGCTGTCTCACCTCCGGTGCTGATGATGTTAAGCCCGTGCTTCCGCAGCATTGCCAGAACTTCTTCTGTTCCGTTGATGATGGCGGCAATAACTTCACCTGGTATTAAATTCTTGTTGCGGCCAATGGTAGATGAAAGTAAAATATTTTGTGTTGCGCCCACGCAGAGCAGATCATCAATGTTCATGATGATGGCATCCTGAGCAATGCCTTTCCAAACCGAGAGATCACCGGTTTCTTTCCAATAGAGATAGGCGAGTGAGGATTTTGTTCCGGCTCCATCGGCATGCATTATGGTGCAATACGTCTCATCATTCCCCAGGTAATCAGGCACGATTTTGCAGAAGGCTTTCGGAAAAAGTCCTTTGTCTAATTTGCTTATAGCCTGGTGAACATCTTCTTTTGAGGCAGAGACACCGCGTTGATTGTAACGATCAGAACTCAAGATTTTTGAAAATTAAAATAGAAATAGAATAGTCTGTTGCCGTACTGAAAACCTCACATTTAGATCTCCTTTTTTACGAGGAATTGCTCCAGGTCTTTAAGATTCAGAATCCCCTCATAGTATGCCTTACCAAAGATTACGGCAAAAATACCCATATCATTCAGGCGTTTAATATCGTCTACACCCCGCACGCCACCGCTGGCCAGCACACACATCTCCGGGAAGGCGGTAACGATATCCTGATAAAAATCAAAGGCAGGTCCTTCGAGTACGCCATCACGTGATACATCGGTTGATTTCACATACTTCAAACCTCTGGAGTAGAAGTATTCGAGGTGATCAAACAAGGTTTTTTGTGTTCTGCGTTGCCAACCTCTGAAAAGAAGTTCTTTTGTGTTACGATCAACAACATCGGCACCCAAGGTAATTTTTTCACGGCCATAGGAAATGATCCAGGAGGCAAAGAGTTCGGGATCCGTGACAGCAATACTGGCAGCGGTAATGTAATCCGCGCCATATTCATATGCTTTTGAGATATCTCCATCGGTAGAAATACCTCCGGTAAAATCAATTTTAAGATCGGTGTATCCAGAAATAGCTTCCAGTACGTGCCAGTTTTTAGGGCTTCCTTTTTCGGCACCGTCAAGGTCAACCAGGTGGATGACTTCAATGCCGTGATCTTCGAACCGCTTGGCAAGGTCAAGCGGGTTTTCATCATACGCTTTTTCACTGGTAGGGTCACCCTTGCGCATTTTAACCACCTTTCCATGACGGATGGCGATCGATGGAATTACCTGTATCATAGCGTTGAAATTATGCTCAAATATGAAGGAGCGAAGTTACGATGATGTGCTGAAAATCCAGTGATACGTCAAAAAATCTGGTAATAATTCACGGCAGCGAATTTGCTTTCTGTCTATGTGGAAATGCGTAATTTTAACCATACTATACCTATGAAAAAGATTACCTGCATCATATTATTGACTCTGGCTTTCACAACCCTCTTCGGGCAGGCCAAGACACGAAGACTACCCAGTATTATCAATCACCCCTCACTTGATTTGTATGCTCCTTACATCAGCATGGATGGTAATGCATTGTTGTTCGTTTCAAACAGCGGCCAGGATGGTGAATTAACCGTGTCATACACGACTCGCGAATCGGACTGGATCACCCCTGTGGACGTTCCTAAATACCTGAATACACGATTGAATTTTATGAAGGGCTATGCCCTGAGTGCCGATGGAAAGAAGATCTATGTTACCGGGGCTAAAACCCCAGTGATCGGGGGCTATGATATTTTTGTTTCTGAACTTAAAGGTTCATCGTGGACGCAACCGGAGAACCTGCTGCTGCCTATAAATTCAAAGGCTAATGATGGATGCCCTTCCCTTACTCCGGATGAAAAGGCATTGTATTTCATGCGTTGCGACAAAATGGATCAGAACAAAGCCAGTGGCTGCAAGCTCTTTGTATCACAAAAGAAACCAAATGGTCAATGGGGTGAACCGGCTGAACTTCCGGCAGCTATCAATACCGGTAATTCACAAACACCCCGCATCATGGCTGATGGCGAAACGCTGATTTTTTCTTCCGACAAAATGGGTACAACGAAGGGAGGAATGGATTTATATGTTTCCAAATTTTCAAATGGAACATGGACGGAGCCCATTGCCCTTGATTTTGTAAACACGGAGAAAGATGATCAGTTCGTAAGCGTGGCTGCACTGGGAAGATATTTGCTGAAGGAAAGTCCGGGCCAGAAAAAGAACAGTGAGTTAACCGAATTTTTGATTCCAACTGAAATCAAACCACAGGGAATGATGAAAGTGGAAGGCAAGATTACAGATCCTGCCGGAGCCGCGGTTCCCGCATATATTGCTGCATGGGATTTAAAAACCAACACCCGATTTTATAATGGAAGACCCGCAGCTGATGGTACATACTTCTTCTACCTGCGTGAAGGAACAAAGTACGAGCTTTCCTTTGATCCCGAACAAAGCAACGTTTCTTATATATCCAGGCAACTAGACCTTACCAGTGACAAAATTCCACAGAAAGAAAAAGTAAACGTTATACTTAAACCGGTTGCTATTGGTGATGAGCTATCCCTTGACCTGCTGAAATTCAAACCTTACTCCAATGATTTGGACGAAAAATCGGATACAGAGATAAAACGACTCGCCCGTGTAATTAAAGCGAATCCTACCCTGAAATTTGAAATTCAGGTGATGCTGAGTGGTTATGTTGAAGACTCGGTAAAATCCGATAATGACTTAACGGAGATGCTGGTGGATTCCATTACCATGAAATATGATGATATCGATACACTGGGTCAGTTATATCAACGTGATACTATTGTAGCGCGGGTTCGATATCACAACGACCGAACTGCAAAACAGGCAGATGCTATCATTCGGGCATTGGTTGCACAAGGAGCTGATCCTTCGAAATTGAAGTATTTTGTAAATGCGATTCCGGCTACATCACCAGAGAACAGAAAACTTACGATAAAGGCTGTTGCCCGAAAAGGATGATTGAAATAAAATTATGGCTTGTAGGAAAAAGGTACGGCAACCAGGGTCTTGTCCCACAACAATACCATTTCAGCTTCCTCTCCAACTTTTTCAAATGCAATAGTGAACTGCTCAAATTGACGCTCCTGTTCTACCGCCTTAATGTCAATGGAAAGGACATCATTTTTTGGATCCCGGTTAGCTTCGCCATCTGAATTAACACCCCATTGACCGTGTTGCGAATTGAAAATGATCTTCCAGGCGTTTTCTCCTGGTATAGTCCATAGGGAGTACTTGCCTTTTTTAAGAACAGAACCTTCAATTATAAGGTCTTTATTGGTATCAAATGTTGTGGCTTCATTGGCTCCGGTACGCCATACTTTGTCGTATGGTACAAGTCCCCCAAAAATATCTCTTCCCTTTTTATAGGGTCTGTTATACATGACCTTTACCGAGAGATCATCCTGATTGAAAGCCACCTCTTCTTCAGGGCTGAAGGATTTGGTTTGCTTCATCATGTAGAATTTGGTGAGCCATCCCAGCGAAATCAGGACAACTACTGCAATTCCGGCAAAAATCAAGAACTTCTTCATGGCTTTGGTGGTAATAAATATACCTATTCGATTTAGGCAGTTTAAAACATTTTTTTGAGAGTCGGGCGCGAAATTACTTTAATAGAGCCTATTTTTACGTTTCTAAACTAATAAAGTTATGAACCTTGACTGGTGGCCTTTCTATGTAGTGGTAGCATTATTCATTCTTGCTATTGTTTCACCGTGGATTTTCCCGAATAAAACGGTGAGTAAGAACAAATACGATAATAAATTCTAGGCTGTTTTTAAGCCTCACTCTTCCTATCCTTCATGAACCTTTGTGTTTTCTGCGGTTCTTCCATTGGTTTAAAACCCGAATTTGAAGAAGCCACAAAGCAGTTGGCTATTCTCATGGCCAGTCAGAATCACTCCCTGGTCTATGGCGGAGGCAATGTTGGCCTTATGGGAGTTCTGGCTGATACCATGCTGGCAAACAAAGGGGAAGTCATTGGTATCATTCCTGATTTTCTTCTTCAACGTGAAGTGGGCCATCGGGGTATTTCAAGACTTGAAGTGGTATCATCTATGCATGAGCGTAAGAAGCGAATGGCCGATCTTGCCGATGCATTCATCGCGTTACCCGGGGGATGGGGAACACTGGATGAACTGGCAGAAATTCTAACCTGGAAACAGTTAGGCTTAATTGAACAACCCGTAGGTATTTTAAATACACTTTCCTTCTTTAGTCCGCTTCTGGATCAAATGGAGCGAATGGTTGACAACGGTTTTCTTCGCAAAAAGAATCTCGATTTTCTTCTGATCGAGAATCAACCCCAATCGTTACTTACTGTGCTGTTGCAAAACCAGTAAGCGAGTTCTTCTTCTCAAATTTTACCTATATTGATGCAGACGATCCTGCATTGACCCAATATGATCCGAGGTGGCATCCTTTTATTTCTGCTGTGTTGCTCGGCTTTTTCAAAAGCTCAGAATCTGGGGTTCACGCTTACTGATGGTCAGCGAAGGGTTCAAATTCCCTTTGAAGTCTATAATAACCTCATTGTAGTTCCGGTTGTACTGAATGATGCTTTACCCTTGAAATTCATTCTGGATACCGGTGTACGGACAGCGATACTTACTCAAAAAACATTTACGGATATTCTTAATCTGCCATACTCCAGAAAGTATTCCATCGCAGGGGTTGGCGGTAAAAAGATTGTCGATGCTTACGTGGCTAACAATGTATCCCTTTCCCTGCCTGGAGTAGTGGGAAGAGGACACGCCATGTTAGTGCTGGAAGAGGATTACCTCGAGCTAAGAAACTACCTTGGAACAGATGTGCATGGAATCCTGGGATATGAACTCTTCAGCCGATTCATCATCCAGGTAGATTATGAAAAAAAACTCCTCACGTTCATGACTCCAGACCGCTTCCGGAAGAAAAGGAAATTCCAGATGCTGCCAATGAAAATTGAAGACACGAAGCCGTATATAATTACACCGGTTGAACTTGAGGATGGAACTACTCTCAATGCGAAATTACTTATGGATGCCGGGGCAAGTCATAGTTTGCTTCTGGATCCCCAGAGCGACAGCCGCATAAAAGTCCCACAAAATGTGGTAAGTAGCGTTATCGGCAGAGGTTTAGGTGGTGAAATATTTGGTAAGATTGGGAGAATAAAATCCGTGTCATTGGGCACACACACACTGAATAATGTCATCGCAAACTTTCCCGATCCGAACAGTTACTCGGATACCCTGAAGAGAAGTTTTGCTTTTCGGAATGGTTCTTTAGGAGGTGAGATCATGAGCCGTTTTACTGTTGTTTTTAATTTTCCACAGGAAGAATTTTATTTTAAAAAGAATGCAGCGTTCAAGAAGTCGTTTCACTACAATCTGAGTGGCATGATTGTAAAAGCGAAAGGCGCGCAGCTGAATGTTTTTGAAGTAACTGAAGTGAGAAAACAATCTGCCGCAGATAGAGCCGGGGTTCTTCCCGGAGATCTTATCCTCAGCATAAACGGTGTGAGCTATCCAATGCTAAATCTGAATTTAGTGAACGCTTTCTTCAATAATCGGCCCCAAAAGAAAATACGAATGGAAATTAACCGGGACGGACAGCGTATGAAGAAGGAATTTATACTCGAGGATCAGATCTGATTTATGGAATGATCTTCAACAGCTCTTGTTTCCTTTTCTGATAAGCCTGATACAAATACAACTGCGTTCTCCGGAGTTTAAGAGAATTTTTGAGTGAGTTATATAAAGACTCGGTGGACAGATTTTGCTTTAGTAAGTAATCCAAGATAGAAGTCGAACCCAGCGCTTCGGTGTAATTAGAGTTCTTCAGCACAGTGATCGGAACACCCTGTGTTTTCTTATTGGAAGAGAAGGTATGTACCGCTTCGCGCAGCTCAGTCTTGCCTACGTTATCGTCAATCAAAATAAAATTCGGCTCAAAACGAAGAAGACGCTCACAGATACTCTTCAGATCAAAAGCAATTTCAGTAATGATTCTTTTTCCCGGAACCTTCTTGAGGCTATCGAGTACACGGCTCAGTTCTATCGGGTTGTTTCCTACCAGTAAAACGTTCAACGGTTCGGAACCAGAAAGGGTGTTTGGGAGTGTTTTCATAAAAGGGCCAACTTTACATTAACATACTTACTAACGAAGAAGTGCTATACTCAAGATTCGTTCCGGCTTTAAAAGTTAGATAAAACCAGTAATTTTTAATTTACTTTCCCACAAACGGAAAGACTTTCTCTGATTTGAAAAGAATAGTAATCATTGGCGGTGGCCTGGCCGGGCTAATTTCGGCAATTAAACTTGCGAGAGCCGGTGTGGAATGTCAGGTTATTGAAAAAAAATCCTATCCCTTTCACCGGGTTTGCGGGGAATATATCTCCAATGAAGTTGTTCCTTTCCTTCAAGCATCTGGTTTATACCCGGATCAGTTTGAACCACCTCAGATCAGACGTTTCATGTTGTCTTCCACCAGCGGTCGGGCTGAAACCATTCCCTTAGACCTTGGAGGTTTTGGAATTTCGCGTTATACCTACGACACATTTTTGTTTGAGGAAGCAAAAAAGTCGGGCGTTCAGTTTTTCTTGAACACCGAAGCACAGAAAGTGAAGTTCTTTGACAATCGGTTTGAGATAGAAACAACGGAGCAAAAATTGATAGCTGATGTGGTGATTGGCGCATTTGGTAAAAGATCGAAACTGGATGTTACCCTCAATCGTGACTTCGTACAGAAACGCTCTCCTTACGTGGGTGTAAAATATCACGTCAGGACAGAACACCCCATTGATTTAATTGCATTACATAATTTCCCGGGAGGTTATTGTGGTATCAGCCATGTGGAGGGCGGAAAGTCTAATTTGTGTTACCTGACTCACCGCAGAAATTTGAAGGAGCACAAAAATATCCATGATATGGAGAGGAATATTCTCTATCAGAATCCTTTGCTACGATCTCTGTTTACACAGGCAGAATTTTTAATGAATCAACCCGAAACTATCAACGAGATTTCATTCGAGACTAAATCACCCGTGCAAAATCATATTTTAATGGCAGGTGATTCCGCGGGCATGATTACACCATTATGTGGCAACGGTATGGCGATGGCTATTCATGCCGCTAAAATTCTCAGCGAACTCGTCATTCAGTATTGTCAGGATATTTCTTTTACGCGAGAGCAGCTTGAGAAGAGATATTCGGATCTATGGAATCAAAATTTCTCAACACGATTGTGGGTGGGGAGGCAAATTCAGAAACTGTTTGGCAATACCATAACATCATCTATTGCTGTTAACCTGGCCGTATACATTAAGCCTGTTGCTAACATCATGATGAAAGCTTCGCACGGCAAACCGTTTACGTAAAAAATTACGCTGGGTCTGTTTGATTTTCTATCTTGTTATTCAACAAAATCAAATTGATTTATGGAAAACCAGACGAACCGCAGATCCTTTTTACGATCTCTTGGACTCCTTACGCTAAGTGCGGGCGCAGTTCCCGCCATACTTTCGGCATGTGGATCTAAGTCTTCAGATTCGGCAACATCGACAGTTGACTCAACCACCTTGAAAGCATCCCAACCGACAGACCTGTTCTTTAAGATTTCCCTGGCGGAATGGTCTCTTCACAAATCTATTTTTGGTGGCAAGCTTACTAACCTTGACTTCCCGGCAAAAGCAAAAAATGACTTTGGTATATCAGCCGTTGAGTATGTGAATCAGTTTTTTAAAGACAAGGCTAAAGATCAGGCTTACCTCGCTGATCTGAAAAAGCGATGTGACGATTTGGGTGTAACCAGTGTACTGATCATGTGTGATGGTGAGGGTGAACTGGGTGATGCGGATTCCAAAAAACGTAAGCAAGCTGTTGAAAATCATTATAAATGGGTTGAAGCAGCCAAGTTTTTAGGTTGTCATTCTATTCGCGTAAATGCAGCCGGCCAGGGGAAGGCCGAAGAAGTTGCCAAAACTGCTACTGATGGGTTGAATCAGCTTTCAACCTTTGCCAAAAGTGCTGGTATGAATGTAATCGTTGAAAATCACGGAGGTTATTCATCCAATGGCCTATGGTTAAGTGGTGTTATTGCCGGGACTGGAATGGAGAACTGCGGTACCCTTCCGGACTTCGGGAATTTTTGTATCAATCGGGCCCCTGAAAGTGAAGGAAGAAAGTGTTTAGAAGAATATGATCGCTATAAAGGCGTTCAGGAATTAATGCAGTATGCAAAAGGTGTCAGTGCCAAAACCCATGAGTTTGATGCTCAGGGTAATTGTGTTGAAACGGACTATTCTAAAATGCTCAACATAGTAAAGGCGGCTGGGTATACGGGTTACATTGGAATTGAATATGAAGGAGAAACAGATAGTGAAGAGGATGGTATTCGTAAGACCAAGGCACTGCTTGAAAAAGTGGGAGCGACAATAGCCTAGAATTACATTACTATTCGTCAGGAAAGGAATGCACTCCGCATTCCTTTTTTGTTTTAAAAGACCTGGAGTACCTGTGAAGAGTTTAAAAATAGATAAATGAAGAAAGCATTTAAACAGGTAGCCGAGATAAAGTTTAGTCGCATGGTATTCCGGTGGTCGGCATTTGAATCATTGCGATATACTTTCAGGAACCATGTCATAAAAAAAATCACCACTGGCAGAAGCGACAAAACAAAAATGTAAGCGTACTGGATATCAAAGAATTTAATAAAGTAGAATACAAACCCCAGTGTGGCAAAACCAAATAATCCACCTACAAAGTAGAACGTGCCTCGTATTCCCATCATCATGCTGAAAGTTTTGTCTCCACGCTTTTGGTCTTCTTCATGCTGATAAACCTGTGTCATGGGATATGTTCCCAGTAATAGTATGCTGGAGAGTAATCCCGGAATGATTACAGGTGTTCTGATGAGACTCTCTACCGTATATCCATTTATCCCCGCATAGCACATTAGAAATGTAAAGAGACCCTGAAAAATACTTACCGTAAGCCATCCGATAATCGGGTACTTCTTTAGTCTTATGGCTGGATGACTATACGCTTTTGAGATCAGGCCATAGATAAAAACCATTATTGAGAAAGTGATAGTAAGCATGATCGCTGCCAGAACAATGGCAATGAGATCGAACAGAATAGACAGGTAATAAAGGCCTTTCGTTACCCGTGGAGGGTTTTTTAAACCTCCAATACTTTTTTCATCCTTATCAAAGTAGCTGTTGTATCCATTGCTGGCAGGGTAAAGAAACAAGTGAACAATGATGAATGTCCACAGAATAGATTTTTCGCCAAAGTTTGGTGACACCGCGAGACTAAAAAGAAAGACGGGTAAAAGGTAATAGGAAAAAGGTATACGCAGATGAAGCCATGCTGAACGGGTGAACATACAGTAAGGTACTAAGTAGAAACGAGATTTTTATTTCCTGTTCGGAATGATGCTATCCAAACAGATCTTCGAATACCTCGGTGAGTTTTCCGAAGGCCTTAACCTTGATTTTACTTTTTTTGTCAACCAGCTTTTGACTGAACTTTGAAATGTAGATTTCCTCAAAGCCAAGCTTCTCTGCTTCTGAGATGCGTTGTTCAATGCGGTTTACTGCCCGTAATTCACCACCTAATCCTACCTCTGCTGCAAAACATATTTTATCGGCTATCGCGATTTCTTCCATCGAGGAGATCAGGGAGATGCAAATGGCCAGGTCAATGGCCGGATCTTCTACCGTTATACCTCCGGCCATATTCAGAAACACATCCTGTGTTCCCATGCGGAATCCACATCTCTTTTCGAGTACAGCCAAAAGCATATTCAATCGTTTCTGATCGAAACCGGTTGGTGTTCTCTGTGGTGTTCCATACGATGCCGGACTTACGAGGGATTGAATTTCAATCAATAAAGGCCTGTTGCCTTCTATCGTTGCCCCAATGGTTATTCCGCTGAGCTGGCTGTCCTTTTGAGAGATGAGAATTTCCGAAGGATTGGAAACCTCACGCAGCCCGGTGCCCAGCATTTCATAAATTCCAATTTCTGAAGTTGAGCCAAAACGATTCTTTGTTGTGCGTAAAATCCGGTAGGCCAGGTGGCGATCTCCTTCAAATTGTAAGACGGTATCGACCATGTGCTCCAGTACTTTCGGCCCTGCCAGCATACCGTCCTTTGTAATATGACCAATCAGAAATACGGAAGTGTTTGTTTCCTTGGCAAACTTCATAAGTTCTCCAGCGCACTGACGTACCTGTCCCACACTTCCGGCTGTTGAATCCAATAAAGGAGAATACAGCGTTTGAATAGAATCGATGATTACCAGCTGCGGTTCGATGGATTCAATAACCTGAAAAATCTGGCGGGTATTGGTTTCTGTTAAAAGATAAAAATTCGGAGAGGAATTATTGATGCGCTCAGCACGCATCTTAAGCTGCTGCTCACTCTCTTCACCTGACACATACAGAACACGAAGGGATTTTATCTGTAGCCCTACCTGAAGCATCAGGGTTGATTTACCAATTCCGGGTTCGCCACCAATAAGCACCAGTGAACCAGGAACTATGCCATCTCCCAAAACCCGGTTTAACTCCTGATCACCGGTATTGACGCGGATATCTTTAGATGATTCAACCTCATTAAGGGTTTTGGCTTTTGGTGCCTTGGTTCTCCCGCTTTCCTGACGCCATTCGTTCTTGCTGCTTTCCTCTTTGGTTACTATCTCTTCGGCAAACGTATTCCAGGCATTGCACGAAGGACATTTACCCAGCCACTTAGCGGATTCATATCCGCAACTCTGGCAGAAAAAAATGGTTTTTGATTTAGCCAAGAAGAAAAATTACTTTTGGGCAATATAAAATGATCCCCTCTAAATAGAATCCAACTCTATTTAAAATTTGTAACTGTTTTTTTAAATTTATCTGACCACCTAAACCTAGTTGTATGAAAGCTTTAGCTATCGGGCTATTTGTAGCCTTTATTACGTCTTGTTCTTTTGCCCAGAAGTCGCCCATCAAATTTGGTGAAATCCCATTGTCTGATTTAAAGACTGGTGTGTATGCAAAAGATTCCACTGCAGCAGCTGTGATACTTTCTGATTAT
This sequence comes from Ohtaekwangia sp., assembly GCA_036503775.1. Classification (GTDB taxonomy): domain Bacteria; phylum Bacteroidota; class Bacteroidia; order Cytophagales; family Cyclobacteriaceae; genus Ohtaekwangia. The sequence goes on from DASXWH010000016.1 coordinate 63,859, forward strand.
GGAGAGGCATATATCACCTTTACTGCAGTTTCAGCCGTACTGAATTTTGAACGCCATGTACGAATAAAAATCCTGTCAAAGGATGGCTTTGAGTGGGCTGATGTGGAAGTGCCTTTATATCATGACGGTACTGACGAAGAAAGGATTCTGAAGTTTAAGGCTTCTACCTTCAATCTTGAAAACGGGAAGATGGTTGAAACGGAAGTAGAGAAAAGCGGGATTTTCAAAGAGAAATTCAATCGGAATATTAATTTTCAGAAGTTCACATTTCCAAATGTAAAAGAAGGATCCATTCTGGAATACTCGTATACGGTTAGCTCTCCTTTCCTTTTTAACTTTCCCAACTGGCAATTTCAATACAGCATACCTGTACAACACAGCGAGTATTGGGCGCTGTGCCCTGACTTTTTCTTTTTTGAGAAATACATGCAGGGATATATTGCTCCCACAACCTATGAAGTGAAGAACAAAACCGGATCAGACTTTCAGGTTGTTGGCCACCACTGGATATCGAAAGATGTACCGGCATTTATTGAGGAACCTTTTATGACCTGTGAGGATGATTATGTATCCAAAATCAACATGGCACTCTCACATATTAATTTTCCCGGAGAACCCGTGAGAGAGATAATGGGAACATGGTCAAAACTGAATAAACTGCTTCTTGAGGATGAATCGTTTGGCAAAGCCATTACAGGATCCGGCTTTCTGAAAAAGAAAGTAGAAGAAATTACAGCGGGAATATCAGACCCAGAACAAAAGGTGAAAGCGATATACAATTATGTATCGCAGAACATAGAATGGGACGGTGTCAAGGATAAATATGCAGACAACCTGAAAAAAGTTTTCGAGGATAAAAAAGGAACTGCAGCAGACATCAACCTCCTGTTTGCTTCTATGGTGGAGAAGGCCAATATACCTGTCGAGATGGTTTTGATAAGTACCCGCGATCACGGTTTTATCCGTCAGCAATACCCTATGGAATCACAGCTCAATTATGCTTTATGTTCTGTCAAGATCGGGGACAAGACTATGCTGATTGATGCCACAGATAAATATCTCCCTATGGGCGTTCTACCAAAGTACTGCTTGAACGGCCAGGGCCTGGTGATCTCGGCAACCAATCATGGCTGGATTGCTATAGAACCGAAAGTAAAGGGGAGAACGGTTGTAAACGCAGACCTTGCCTTAAGTGACTCGGGAGAGCTTACAGGCAAAGTGACGTATTCAAATGAAGGATATGATGCTCATCAGTTTCGGATGGAGTACTTCAAAAAAGGTGAAGCGGATTACCTGAAGGATTTCTTAACCGGTAAAAACTGGCAGGTTAATAAAACCGAGTTCGAAAGCATCAAAGAGGTTGAAAAAGCCGTGAGACAAAATTTTAGCTTAACAATTGCGGAGCACACCACAGTAGCTGGTGATGTTATCTACTTAACACCTTTCGTTTCCAATCAGGTTAAGGAAAATATATTCAAACTGGAGACTCGTGTTTATCCCGTTGATTTTGGTTTCCCGATAGACCGGACATATTTGTGTCAAATAACAATCCCTGAAGGGTATAGTGTTGATGAACTACCTAAACCCAAGGTGATGGTCTTACCTAACGGTGGCGGCAAGCTCACCTATAATATCATCCAGAATGGAAACAAGCTCAGCATTACCAGTATACTTGTGATAAATAAAAGCCTGTTTGTACAGAATGAATATCCACTACTTCGTGAATTCTATAATCAGGTGGTGGCTAAACAAGCTGAGCAAATTGTATTAAAGAAAATCTAACCATGAAACTGCTTTTCTTTTTCAGCGCTTTAGCTGTATTAATCACTGGATTTTCTAAAGAAGAACCAAAATATCCTGTCAGTCAGATCCCTGACAGCTTAAAGGCAGGAATGTATGCTGTAATTCGTGTGCAGGAACAACGTGTTGCCGTTAATTCAGTTAAAAACTCAACGTTTTACTTCCATAAAGTTATAACCATACTAAATTCTAAAGGAGCTGACCTAGCGAAGGAAGTTGTAGGGTATGACAAACTTATGTCTGTTAAATACCTCAAAGGAACGGTTTACGATGCCGAAGGAAATGTAACCCGAAAATTGAAACAAAGTGAAATAATTGATCAAAGTGCTTTTGATGGTTCAATGTTCAGTGATAATCGCATCAAAGTGGCAGATCTTTCTCAAGGAATCTATCCGTATACAGTTGAATTTGAATATGAGCTAGAGGACAAGAAACTTTATGACCTTCCCGATTTTGAATTGTATGATGACGATGAAGTTTCTATTCAGGAATCGGTTTTTAGAATAAACTATGTTGAAGGCCTGAAGCCCCGATACAAGCTTTTCAAAGTACAGGAACCAATAACTGGATCTGAGAATGGGTTGAACACGTTGCAGTGGTCTTTTAAAAACATAATTCCTGATAAATTTGAAATTCTTAGTCCTGATTCCCGTCAGGTTGTTCCTAACATCAGAGTAGCGCCAAACAAATTTGAATACGAAGGTTATGCCGGAAGCATGCAATCCTGGAGTGAGTATGGACAGTGGCAAAGGTTGCTGAATGATGGACGTGATGTTCTGCCTGAAAACACTAAGCTTAAGGTAAGAGAATTGACTAAAAACGCCACATCTGTTGAGGAAAGAACAAAAGTCTTGTATGAGTACCTGCAAAGCAGAACACGCTATGTCAATATTGCATTAGGCATTGGGGGCTTGCAGCCTTTCCCGGCTTCGATGGTCGATCAGACAGGTTATGGTGACTGTAAAGGATTATCCAATTATATGGTAGCTATGTTAAAGGAAGCTGGCGTAAAGGGATATTATACCAAGATTAATGCGGGTACTTCCGCTTCCGAAATTGATGAGACTTTTCCAAGCCATCAGACAAATCACATAATTGTTTCGGTTCCCAATGGCGCTGACACCATATGGTTGGAATGCACAAGCCAAACTAATCCTTTTGATTACCTGGGGAGTTTTACAGGCGATCGCAAGGCGTTTATGGTAACTGAGTCTGGAGGCAAAATTGTAAATACCCATCGGTACACTTCTGATCAGAATCTTCAGTCGCGAATGGCAGATGTTTATTTAGATGTGAAAGGTAATGCGAAAGCAACCATCAAAACCGTTTACTCCGGACTTAGATATGAACATGATAATCTGGAGTTTGTATTGAACAAACAATACGATGATCAGAAAAAATGGATTCAGCGGAACACAGCTATTCCTTCATTTGACATTTCATCATTTCAGATGGTAGATAAAAGAAATAGAATACCCTCTGCTGAGGTGAACACAGAGTTGGTACTAAATCGTCTGGCTTCCGTTAGCGGCAAAAGACTTTTTATCATGCCTAACCTCATGAATCGACTGAGCCATATTCCTGAAAAAATGGATAAACGGAAAACAAATGTTGTTCTTCACGCTGTGTATACAGATATAGATACGATCCGTTTTCATATTCCTCAGGATATTTATCCGGAATTTCTCCCCAGCGCGGTTTCGATTAAATCAACTTTTGGGGAATACGAATGTAATTATATCATTGATCAGGGTAGCCTGGTGTACGTGCGTAGATTGAAATTCAACAAAGGTGAATTCCCTCCCGAGATGTACAATAAACTTGTTGACTTTTGTAAGAGCATTAATAAAGCAGATAATACAAAAGTCGTTTTCCTCAGTAAGACCTAACTATATTCTAAAAAAAATCCACGTCAATCACGTGGGTTTTTTTTATTTAATAGGCGCATTAGCTTCTTTAGCCATTACCTTATAAACCATTTTATCAGCCACTCCAGGAAGCCACTTATTAAGCCACACGGCCAACTTACCCTGTGTAGTGAGAATCAGAAAGTTCTTTCTTTTAATGGTTGCCCTGTAAATATGATTAGCACATTCTTCTGATGTCATCATTTTCTCCTCAGCTCTCGGTGATTCTCCCTGTGCGCTACCATCTTTGGTTAGTGATCTTTTCCGAATGTTTGACGATGTAAATCCCGGGCAGGCTGTTAATACATGAACGCCTGTTTTTAACAATTCTGTCCGCAATACTTCCAGAAAGCCATTAAGGGCAAACTTGGAAGCAGAGTACCCCGTGCGTCCGGGCAATCCTCGGAAGCCTGCAATGGAGGAGATGCCAATGACCGATCCCTTATTCTTGGTAATCTCCGGCAGACAATATTTCGTAGCGTACAGCACACCATAGAAATTAATATCCATTACTTTCTTGACAACGGTCAGGTCAACTTCTGCAAAGAGAGCACGCATGGAAATACCTGCGTTGTTAATAAGAATATCAATAGTACCATAGTGTCGGATTGCTTCGTTGGCCATCTTCCGGTTATCTTCTTCAAGGCTTACGTCTGCCCGGAAACCTGTTACGGTAATATTTTTTCTTCGAAGTTCTTCAACCGTTTTATTGAGTTCATCTTCATTACGGCCAGTGATCAGAATTTTGGAGCCCTCACTCCCGAATTTTTCAGCAAGTGCTTTACCTATTCCTGATGATCCTCCGGTAATGATTACAACTTTGTCTTTCATGCGATGCAGGTATGAGTTGCCAAAAGTAGCAATACTTCCTTAACTTGCCTGCTATAGCAAGTTTAGAATGTTCCTGATCAGATTGTTATCGCGTCTGCCATTTTGGATTTTATACAGGATATCCGATTTTCTTTTTTTTGTGAGCTACTATCTGGTCGGCTATCGGAGAAAGATGGTTTGGCGCAACCTGGCTAATTCATTTCCCCATAAAACCAACAGTGAGCGCAAAGTCATTGAGAAAGAATTCTACAGAAATTTATGCGACTACGGAGTTGAAACGCTGAAGGCTCTCACCATTAGTCAGGAGGAGCTTGCCAGGCGAATTGTATTTACGGATGTCAGGGTCGCAGAAGAATATAAGAAGAAACATCAATCGATGATCGTTCTGGCATCGCATCAGTTTAACTGGGAGTGGTTAGTGGCATCAGCGAATTTCAATTTTCCTGTTCCGGTAGACTATGTCTATCAAAAACAGAACAGCGAATTCTTTAATAATTTTTCTACGCAATGTCGTTCCCGATTTGGATCGTATCCGATAACACGGAAGTCGGTTGCCCGGGAATCAATCAAACGCAAAGGCATATTGCGAGCCATTGCTATCGTGGCAGATCAGTATCCGGGACATAAAACAGATAAACGGTATCAGACCAAATTTTTAAATCAGGATACTGTTTTTTTTTATGGAGTTAACCAACTGGCTGTACTTATGCAGTATCCGGTTCTCTTTGTTGATATCCGGAAAGTGAAGCGTGGTTATTATGAAGTTAAGTTTCTCGAAATAGCAACACCACCCTACGCTAAAGACAGTGATTATGTAATTGAACAATATGTTCGTTATGCTGAAAAAATGATTGAGGATAATCCTTCTGGCTGGCTATGGTCACACAACCGCTGGAAAAAGCGTCACCTGAAGCAAGCCGTTAGTCAGGTTAACGATCATCTGAAATCAGAACAATCAGGCAAGCCAGAATAAGCAAACTATATTCAACACCACCGGTGCTTGGCCCGACTACATACCAACCATGTTGCAGGTGAACCATAAATATCCCCGGGATGATGACTAGCATCCACGCCAGGCTTATCCATTTTTTAAAAAAACCAGCAATCAGTGTTGCTCCTGCAATCAATTCATAGAGTGTTATGAGCCAGGCGATGAAAGTGCCAATGATAAAACCCTGAGAATTAAGCCAGGCACCGAAATCTCCCACCGTACCATAGTATAACCGCTGAAATCCATGAGCCATCATAATGATGCCGATCATTACGCGAAGTACAACAAGGGCGTGCCGTTGTGAAATAATTTTAGGCATAGGGTAAAGGGTTGAGTCTCACTTGTAGTAAGTTCGTATAAATCCAACAGAAAAGAAATTATGATCAGACACCAAATGAAAATGGGGATATTAAGTGCGATGCTGCTGCTTTCTGTTTTGAGTGAAGCACAAATACCTGAAATACCATCCCTCTTTTTGGGAGATGATGTGAGCACCCGGTATAATGAACGGGACATGGCCATCTCACCGGATGGCTCGGAGATGTTTTATACCCTCGTGGGCAACCAGAACTCCTTCTCGGTTATTGTTCATAGAAAAAAGCTTAGTAATGGTAAATGGTCATCACCCGAAGTAGCTTCATTTTCCGGAAAGTATGGAGATCTGGAGGCTGCCTTTAGTGCTGACGGGAAGAAGGTATTTTTCAGCTCCAACAGACCGGTTGAAGGTGATAAGGTGAAAGATTACGATATCTGGTATGTAGAAAAAATCAATGGTGTGTGGGCTAACCCAAAAAATTTAGGCCCGACTATAAATTCGCCCTGGAATGAATTTTATCCCTCTCTGGGCGCGAGTGGTAATTTGTATTTCACCGCGGAATATAAATCAGGTGTAGGTAAGGAAGATATATTCTTGGCTGCATGGAAGGACGGAAAGTACGAACCACCTGTAGTGCTTGACACAGCTGTGAATTCAATTTTGTGGGAGTTTAACGCATTTGTTTCTCCGGACGAGAAGCTCATTATTTTTACTTCATACGGAAGAGCAGATGACAGTGGTGGAGGAGATTTGTATATCAGCGTGAAAGATGATCAGGGGAAATGGCAATCCGCTAAAAATATTAAGATGCTCAACTCAATCCGACTGGATTATTGCCCTTTTGTTTCGTTTGACAGGAGCATTCTCTTTTTTACCAGCGGGAAACATGGTATTCCAAAACCGTTTGAGAAAGCACAGACCTATGATGAGTTGATGAAAACACTCAATCAACCTGAAAATGCTTCTGAGAATATCTATTGGGTGAGCTTTAAAAAAGTATTGGAGAGTACAAAGTAAGACAACCAGGCTTAAGCCAGCATCTGCGTGATGTCTTCTTTGGAAAGTTGCTTCATGAAGCTTTCTTCAGTGGTAATAAGTTCTGTAGTAAGCCTGAGTTTTTTCTGCTGTAATAACAGTATTTTCTCTTCCACTGAATTACGGGTAATGAACTTGTAGGTGAATACTTTTTTCTTCTGACCAATCCGGTGTGCGCGGTCAACAGCTTGTGCTTCAACAGCCGGATTCCACCAGGGGTCAAGGATAAATACATAGTCTGCTTCTGTGAGGTTCAACCCCAGGCCACCGGCTTTAATAGAGATCAGAAAAACTTTGAGTTTAGGATCTTTATTAAAACGTTCAACCTGTTCTTTGCGATCGGTGCTTGATCCATCCAGGTAAGCAAATTCGATCTTATTTGATTTTAAGTATTGTTTAACCAGCTCAAGGTGCTTTACAAACTGACTGAAGACAAGAACCTTATGATCTTCCGCCATGGCGTTTTCGAGCATATGCGTGATGTCTTCGAGCTTTCCGGAGTCGCCCTGATATCCTTGCTCAACCATACGTGGGTGATTTGCCAGCTGGCGAAGTTTGGTAAGGCCTTCCAGAATCATGAACCGACTGTTGCCCAACCCTTCTGACTCGATCAGTTTGAAAATCTTTTCGCGATAAAGTGTTTTTACTTCTTCATAGCGTTTTTCCTGCTCAGGTGTCATCGTTGAGTACTGAATGTTCTCAACCTTTTCAGGCAGCTCTGTAGCGACCTGTGATTTATGTCTTCGCAGAATAAACGGTTTTATAATGGAATGAAGTTTCTTTGAACGCGCTTCATCATTTTTCTTCTCGATTGGATTCTGATACTCGTTCCGGAAGTACGTCTGCGATCCAAGTATACCAGGATTGATAAATGACATTTGCGACCAAAGGTCAAGCGTAGTGTTTTCAATGGGTGTACCTGTCAATACCAGTTTATGGCGGGACTTGAGTTCACGCACCGCTTTTGAAATGTTGGATGTGGGGTTTTTAATAACCTGGGATTCATCCAGTATAATGTAATTGAAATAGAATTGCTGCAGGAGATCAATGTCAAGCCGGGTGATACCGTATGAAGTGAGTATGAGATCATACTTTTCAAAACGTCTGATGTCTTTGTTCCGAAGTGTTCCGGTATAATTCAGGATTTTCAGATCCGGAGTGAATTTGCTGGCCTCCATTTCCCAATTGTAGATAAGGGAAGTTGGCATCACCAACAATGTAGTCCCTGATCCAGATTCTTTTTCGGCCTGCAGCATGGTTAACGTCTGCACGGTTTTACCGAGACCCATGTCATCCGCCAGACACCCACCGAGCTTATACTCGTGTAAGAAGCGTAGCCAGTTATAGCCCGCTTTCTGGTAGGGTCTGAGTTCGCCACTAAAGCCGGAAGGAAGTGGATAATTTTTGATCCCACTGAACGAATTGAGTGAACGAAGTTTTTCGCTCAGGTGAACTTTGGCGAGGTTGCCTTCTTCAAGTTCTTTAACCAGATTCAAATGATGTTTTCGCAGAACCGGTTTTTCATGATCGCCCTCTGTTTCGCTCAGGGCAAACAGGTCTGCATATTTGGTAAGCCAGGCTTCGGGAATAATAGCAATTTCTCCGTTGGGTAACTTGAATTCTACTTTTCTGCGGAGGATAAGTTTACGCAATTCCTTAAAGGGAATTTCAAACTCACCAAACCGTATTTTGGCATGAATATCAAACCAGTCAATATTCTCCTTGACTTCAACTTCAATAACAGCCTTTCCAACAAAATACTTTTTGTCTCGGCTCTCGGGTTGACTCACTTCAAAGCCGAGGTTTAGCAAATTCACACGGTTCTCATTGAGCCACGAGAATGCTTCAGACTTTGGTACAGCTACACGAAATCCCTTTACCGGTAATCCAAGCTTCTGAAGAGTGTGTAAAAAGTTCTTTTCTACATCAGACTTACGTGCTACACGATGGAAAACATAGGCATCACCCTGCTTTTCTAAAGAGACACTTACCGGGCCAATGTTATCTCCACGAAAACGATGCTTACCATATTTGAAGGAAAGATCGAAAACAATTTTACCTGCTTCGTCACTGGAATCTTCCTGTTGCTGACCATTCTCAAAAAGTGAAGGAGCTGTTGTGGCCTGCGCAGTGTGCAACTCCGAAAGGGTAAGAACAGGATGTGGATCGTATGTTGTTTTGTTGATTTCAAATCCGCTGGCCTCCACATCGTCAAAGGATGCAATTAGTGGGGCCACGAAACGGTTGTAGTATGTTTCCTCTACATTTTTAGGAATGACTACGAATTTTTTACTGAAAAACGGAATAAGCTTTTTGCCATCCACCATTTTCTCAAATCCATAGAGCTTGCTGTTCAATACCATCCAGGCTGGATGCTTACATACCAGGTAAGCAGAGGTATTCGGCAGATCCAGTTTTTTTCCCTGATAATAAATCGTGGGATAGTAATTGGTGTTGTCATCCGTACGCATGAAATGAAACTGAATAGTGGCCCGCTTATCCAGTACCTCTATTTTTTTCCAGGTAGGTTCACCATCGTTACCCATTTCAAAGAGCATTTTGCCCTTGAGCTTCTCGAGAATCTTAGCCCTGCGTTTTTCTAAGTAGTCTTCGATTTGCTCCTGAACCAATTCATTACCTTTTGCTTTGTCGTAAGTTTTGGCGAGGAACTCTTCAGGCTTCATGAATTTGGCTGAAAACTTCTTCACGAGAGTTTCCTGCTGCATAGAATCCATTAGCTCTATTAATTCGAAGTCGCGATCATCCAGGCCGCGGGAAAACTCCCGGGCATTTTTGGCTGAAATATTCTGGTGCTGGTACGTGAGCTTACCTTTTTCGTCCAAATGGACGATATAGGATTCAAAAATGAATCCCAGGTATTCGTGCTGATACAACGAATAGATGATTTGAAACGGCTGTGAAGCAGAGACTTTCATCCTAAAAATGGTTTTTCTATGAAAACGGAATTCGAAAAATAGGCAATTTCAGAATGAAAACAGAGCATTTTCCTTCGAATAAAGTTTAAAAACCTTATCCAAAACCTTAAAAATGAGGGGTTTAAAGGCTTTCTATGGTTCCAAACCGTGATGCAATGGTTGCGGGCCGTGCCGAAATCAGTATAGTCAGGAGGGAAACTACAGCCATGGTCAGGGCAAAATCAGTCCAAACCATCTTTATAGGATAGCCTGGGGTAACGGCATTTTCCATACCCATGGAAACCA
>DASXWH010000017.1:0-8021 GCA_036503775.1 Ohtaekwangia sp.
TGGCTACTTCGGCAATAATGGGCATGATCGAATAGGAGATGTGGGCCGTTCCGGCAAACAGAACGAACGCATAAGTTACCAGTGGTCCCAGGAAAGTGATCTGCTTGGGGTTCTTTCTCAGGATCTTACCTGCCACCTCAACGAGGTAGTCCATTCCACCAGCGGCCTGCAACGCAGCGGCTGCTGTAACGACACTCAATATTATAAGCATCACCTCCAGCGGGGGATCAGCCGGTTGTAAACCAAAGCCGAACATGAGGATGAGTAATCCAAGCATACCCATGACACCTAACCCGATGCCGGACATACGGGCTCCTATAAAAATAAAAATGAGGAGTACAATGAGTTGTGCGAAGATCATTTCAGGCGGTTTAAACTGGTTCGGTTTACTTCTCCTACGCTCCTTACCTTCTGCACTTTTGCTCTGGTGTTATAACTTCCCGTCATTAAAAATGACCAGCGTTATGACATTTTTGAAAGCCCGTTAAGGTAAATTATTTAATACTATTGAGCAATTTTTCTGTGGAGCCTTTTGGCAACAAAACGGATAATTAACAATTGCAAAAGTTCGCGGGGTGGAATTTGATCTTCTGCTAATTTTTTATAAAGTATTGACAATTGCAATACCTGAAATTAGAGGGGGATGGATTCTATTCTATATCGTATTTACGCTGGATACTGTAGACAATAGGGTATGTCAACTACGTAGAAAAAATTCTTTTTCTTACCGGATGCGGATTCCTGATCATGGATTGAAAGCTAAGCCGATCATTCGGCCTCCATGGAATTGAACCATTCCATCATCAGTTTCAAATATTTCATGCTGTCGTGTCCGCTCGTAAAGGAGTAAAGCTCCAATACATCCGAGCTTGTTCCCTGTTCAAGAAGATCATGATAGGATTTCTCAGCCACTGGAAAAGGTACAACCGCATCTGCAGTTCCGTGAATAAAACGTGTCGGGCTTTGTACATTGAAATTGTTTACGTTGTTTTCGTTCAGCAGATCAGCAAAGACAGGGTCGGAGCCACTCCTGTAGGCTTCCAGAAATTCCGGATCAATGAAAAGACTCAGTCGTTCAGGTAGCTGCCGGTGTACATAGGCTTCGGCATATTTTCCACTGATGAGGTCAGGTATTCTGTCAGCAAATTCGGGAAGAAAAAAATACGTAAGAGGTTTTTGAAAATAGTAATCATTGTAAGCAGAGAGAGCCATGCCCATATAACCAGGCCCGGGATAAATATCGGTTGCCGTTGTGACGCGAAATTGATAGTCAACGTCATAAGCACCAGCTCCCGGTGCTGACGCTTTGATCTTAATATTTAACCCGGGATTGCTTTCGATTTCCTTCTGCACGGCAAAGGCATCGTATCCGCCTTCGGAAAATCCGGCCAGGAAAATTCCATCATCATGGAATGTAATATTATTTTCTTTTAGAAATTCTTTTCCAGCCACGATCATATCGATGCTGGCATCCACAGCGGGCCGGTATAAATGATAGGGATGTATGATCTCTGCTGTTGTGCCATAACCAATATAATCGGGAATAAAAACAATAAACCCGTTGGAAGCGGGTAGTTCCATTCCCCAGGAAGATATGTGTTTCTGCATGGACGGAGTATCATCATCGTTGAACATGGTGCCGTGATGATACACCATAATGGAAGGATTCTGTTTCCCGATCGGAATGGCGATAGCACCGGATGCCGTAACAACATTTCCTTTAAATGTTGTCTGATAGGTAAAGCGGTGTACGGAAACACTATACTTAACAAAGGGTATCAGGTCACTGTTGCCGGAAGACTCCAGGCGGTATCTTCCGGTATGCGCACTAAAGGAATACGCATGACTTTCCAGTCCGTGCCACTGATCTGAAAGGTTAACAATTTCAAGATTTGTCTGTCCAGGTGAATCGAGGTCATTCTCACCACAGGAGATACAACAAAGTAAATACAACAGGATGAGGAGGCTGGATTTTGAATGCATGACGATCAGGGTTTGTGTTACCAGATACCATACACGCGAACGTTTTTTTACCCTGAGCCACCTGGCGGAATTTATTCGATTGCTGAACCGGGATTGATGCTCCGAAGCCAGACTATTTCCGCAGAATCTTTTCCATCGATTTTCCTTTGGCCAGTTCATCGATCAGCTTGTCCAGATAACGGATCTTCTGCATGAGCTTGTCTTCAATCTCCTCAACGCGATAGCCGCAGATCACACCGGTGATCTTGGATACATTTGGATTAAGTTGTGGCGCCTGTGCGAAAAAAGTTTCAAAATCAACTTTGGTATCGATCTGTTTTTGCAGCGTTTGTTTAGTATAACCGGTCAGCCAGAGAATTATCGTGTCTACTTCTTCTTTGGTGCGGCCTTTCTTTTCTGCCTTTTGAATATACATCGGGTAGACACCGGCAAAAGACATTCTGTAAACGCGGGTATTGTTCATAATTATAATTCCAGATTTCAGATTCCTGATTCCAACTTGGTCTATCGGCAAAGTTATGGATTGACTTTTTCATAGGCCTTTCCATTCCAGCGGAACAGACCATCGCCTTCTTTTTGTTCCGTTACGTCCGGGTCGTTGTTTTCATCTTCCTCTTCGCTGATCTCCCTGCGGTCGCCTTCTGTGCTTACCTCAAGGTTGAATAACCCGTTCGATTTTTCCGGAAGCACCGTGATGGTAGTAGTGATAGTAGTTTCGCGATAGTAATCGCTTTCATTGCTGGCGAAGCTGAAATCATCCAGCGTCCGTTCGAAGATACTGGTAAGCTTGTCATTCAATAACACATAATATTGTGCAGCGTCTCTGCGGTAACCGGAGTCACCCGCACCTTCTTCCGAATGCTGGCTATGAAGTACCATGGCGAAACGGTTGTCGGCAAGCATAAGACTATCGGCTTCCATATCACTGACCTGTAAACCATAACTGGAAGAAGTACCGAGGTCTGCGAAATCGATGAGCTTTACCTGGCCATTCCCCTGTTCAAATACGGCAAGGGTAAAATACTGTGTAGCAAACTGTGTGTTGTAGCTTTCCCCTTCACCGGTTACGATCAGCACCCCGAGTAGTTTCCGTGGATCGTTCGGGTCTGTTGCATTCAGCACCTTGTCAGTGATCAGGTCCACGTAACCGAACTCCCCTTTCATTACCTGCATACGCACCAATATATTGAAGAGCGAGTCAGCATCCTTTGCATCCAGCACCGGTGCAGACCAGTTGGTGACTTCACTTACAGGTGTTGTTTCTGTGGTACGTGCAGCAGTCTGAATGCTGTCTTCGCGTGCTTTTTCTTTTGCCATCCAGTCGCTGTCTGTTGCTGCTGCATCGTTTTTGTCTTTGGTGCCACAGGCAAACAGCACCAGGAGGAGGGGTATGAGAATCTTGTTCATGAGAGAGGGTTAGGTTGTTAAAGATAGGAAACAGGCTGAAGTTTAACCCTGTCTGACGGCAGTTCAATGATTAGATTATTATATAGAGTGATCCCGAATCAAGGATTTAAAAGGCACTTTATCTTTTAATTGTAGAGTATGCTAAACTTTTATCGGCCCATAAATGAGATCATTGAGGATATTCTTATGGACCGGGATCCCGCAGGGTCTATATTCATTTTAATCTTTGCCATAGCAAGCGTGGGATTGACACCCTGGCTAAAGAGAAAAAGCGCAGACATGCCTGATGGAAAAAGGACAACGATTCATTGCAGGGTGTGAATCGGAATGTTTTTTTAACTAGGATTACACGCTTCTTAAGCCAATTTAGTACCGAAGCAAATGAACTGTAGTGTCACGCCTGTAGATTATCTAACTTATCGGTTTAAACCTTGCAGTTGGTTTGTAATGTCCGATTTTCGGGGTGATGTAAATCCAAAGCCAATGCTAAATGAGAGCCACGGCTGATATCCATAAACCCAATCTTCGACACCATCAAAAAGATCTATACCTGAAATGAGGCCTAGTTGAAATCCACTGTCCTCAATATTCCAGATATATGCTAGGCCTGTAGAAAAACCAAACTTGTTGTCTATAGTCTCGCTGTTTGCGCTATTCAGCGGAATAGAAGAGAATCCACCAAAGAAGGCTAATGTTGTAGTGCCATTCAGCTTTTGTTTCTTTCTGCCTACGTAACCGCCAAGCGTCCCTCCAGGATAGATGCTGAAAGGTTCAAAGCGCATTTTATAAGGAATTGCCAGAATTCCATAGTCAATCCTTGAATACCTGATGAAGTATGTATTGAAAGCAGATTTGCTCATACAATATAGTTGACCCAGTTGGACCTGATCAGCATGGTTGCCAAACTTTCGGAAGACTTCAACGAAGACATTATCTCCAACATCGTTTATATATTTTACAATGGTGTTTTTCTGTGCATTAAAATAGGATGATCCGCAACTGCTCGAAACAGAATATGGAACTAAGATGCCGTCAACATTGATGATGGCCGAATAGTATTTACCTTTTTCCTGCGCTTTAAGTACGACCGCAGAAGAAAGAAGGAGAAACGTGAGGATGAGGTAGGTATTCCAGAATTTCATGATTGATTTTTTGGTTAGAATGACAACGACTCCCATTACAAAAAAAGGATCATCACTTTTTGCATTGCGATTTGTTTCTGAAACAAAACTACCACCAGATTTGGATGAGAATCAATACCTCTTAGGCGGTAAAACAACGGTTAGCATAGTGATTTGAATTGGCATAACGATATCCTTTAAACCTTGATTAACTTGGACTTAGGTATAACTTTAAATTTTGACCATGTTTCGCAAATACCACTGTATGGGTATGAACATTTGTACCAACCCTACTTAGATTTGCTAATTAGCTAACCTTAACCTCATAATAGTCATGAATAATCTTAACTTATTTAAAGCACTGACGCTCATTTTGAGCGCACTGTTGATTGGAGTAATTATTTATTTCAATAACAGAGAAGAAGAAAATTTTTTGTTGGATGATGACGGCAATGAAATTGTAGACGATGAAGGAAATAAAATCTTGGTTACACGATCTTTGATAAAGGAGTTGTTGTCATTTAACCGGGCTTTTAATATTTCAGATCCGGTATTGATTGAAAGATGGGAAAGGGCAAATAAGAATATAGACTCCGTTAATACTGGTAAGAAGCTTTCCCAGTATCAAGCCTATCATAAAAAGGATTCTTTCAACACCTGGAACAAGAAAAAAGTAAACTTTGTAAAGGAAATAACACCCTTTGGCTTCGCTTTTGGAAAATACAGGATCCGAAAATTGCTGGCGGAAATAGACAGCACAAACCGGAGACTCGAGGATCGGAATAGCACGGACAGTCTGATCTATGGCATTCGAGCCTACCTGAATTTCAGTCGCAACCATTTAAAAAAGAAGGATCGGTATTTTGACCTCATGCTTGTACCTATTTTGAAAAATGGAGAACCGTTTTTCGAACTGAAGAAGAAACCTGAAGAGACCATGAAGTCAACCAGTCCGACAGTCATCGTAAACACCTCATCCCCCTGCCCTAAAATGTGTAACGAATGACGTGGGTTGACTATCTGTTATGGTATGGATCAATTTTTTCACCACTTCTCCCGCTGGGGTTTAGCTGGAAGAAATTGCTTCCATACCAACTCATTATTGTTTTGTTTGTATCCGCTTCGTTCATCACCGATATCAGTACGCATTACTGGATCCCGGGTAGAAATTATTGGGCACTGCATGTCTACGGGTTTATCGAAGCTGCCCTGCTTCTATATTTTTATTCTCGCGTACTCAATCGTATTAAGATCTGGATATATGTAGTGACTATATTCTATCTAGCCTTTTATCTGATTAATTCTTTTCTGTGGGAAAGAAATGAATTCAATACTTATGCCCGTACAGTTGAGGCGGTGATCATGATCATCCTGGCAATACTGTTGTTTTATAAATTTTATCAGGATGAAGAGGATATCTTTATCGACCGCTCACCGCTGTTCTGGATGAATATTGCTATCTTAACCTATTTCTCTGGTGCTTTCTTTTCATTTATACTTAGCCACGAAATACTTTTAGGCACCATGATGTCGTGGCGGCTGCATAATTTGTCTAATATTCTTAAAAATATACTTCTGGCAATAGCTTTATGGAAAGTACCGAGGGGATAACGAATCAGACTGCCCTGGTGATGGGAACAGCCATGATGCTGTTTCTGACTACAGCCATCGTTATGTTTATCTACCTCTTCCAGCGCAAACTCATCAAACGCAAAATGGCCTATCAGGAAATTGAGAACCTGCTGAAACGCCAGGAACTCAAATCCGCCTACGCCCTGCTCGAAGGGCAGGACATGGAACGCCAGCGCATCGCTGAAGAGATCCATGATAACCTGGGTAGTATTCTGGTGACACTTGATCTTTACACCCACGCCTTTGAACGATCATCGTCACCAGAAGAAAAGCGGGAGCTCACCACAAAGATCCGCGAAATGACACAGCGTGCTACCGTTGAAGCTCGAAAAATTTCCCATCGGATGGATGCCGGTGCATTACGCCATTTCGGATTGCAGGCCGCCATCCGCGATGTTGCCGATGCCGTCAATGATCTGGGAAACGTCAGTGTCATTACAACAGTGGAGCTGACCGGAACACTGAAAAATGAGATCAGCCTCAACCTGTACCGAATCCTTCAGGAGTTGATCAATAACACCTTAAAACATGCTCAGGCAAAAACGATCACCCTGGAGATCACACAGGTAAATGAGGAATACGTTAGCTTTATATATGAAGACGATGGGATAGGAATGAAAACGGACAAACCGGAATCAGCAGGAATGGGACTGCGGAACATTGCAGCCCGTGTAGAAAAATTACAGGGAACAATCTCCATGGCTAACAAACCGGTTCACGGATTTTCTGTTGTTATTGAAATGCCACTCTCATGAACAAGATCAATACCGTTCTGGCCGATGACCACGCCATTGTACTCGAAGGCATCAAGGCTGTTCTGCGCGACTATGAAGAAATTGTAATAGTCGGGGAAGCTTCGAATGGCCAGGAGGTGCTGGACTTCGCGAAGAAGCAAACGGTTCATCTGGCTATACTCGATATTAATATGCCCGTGCTTGACGGACTCACCTGCGCGCGAAGATTAAAAACCGCACACCCTCACATTAAGATCATTGTACTGACCATGTATGCGCAAAAATCATTCATGGAAGAGATCATTCGCATCGGTGTGGATGGCTGCCTTTTAAAAAGTAACACGGGCAAAGATCTCGGGCCAGCCATTAAACGGGTAATGGAAGGCAAATCATTTTACGACCACATCCAGTCGTTCACGAGCGAAAATGAAAAGAAGGAAACGGTTAAACTTTCTAAACGTGAAACAGAGATCATCCGATTCCTCGCAGAGGGACTGACTAGTTTACAAATAGCAGAGAAGCTTTTCATCGCTGAACATACGATCAAGACTCACCGCAAAAACATCCTGCGTAAGACCGGTACACACAATACCTCAGAGCTGGTTCAGTTTGCATTGAACAACAAGCTTATGTAAACGCATTTGTAGGGTCTTTATTTATTATCTCTTTCAGTCTGCCTTTAAATTCATAAGGACATTTCTCCAGAAGTAATTGAATGGTGGGATCGTCCAGTTCCCGGGGATCAACCAGTTCTACCTTATCTGACCGGTCGTAACGATGTTCAATTTTACCATCCTCATAAAACAGGTATTCATTAACTATACCTTCTTCAATTTCAATTTTGAAAAGTGCTGTGGGTTTACTTGCCATGTGAAATGTTTTTTAGTCATACACGCTCAACTCTTATTCCCGTAAGTTTAAACTTTCATCTGAACCCACTGCTTCATCTTCACTCATGTTCTGTCAGTTATTGAATCTGGCATTATTCTTTACCAAATACTGTGTGCGACAAAAAATCGTCAATCTAAACTATGAAAGTGTTGATGTTCGGCTGGGAATTTCCTCCCCATATCTCAGGAGGATTAGGGACTGCTTGCTATGGACTGACAAAATCGCTGGTCAAACAGAATGTTCATGTACTTTT
>DASXWH010000018.1:0-2873 GCA_036503775.1 Ohtaekwangia sp.
TTTAAAATAACAGGGGTTATCATGGATGAATCTCCCACGGGGTGCTGGACAAACCATCACTCCATCATTCAGTTTGATAAACAATGGTATCTGTTCTATCACCACAATGACTACTCACCCAAGTTTGATAAGAGCAGATCCATTCGGCTGGATAGTCTTTCGTTCAATGGCGATGGTACGATCCGGAAAGTTATTCCAACCTTACGAGGCGTTGGCGTAACACCTGCGGATAAGCCAATTCAGTTAGACCGCTACACTTCCATCAGCAGTCATGGCGCTGCTATCGACTTGCTGGATTCAGCAAGCACCTTCAAAGGTTGGAAAACGAATCTATCCGAGACAGGAGCCTGGGTGCGTTACAATCAGGTCGACTTCAAAAATAAATTCAAGGCTGTGAATGTAAGGGCACAATCTTCTACCGGGGGCATTTTGCAATTGCGCACGGGAGGACTTAACGGGCCAGTGATAGCTGAGGTGACGATTGCAGCAGGTAAGGAGTGGAGCAATGCAAAAGCATCACTGTCGAAAATAAGGCCCGGGTTATACGATATCGTAGCGGTGTTAAAAAAGGAAGGGGCTATTCAGGTAGACTGGATAAGTTTTGAATAGCATCTATCACAACAGGATTGAAACGTATGATGCTGACATTACAATGCAGTGAGCCGCGGAAGTTGGTTTATCGCGAGCAGGTTGAACCGGAACTCAGGCAATCACATGCCATCATTCGTATAAAGCGCATTGGTATCTGCGGTACGGATTTACACGCGTATGAGGGTACGCAGCCATTCCTGAGTTATCCTCGTGTGCTCGGACATGAACTGGCTGGAGAACTGGTGGCGTTTGATGAAGCCCCGGGTTTTGCGCTCAACGAGTCCGTTACATTCATACCTTATTTCAGTTGTGGAAACTGCATCGCCTGCCGGAAAGGAATTCCGAATTGTTGTGTAAGCATCCAGGTATGCGGAGTTCATATTGATGGGGGAATGGCTGAGTATTTACGCGTGCCTTCGAAGTCACTCATTCATGGTCATGGGCTAAGCCTCGATGATCTGGCATTGGTAGAACCTTTAGCGATTGGCGCACATGGTGTGAGGCGGGCAGCGATTCAGGCTAATGAATTTGTGCTTGTAGTAGGTGCGGGGCCGATTGGGTTGGGAGCGATGGAGTTTGCGCGCATCGCTGGCGGAAATGTGATCGCGTTGGATGTGAGTGAACAACGACTTCAGTTCTGTCGCGAAAAGCTTGGCGTACGATATACGGTCAATCCACGCGTATCCGATGCATTTGAAATTATTCGTGAGCTAACAGCCGGAGATATGCCCAGCGTGGTTATTGATGCTACCGGCAACCGGAATGCGATCAATGATGGGTTCCGATTCATGGCCCATGGTGCACGCTACGTATTGATTGGATTGCAGCGGGATGCCGTTGTTTTTAGTCATCCGGAATTTCACAAACGTGAAGGTACATTGATGAGCAGCCGCAATGCAACACGGCAAGACTTTGATCATGTGATTCAATCCATCCGCAGCGGTGATGTAAAACCGGCTTTATATATCACACACCGTGCAAGGCTGAATGAAGCCGCACCTGAATTTGAGCGCTGGCTGAAACCCGAGAACGGTGTGGTCAAAGCCATGATAACAGTTTAAAAATATTTTCTAAATCTATACAATACGAATTGATACTGTACTAACCCGATACTAATGAAATTGAAGATTCTACAAGCAAGACAAATACTAGCCGTTGCTATCACCTGTCTGTTCGGTGTGCCACTATGGGGACAACAGTTGCCCTTCCAAAAACCTCAACTATCATCCTCCGAAAGAGCGAAAGACTTGCTTAGCCGGCTTACACTGGAAGAAAAAGCAGCGTTGATGTGTGATGTGTCGGATCCGATTCCACGATACGGCATAAAGAAATTCAATTGGTGGAGTGAAGCGTTGCACGGCTTAGCCAACAACAACGATGTTACAGTGTTTCCCGAACCCATTGGAATGGCTGCATCGTTTGACGATGAGTTAGTATTTAAAATCTTCAGTGCCACTTCGGATGAAGTTCGCGCCAAGTATCAGGAGGCGATGCGAAAAGGTCAGGAGAACAAACGGTTCCTGAGTTTGTCGGTATGGACACCCAACATTAATATTTTCAGAGATCCGCGTTGGGGACGTGGACAGGAAACATACGGTGAAGATCCGTTTCTGATGTCGCGCATGGGTGTTTCTGTTGTGAGAGGATTACAAGGACCCGAAGACGCGAAGTATAAAAAACTTCTGGCGTGTGCCAAGCACTATGCCGTGCACTCCGGACCTGAGTGGAGTCGCCACGAATTGAATTTAAACAACGTTGATCCGCGCGACCTGTGGGAGACCTATCTTCCGGCTTTTAAATCGTTAGTGCAGGAAGCCGATGTGCGTCAGGTGATGTGTGCTTATCAGCGATTGGATGATGAGCCTTGCTGTGGCAATACACGACTGTTGCAGAGAATACTTCGCGAAGACTGGGGCTTCAAACATCTTGTAGTTTCTGACTGCGGAGCAATAGCAGATTTCTACACCAGCCATAAGGTTTCGTCAACGCCTGTACATGCAACGGTGAAGGGTGTACTATCAGGAACGGATGTGGAATGTCAGTGGATCAATCATAACTATAAGAAGTTGCCTGAAGCCGTTCAGAAAGGTTTGATCACGGAGGCGGAGATTGACGAAAGATTAATCCGTGTGCTGATCGGCAGATTCGATTTAGGAGAAATGGATGATGATGCATTAGTGCCGTGGACAAAAATTCCAATGTCGATTGTGAATAATGAACAGCACCGGAAACTGGCACTTGACATGGCACTGGAATCCATGACATTGCTTCAGAACAACAAC
>DASXWH010000019.1:0-2978 GCA_036503775.1 Ohtaekwangia sp.
GCTTTGTCGGCAGAGTCGGAATAGATCACGCCACCCATTTGCATTTCGCCTTTCTTTGTCTTGACTACTTTTCGCTGATTGGCAACGATGCCTATGGCCCAGCCGTCAATGCGTGCTGTTCCACAAACTAATGTCTTTCCGTACAGGGATTTATATTCATCAAATACAGAATCATCAACCAGTCGTTTGATGATCTCTACGATATCGTATGGCTTAACGCGATCAACCGGCATCAGACCGTAAATTTCATTCTCATCTTCTTTGGGCTTCTGCGATTTGATCTTGTCAAAACCTGCTTTTTGTGTTGCACCAAATTTGTTGAAGAGTGAACGTATATAATCCAGACAAGCCTGATCGTTCGGAAATTTATTATCGGTAACGCCCGAGATCTCGCAATGTGTTGTAGCGCCACCCAGGGTTTCATTATCGATATCTTCACCGATGGCAGCTTTCACGAGATACGATCCGGCCAGAAAAATAGATCCGGTCTTGTCAACGATCATTGCTTCATCTGACATGATCGGCAGATAGGCACCTCCCGCAACACAGCTGCCCATGATGGCGGCAATCTGTACAATGCCCATAGCTGACATCTTCGCATTGTTCCGGAATTGCCTGCCAAAGTGTTCTTTATCCGGAAAGATTTCATCCTGCATGGGCAGGAATACACCTGCGCTGTCTACGAGGTACACGATGGGCAATCGATTCTCCATCGCGATTTCCTGTGCCCGTAAATTTTTCTTGGCCGTAATCGGAAACCACGCACCAGCCTTTACGGTTGCATCATTAGCTACAAGCACCGTAAGTCTTCCCTGAATGTACCCTAGCCCGGTAACCACACCACCGGAGGGGCAACCACCCTGTTCTTTGTACATTCCCTCACCGGCAAATAAACCAACTTCTATAAAGGATGATCCTTTGTCAATGAGGTAATCAATACGCTCACGCGCGGTTAGCTTTCCTTTCTGATGTTGCTCTTCGATTTTTTTTTCACCACCACCCAATCTCACTTTCTTTTCACGATGGTGAAGCTGGCTTACCAGCAGTTTAAACTGATCTTCATTCTTGTTGAATTCCAAATCGTGAGCCATGCCTTTAGTTTAAAGTTGAACGTTTAATGTTTAAGGTTATCGACATTAAACGTTAAAACCTTAAACCCGCCTGCCGGCTTGACGTGTTGACCAGCGCTACTTCTTTTTTTCTTCTTCTTCTTTCCGCTGACGTGCCAGATCCCTTTCGATCTTCTTTTTACTTTTTCCCAACGGCCCTAAAAAATGATTGGGGTTTTCATTGAAATGATTGGCCAGGGTATCGAGTGAAAGTAAAAGCTTATTGAGATTGACATACAAAGTATCTTCTGTTAATAATTTGCTCATGGTGTTATCACCCTTGTTGAGGCGATCCAGTGTCTGATTCATTTTGGTTAAGCTTTGTTGTACCCGGTTTAGGGTTCCGTTGAGCTTCATCATCTTAAGGGAATCTGACACCGTCTTGAAATTGGCCAGCGTAGGTTTTAGTTGTTCCAGGGTAGCATTTAGATTACCGGCAACATCTTTGAAACTGGTAGACAGATCTCCAATGTTGGTATTGGCCGTGCGCAGCGTACGATTCAGTATGGCCGGTGTTTCCTGCAGTCGGATGAACATGGTATCTAACCGGCCTGTATTTCTGGCCAGGCCTTCTAAAATGGTGTTGAGATTTTTGAACATTTCAGCCACAGGCTCAGCATTCTGTGTTACAAAGTCCATCAGGCCTTTTGCAACTTCAGATGCAATGGTATCTTTTGGTTCCAGGGTCTTGCCGCCTCCTTTCATTACCAGTTGAATGAACCGGCCTCCCAGGAGTTGTCCGTTGAGCATGGCTACGGAGGAATCGGTAATGATGATTTCTGATTCGATATCCAGCTCAACCAGTACACGGTTTTTGCTTTGCTGGATCTGAATGTCACTTACCCGGCCAACGGCCAGACCATTCAGAAAAACCTGGTTGGATTCGGTAAGGCCATCTACGTTGTGATAAATGGCATAATACTTTTTATTGGTGGTGAAGAAGTCGATGCCCTTTAGAAAATTGAAACCGAAATACAACAAGGTGATGGCCACGATCATAAACAGGCCTACCTTAAATTCCTTGGATAATTTCATGCACTACCGGGGTTATAAAAAAAGGAATGCAACTGGTGCACTTCCGGAGGTCAATTTAGAGATTCTATATCACTTTTATACTCCTTGAAGGCTCGGTAAATGCCCGAAGCCATAAGATCCTGTCCTTCTTCGGTTGCTAAAAACTTTTCCTCAGTTTCATTGCTTAAAAACCCGACTTCTACTAACACACTAGGTGTAGCGGTCTTGTACAATACAATGAACCCGGCTTGTTTGACACCCCGGCTGGAGCGACCCACTTTATTCTTGAACTGTTTTTCAATGCGGTCAGCTAATTTAACGCTGCTTTCAAGGTAGGCGCTTTGGGCCAGTGACATCATTATATAAGACTCTGTGCTGTTGTCAAAACCATCATAATGTTCCTGGTAGTTCTCATCAAGCAGGATAACAGAGTTCTCACGTTTAGCAACCTCCAGGTTTTCTTCCGATTTGTGCAAGCCCATAATCCACGTTTCAGTTCCGTAGACCTTGGGATTGGTCACCGCATTAGCGTGGACGGAGATAAACAGGTCGGCCTTGTTACGGTTGGCAATGGCTGCACGCTCATGAAGCTCAATGAATTTATCCGTTTTACGGGTATAGATCACCTTCACATTAGGCACATTCTTTTCAATGTATTCGCCAACCTTCAGCGCTATTTTAAGCACCACATCTTTTTCTTTCAGTTTTTTACCAACCGTACCGGGATCTTTTCCGCCATGACCCGCATCGATCACTACGGTACGAAGTTTAAAATCCTTGGGGAAGGAAAACAATGGCAATGCAACAAGTGCTGACGACTTCAAAAAAAAATCTCTTCTTTTCATACCTGATTGA
>DASXWH010000020.1:0-23119 GCA_036503775.1 Ohtaekwangia sp.
AAAGCGTTGCAAACCCGCATGCAGGTACACGATAAAAAAACGAATTACCGGATTGCTCCCAATCTGGTGCGTACGGATATTTTTACACCCTGTGAATCGTTTAAGACTGATCCTGACGTACAAAGGCAAATACGCATGATCTCGGTATGTTCGGCACAACGGGTGAAGCGTCATGATATCATGTTTAAAACTCTTAAAGAGTTGATCGACCGGGGCTGGAATGCAAAATTGACACTCTACGGTGTGGATGAATTCAATTTGCCATTAGTTCACCAGCGTGAAGAGCTCGGTTTGTCTGATAAAATTGAATTTCTGGGGAGAGCCGATAAGCAAACTCTTCACGGTGCGTTTTGCAGGCATGATGTATACCTTTGTACCTCTGAACTGGAGACTTTTGGATTGGCTCCTGCAGAGGCCATCAGTTCGGGTTTGATAGTAGTATCTTCTGATTGTGGAGGTGTGAATGAATTTCTGAATGAAGATAATGGGATATTGGTGCATCAGCCGGACACAAAAAATTTTGCGGATGCTGTTGAGATGGTTGCTGGCAAGACAAGGACCACGGTATCCGCCTGGCAGTCGATTCATTCCCGGTATGGAGAAGAAGCATTTAAGAATTACTGGTCTAAGTTGTATACTGAAATTTTAACAACATGGGATTCATCTCTAAATTAAAAAGTGTATTCAGAAAAAAGCAGGAAGAACCGAAAAAGGGAGCTATCCTGGTAGGATTACCTAAAGCATACGAACAAAAACAAAAGTTTCAGATTGATTTTCTTAAACATGTCGGGTTATTACCAACGCATTCATTTATTGACATAGGCTGTGGTGTTTTACGGGGAGGGATTCCGGTTATTCGTTTTTTGAATACGGGTAACTATGTTGGGCTTGATGTCAATCAGGAGGCATTGCAAATTGCAAAGGAAGAATTGAAGAACCAATCCCTGGAAGATAAAGCACCTCACTTGATTCATGTAAATAAGGCATTGATTCAGCTAGACATACCTTTCAAAGCAGACCGGATCTGGGCATTTTCTGTTCTCATTCATATGACGGATGAACATGTGATGGATTGTCTTGCGTTCGTTAGCAGAAATATTAGCCCCGGAGGAATTTTCTATGCGAATGTAAATATTGGCCAATCACAGGACGGAGCCTGGAGAGAATTTCCCGTAAAGTGGAGGCCCTTGAACTGGTATGAGACTGCGGCTGGAAAGTACGGACTTCAGGTGAAGGATTTGGGTTCTTTAGAGTCATTTGGTCACAAATCCGTAAGTGATGTGAGGGAAGATCAACAACATATGCTGGAATTTACGCTGCTGAACCATGCCAGCTAATGATCCGGTATTTATTGTGGGATGCGGACGGTCAGGTACAACCCTGCTCAGACTTATTCTGAACCGGCACAGTCGTATCGCTATTCCAGAGGAAACCTGGTTTTTTCCCCAGCTTGAAAAGGAACTGCCAGGATTGATGAAGGAAAACTGGTCGCAAAATGTTTCGAAGCGGATACTGGAGCTTAATAAAATTCATTTCCCTGACCTGACGCAAAAAGCACTCGAAGATGTTTTACAAAAAACTGACCCGCTCGATATCCCTTCTGTAATCGCTGTTGTAAACCGGGAGTATATGATGCATACGGGAAAGAGACGCTGGGGCGACAAGACGCCCGGCTATGTGATGCATATCCCATTTTTGAAACGCCTATACTCCGGTGCAAAGGTCATTCATATGGTGAGAGACGGACGTGATGTTGTTCCCTCCATGTTAAAGTATTGGTCTGTGGGCCCGCAGACCAACAGTCTCAATGAAACCGCATCCTATTGGAGAAAACATGTTTTAACCGGGTTGGAAAACGGGCCGCGTTATTTTGGCGAAAATTATATGGAACTGAAGTACGAGGACCTGGTTCAGTTTCCGGAAGAGACGGTGAGGAACGTATGTAAATTTATTGACGAGGAATTTGAACCGGGAATGCTGCAGGCAACGGGTGTTTCTGAAAAGACAAGCGAATGGGCCTGGCATAGCGAAACGAAGAAAGAGATCAACACCCGGAATATTGGTAAATGGAAAAATGATCTCACCGCATATCAGGTACGATGCATTGAACTTATCGGGGGTGATGCATTAACGCGTCTCGGATATTCCTTGCAATCTGCGTGGTTGCTTAAGCCAGCGCGGGATGTTCTGTTTTTTAAGCTGGAAGTTTTTGTGAAGAGACTGCTGTTACGGGTAAAGATCCGGATTTCCGGTTCGCTTAAGATCTTAGGCCTAAAATGAAATAGCTATGAGCGGGCAACTTTTGAACTTTGTACATATTCCCAAAACAGCCGGAACTACATTCATTTCAATTCTGAAAAAGAACTTCCGGCCTGAAGATATCCTGCAGATTGACGGGCTTGACCCGGATCGGACGTTTGAATTCGTTAAAGATCTGCCGGGTGTTGAGAATAACTATAAGATCATCATGGGGCACTGGAGCCTCAAATTCGAGCCACTCTTTAAATCAAGAGAAATTGTCCGGATTGTCTTTTTACGGAACCCGGTAGACCTTGTAATCAGTTCATACTATTACATACGAAAAACGCCTAAGCATAAACAGCATACACTTGTTAATGAACTGACCTTGTCCGAGTTTATCGCGATGCGGAAGGAGATGAACCTGGATAACATCCAGACCAGGCACCTGGCGTGTATAGCCACCAATATGGTGGGTAGTGACATTGATTTTAGCCAGTACGGTCTGCAATACCTGGAGATTGCCAGGCAGGAGTTGGCCAGATCCACGTATGTGTTTTTAACCGAAAAATTTGATGAAAGCCTGCAGATATTGAAGGGCGACAAAATATTACGATCGATTTCCTACAAACGGAAGAATGTTTCTGTTCAGGATAAAAGTCAATTGAACATTCCGGAAAGTGTAATTAAACAGATTCAGGACGACAATAAATTTGATCTCGAATTATATGCTGAAGCAAAAAAAATTAATTCACTCCTGAGTGTAAATCATCCATCCTCGCGGAATGAAAATTTTATCAGGCGGATGTTAAAAAGGCTAAAATGATAAACAAGAGAGTCAGTATTATTATTCCGCATTACAACCGCATTGACTTGATTCGGTATACGCTGGATAGTGTGCTGACACATAAACAAGGTGGCGTTGATCTCGAAATTATTGTAGTGGATGATGCATCAAAAAACGAAGTTGTTTGTGAATTAAAGGAACTATGTTCATCCGTTAGGCTTATTTTGAATGAGAAAAACCAGGGAGCTCCTGCGTGTCGTAATCAGGGCTTGAATTTAGCAACAGGTGATTTTGTGCTGTTTCTGGACTCTGATGATCTGATAGCTCCGGATTTTTTTGTTGAAAAGATCATTTTCTTGCAAAAAAATTCTGAGTGTAATGGCGTGTATGGTCCGTGGGAGTATTTTGAATCTGACCATGAATTTGCTGAAAACCATATTCGCCCCAGACATTCCCGCTATCCATTATATCCCATGACAAAAGCGGATTCAATTATTTGTAATCTTCTACAGGGTTGGTTTATTCCCATTAACGCTGTTGTTTGGCGTACAGCGGCTGTGAAAAAAGCGGGGGGATTCACCGAAGGTCTTATCGTTAATCAGGACGTTGACCTGGTCTTTAAGATGTTAACGAATGGAGTGATTGCGGGGATAGAATCACCCAAAGCACTTATTCGGATTCATCAGGGTGAGCGTGTAGGGCATGGTATGTCAGAGAAAAAACTTTCACAAATCCTGCAACTGCGTAAAGCTTTTGTCAGGTTGTTGTCTGATCAAAACAAGTTGACAGAATCTCACAAGGAAGCTGTTGCTTCATATATTTTTAATATGTGGGCAAAATATCGAAAGGAATTTCCCCGGGTTTCCAGTGAGATGATTCAGTTTTCAAAGCTAACCTATCCAAAGCTAAAGTTGAAGGGGACAGTGGGTTTGCAATTGGTCGCTTTTTTATTAGGTAATGAGCGCGCTATAATTATAAAACAATACTTGCAACAACCTTAATAATGTTTTAACTGTGCTGTTTAATTCTCTGGAGTTTGCTGTTTTTCTTCCTGCGGTTTTTATACTGTATTGGTTTCTATTTCAGAATAACATTCGTTGGCAGAATGGTTTTCTGGTGGCAGCGAGTTTTTTATTTTATGGTTGGTGGGACTGGCGGTTTCTTATTCTGCTGGTATGCAGTTCAGGTGTTGATTTCATCACAGGCCTACTAATTCATAAAAGTGAATGCAACAAGAGAAGGAAGTTATTGCTTGGTATCAGTATAGCGATCAACCTCAGTATACTGGGATTCTTCAAATACTTTAATTTTTTCATTGACAACTTCATTGCTGCATTTCGTCTCTTTGGACAGGAATTTAACTCCTACTCCCTTCAAATTGTATTACCGGTGGGAGTAAGTTTTTATACTTTTCAGGCCTTGAGCTATACCATTGATGTTTACCGGGGTACGTTAGTACCCACGAAGGATCCTGTGGCTTACTTTGCGTTCATTAGTTTTTTTCCTCAACTGGTAGCCGGGCCTATTGAACGTGCTACTAAACTGCTTCCTCAGTTCTATATTAAAAGGCAATTTGACTACGCTAAAGCAGTCGATGGCTTACGTCAGATGTTGTGGGGATTGTTTAAAAAAATTGTGATTGCCGATAATTGTGCACACTATGCCAATGATATTTTTGACCATTATGAAAACTACAATGGTAGCACGTTGTTATTAGGAGCATTCTTTTTTGCTCTTCAGATTTACGGAGATTTTTCAGGCTACTCTGACATTGCCATTGGTACAGCCCGACTTTTTGGCTTTAACCTGATGCGTAATTTTGCCTATCCTTATTTCTCAAGAGACATAGCTGAGTTTTGGAGAAGGTGGCATATTTCATTATCGACCTGGTTCAGGGATTACGTCTACATTCCATTAGGTGGAAGTCAAGGAAAAATGGCATTGAAAATTCGTAATACAGTAATTGTTTTTTTGTTAAGCGGATTCTGGCATGGCGCCAATTGGACATTCATTGCATGGGGTGCGTTTAATGCAGTTCTTTTTATTCCATTGTTGGTGATGGGTCAAAACAGAAATCATTTGGGTAAAGTCGCTTCCGGAAGATTTGTTCCCGGGTCTTCTGATGTCCTAAAAATGGCATTTACATTTGTTCTTACCTTAATTGGATGGGTCTTTTTTCGTTCGCGAACAATCGATCAGGCAATACATATTTTAGGTAACATTTTCTCTGCAAAGATTGCCTCTGCTCCAACCGTATTTCCGGGATTGATATTTGTGCTAATCTTACTTCTGATTGTAACTGAATGGATTCAACGAGAGCGCCAACACGGACTGGATTTTAGTGATGTGCGGATATCCATGCCTGTTCGGTGGTCTGTTTATCTTTTTCTCGTGTTGGTTATTTTTTGGTTTGGTGGTGAACAGCAGGAATTTATTTATTTTGATTTTTAGTATGCGTAAATTTCTAATGTCAGTAGGATTATTCTTTTTGTTAGTTGGAGTTACTCTTTCTGTTGTTGTTTTCTATTTTTCGTACAGGTTCAACAATCCAGCGATCTATAAACTTAAGCCATCTGTTGATTTGGTCATTATAGGTGATTCTCATATTCAATGTGGCTTGGAAGATTCCTTGTTTCAGAATAGCATTAATGTTTCCAATAGTGCCGATTCATATTTATTTACATACATAAAGATCAGACGGTTGGTAGAGCATAATCCAGGTATAAAGAAGGTTATGCTTGGCTATTCAGCTCATAATCTGGAGCAGTCAATGGACAATTGGAATTTCAGGGATGAGAATCTCAGAAATAAGACAGCACAGTATTTTTTTCTTATGGGGTTGAGTGAAGTAAAATTTCTTGCGAAGAGAAATCCTTTTGCTTTTGTAAGGGGCATTATTCAATTTCCAAAGATCAAGTTTAATACCATCAGATCGCTCAATAAAAAATCTGATGTGTTGGATATTGGTGTAGGTGGTCATCAAAGACTTACTGAAGTCATTTATGATTGGAAAGGTTATGATCCTAAAGTTATGGCTGATTATATTCAAGCGTGTACGCTATCTGAAAGTCAGGAGATTTATCTGAATAAGATTATCGACCTTTGTAGATTAAAGGGTATAGAGTTAATACTGATCAGTACTCCGTTACACCCAACATACTCCAATCGAGACCAGGGATGTGCTAAAAAATATCATACGATAAATTTAGACAATATTCATTGGTGTGATTTTACGCACTTGGATTTGGCAGATTCATTGTTTGCCGATCATGAGCATTTGAATCAAAATGGAGCGATTGTTTTTTCCAAACACCTTAAAAACAACCTGGGTTGGTGAGTCAATGATGCGTTACAGATTTTTCCTTAAGATCGGACTTGTGTTACTATTATTGCTTTTGGTTCACATTGTTGTGCCCGCTTTCTTCGCTGGTGGAAAGACTGATAATTTCTATCAGCGATTCACTTCTTCCCAACAGCAATCTCTTATTTTAGGTACATCCAGGTCAGCTCAGGGATTATATCCCGAATCGTTCGATAGCCTTTTACAGGATATGGATTTAGATGGGCCGATGTACAATTTCTCTTTTACCATTGCACACTCGCCATACGGTCCTGCATACCTACGAGCAATTCAGGCGAAGCTCGATCCATTGGTTACGAATGGTTTATTTATCGTTGGCGTAGATCCCTATTCCATTGGCATACGCAAAAGGAATGAAAGTGATGATGTTACCCAATTCAGGGAACAGGGGCTCTGCGTTGCGAACATGAATTTTTTCAACTTGCCCGTCAACTATGAATACCTTCTCAAAAATTATGATCACTTCTGGGGTGAGATATTGCTCACTTCCTTACAAAAGTCCAGCGGAGTAGTGCTGTCAAATGGCCGGTTTCAGGTTGATGCACCAGCTGACTCGGCATTTATAAGAAATAGAACGATAAATAATATACGAAATAACAATAAGACTGAATATGTTTTTTCTAACACGCGGGTTAAGTACCTGGAGGCAACTATTGATTTTTTAAAGACTCATGGAAAGGTAGTATTGGTAAGACTACCCACGGGTAAGGAGATAAAAGAAATTGAAGATCAGATCATGCCTGAGTTTGATTTCAGAATGGAGGCACTCGCTGATAATATGGATATACTGTATGTCAGTTATTCTGCTGTCATTGAACAATATCAGACACGTGACGGTGACCATCTGCTTCCAGAATCAGGCAGACGTCTTTCAGCTGATTTGGCAAAAAGAATAAAAATAGAATTTAAGGAGATTACTCAAACCTATTAATTGCCTGAAATTAAATGCTTTTTAATTCCCTTGAGTTTGCCATATTTTTTCCAGTAGTCACTATACTCTATTTTCTTCTGCCAGTAAAGTATCGGTGGGTTCTTTTGTTTGTTGCCAGCTGTATTTTCTATTGTTTTTTCATTCCGGTCTATATCCTTATTTTATTCCTTACCATTGGTATTGATTACTTGGCGGGTATATGGATTGAGAATGCTATTGACCAGAAAAGCAAGAAATTCCTGTTACTGCTTAGTATTGTTTCCAATGTTGGGGTACTGGCATTTTTTAAATACTATAATTTTTTTGTTGATAGCATTAATGCATTTTCAGTACCCTTCTTTCAACACGAGATTCCATTGCTGGGTATAATCCTTCCGATTGGACTGTCGTTTCATACCTTCCAGGCCATGAGTTACACCATTGAAGTGTATCGGGGTAATTTCAAAGCTGAACGCCATTTGGGATATTATGCATTATACGTTATGTATTATCCCCAATTGGTAGCGGGTCCAATTGAAAGACCTCAGAATGTATTGCCCCAATTACGATTGGCACATGGATTTGATTATGATCGGATCCGGTCAGGGCTGCTACTGATGGTGATTGGCCTATTCAAAAAAGTAGTTATAGCGGATCGGTTGGGTGAAGTGGTTGACCGCGTTTTCAAAAACCCGCAGGACTTTGAAGGAGCTACCATTTTGATAAGCCTGGTTTTTTTTTCAATTCAGATTTACTGTGACTTTTCCGGGTACTCAGATATAGCGATCGGAGCTTCCCGGGTGATGGGTATTTCACTGATGAAAAATTTTAATGCTCCTTACCTGAGTAAAAGCATAGAAGAATTTTGGTCACGTTGGCATATTTCTTTATCGACCTGGTTCAGGGATTATCTCTATATACCCCTGGGAGGGAACCGAGTGAAGGTGCCCAGATGGTATCTGAATTTGACGATTGTTTTTTTGGTCAGCGGCCTTTGGCACGGGGCGAACTGGACATTTGTAGTTTGGGGAGGATTGCACGCCTTTTATTTGATTGTGGGATTGATTACAAAGCCATGGAGAATTCATGTACTAAACCGGTTGCAGATCAATAGCCAGCATTATTTTTACAGAGCAATAAACATCGCTTTTACTTTCTCACTGGTTACTTTTGCCTGGGTATTTTTCAGAAGCGACAGTTTGAATGAGGCCTCGTTGATTATCCGCCAGGTGGGACACAAATTTTTAACAGGAAGTATTGCCCGGAATCTGGAACTGGCGGGTTTGTCAATATCTCGGCTTGTTTTATGCCTGTCACTTATTGCCGGATTGATTGGAAGCGAATACTTAGTATCCCGATATAAACTTGACGAATCCTTCTTCAAAAGCCGTGCGCTTCTGCGGTGGAGTTTTTATCTTTTTATTTTTGTTATGATCTTCTTTTTCGGTGTAGCGGGGAAGGAACAATTTATTTATTTCCAGTTTTAATGTAGAAAAAATGTGCGGGATTACGGCTATAGTGACAAAAAGAGAGCTGGCGAGTGAGGCGTTGATCAAAGCGAATACAATTGTATCACACCGCGGCCCGGATGATGAAGGGTATTTACTTTGGGCTCCGGGGAACAACATACAGGTTTTGGCCGGCAAAGATACGGCAGAGTCTACCAGACAGTATTTTCAATACCCATCTATAGCAACTGGTGATTCACGGTGGAAGGTAGGGTTGGGGCATCGCAGATTGTCCATTCTTGATCTGTCTCCGCACGGACATCAGCCAATGGTTTTGTCATCGCATGGTCTCGTAATAACTTTTAATGGGGAGATATTCAATTATATAGAGGTACGAGATGAACTTCGGAAACTCGGGCACCATTTTCAGACCGAAAGTGACACCGAAGTAATTCTTCATGCCTGGGCGCATTGGGGTAGTGATTCGCTGCATCGCTTCAACGGAATGTTTGCATTTGTTCTACTGGATACAATTGAACAAAAAATTTATGCTGTTAGGGATCGCTTTGGTGTAAAACCTTTATACTTCACGGCAACGGCATCGTATACAGCTTTCGCATCGGAAATAAAGCAATTGAGAACCCTGCCAGAAAGTACTTTTGTGTTAAATGAAAGGATTGCTTTCGAGTACCTTCATCATGGACTGCTTGACCACGATTTCGATACGTTTGAGAAAGGTATTTACCAGGTTATGCCAGGTACATTGCTGGAGTTGGATATAAACACTGGTGATGTGAATCAAATTACCTGGTACACGCTAAAACCAGCACGCTGGAACGGAACTGAAGCAGAAGCCTGTTCCAGGTTCTATGCGTTACTAAAGGACAGTGTACGGTTGCGCATGCGTTCGGATGTACCGGTGGGATCTGCACTTTCGGGCGGACTTGATTCTTCCACGGTTGTCTGTTTGATGCGTTCAGTGCTGCAAGATCAGGGAGCAGGAGATAACGAGATCAAAACAATAACCTCTTGCTATGAGGATAAGAAATATGATGAATGGGAATTTGCAGAAGTAATAGTTAATCATGTAAAGGCCAGGTCTTTTAAAGTGTTCCCCACTTTTGAGAAATTGCAACAGGACTTTGAAAAAATGATGTGGCACATGGACTACCCGTTTGGCTCTACGAGTCAGTTCAGTCAATGGTGTGTGTTTGAAGGTGCAAAACAACAAGGCCTTACAGTTATGATTGACGGACAGGGAGCAGATGAACAACTGGCTGGATACGGTGGCAATGAAACTCCTTTATATTCGGGACTACTAAGAAAGGGTAAGGTTTTGCAAATTATGCGTGAGGCACACTCCTATAAACAGCAAAATGGGAAATTTCCGGTTGGCTCTTTGTTGGGGGCGTTACAAACTACCTTTCCTGGAATTGTCAGTTGGTTTCCTGAAAATTATCAGTCTATAAAAAAAAATCACCAGAGCCCATCCTGGTTGAATGCGTCTTCCTATCGATCGATCGAACGTACACCTTTAAGTTTGCAGGACACATTGACGCAGCAGATACAACGTCTACCGTTGCCATCACTACTTCGGTATGAAGATCGTAACTCAATGGCATTTTCAATTGAATCACGGGTTCCCTTTATGGATTACAGGCTTATTGAATTTACGCTTGGTCTGCCTGAAAACCTGATTTTCAGAAAAGGGACAAAAAAATATATTTTGCGAAAGGCATTCCGTGGTCATGTACCTGACAAAATTTTAGACCGCAGGGATAAAATGGGTTTTGTTTCAGCCGAAGAACGTTGGATGAAAAGTGATGGAGCAGACTGGTTTCAGCGTCAAATTGACCAAAGTATTCAACGTAATCCTGTTTTTTTTAAGGCAAATGAAACAGGACTGTTTTATAACCAAATGATAACCGGTAAATCTGCTTTTAATTTTGAACCGTGGAGAATAATTTGTTTTAACGCATTTCTGAAGCAACACAATGGCTGAAAAAAATATCCGACAAATTATAAAAGAGGTTACACGAAAAAGTTTTGTAATCTATTGGGTCTATTTTTTTGTCCGGTATAGTTTCACAATTCTTCGGGCACGACAGGTTGTAATTGTGGCCACGCCTGGCCACGTGGGATCAAGTTCTCTCTGGGCTACATTGAAAGCGTCAGCATGGGAAAGGGGTACACTTGTAGTAGGTATTCATTCCTTAAATGAAAAGACGACAAAAGTAAACTTGTCGGCCCGGCATGTTTTGCAGGATGTATTGCGTTTTTTTTTAACGCGTAAGATTTTGAATAAAAAGAAAATCCACATTGTAACAGTAGTACGGGATCCTATTGCCAGGGCACTGGGAGCAATATTTCAAAGTTATAGCTTCTTAAAGCAGTTTGAGAATCAATTACAGGATGATGTTTCATTGAATCTTGAAGTCGTTAAGAAATTCATGTTGGAAACAGGCTACATGATGAACACGGTGAAATACCAGGTATCATATTACCAAAAGGAGATTCCGCACTATTACCAGATTCGTGCAGAGCTATATGATATGAATTTTGGAGGTAATGTTTTTGTGAAATCAGAGAGCCGGTCCCTTAGTATTCTCACACTTGAGAATTTTAATCGTGATTTCCCGCTATTTTTTGAGCACCATCACCAGATCAGTCCTAAGCTTAAAATAAAAAATACGAATGCCTCGCGGGGAGGAAAATATGCTGAACTCTATACGTATTGCAAAAATAATTTGAAATTTGAAAGTGAGGTTGTTGATTCTATATACAATAATGATTTCTTGATTCATCTATATGGTCAAAAACAGCTTGATGCATTTAAAGAAAAATGGCGCGGGTAATCAATAGATGAATGATGACTGAAAAATCAATTATTAAAATTGGCCTGGTTGTTAATGACTTTTTACCGGTTGGTAATGTTTGGATATGGAGGCAATTGCTATTGAAAGAGCATAAACCGGAGGTCATATTTGCTAAGACCAGGTCAAATGAAGAACTCTACCCAGCAGACAATGTTATTATTTGCAAAAAACGATCGTACTTGTTGCTTAAGATTAGAATGAAATTATGGTTTTTTTTCAAGTACTTTTATTTCGGATTAAGTCGGAAAGCAGAAAAAACCTTAAGGGTATTTATACCAAAGCATAATCTTGCTGTTTTACATGCTCATTTCGGAACGGTAGGATGTGAAGTGGTAGATATCTGCAAATCGTTGAAACTTCCCCTGATCGTTACGTTCCATGGATTTGATGCAACTTCAGTCCCTAACCGATGGCCTGGGTATACACGAAAGCTTAATGATTTGTTTAGATATTCTCATACCATAATAGCTGTTTCCCACTTTATCAAAAGACGGTTAATCGAGTTGGGCTGTCCTCCTGAAAAAATAGCCATGAGCTATCTGGGTGTCCCTATTCCAAAAGCGTGCAAGGAATATATTTGGACTGGTTCGCGGATTCGTTTTTTACATATTGGCTCGTTTGTTGAAAAGAAAGGCGTGCCTGATTTGGTTAGGGCATTTGTAAAAGCTTTTCCGGTTGATTCTAATGTTGAATTGATGCTTGTAGGTAAGGGTCCTGATAAAACACTTTGTCAGAAATTGATCGCTGAATTAAAACCAGCAAATCCTATCCTCATGAAAGACGCAGTACCTTCAGATTTGGTATATAAGGAATTTCTGGAGGCTGATGTTTTTGTTTTGAATAGTAGGACCGATTCACAGGGCACCACTGAAGGGTTGCCTATCGCGTTGCTGGAGGCTCAGTCGTATGGATTACCTGCTATATCTACCATACACGCAGGTATTCCGGAAGCTATTGTGCATAATAAAACGGGCCTATTGATCAACGAAAAAGATCAGGAAGACCTGATTAAGGCATTACAACAACTAAATAGTTCAGAGCGAATAAAACGCATGGGGTTGGCTGCCTATGATTTTGTGAAACAAAAATTTGATCTGGAGCAATGCAATAATCAATTGGAGGATTTATACATCCAAGCGGCAACTGATCAGGGTAATAAATGAAAAGGATGAAGACCTTGCTGATACTTGCTTATGAATGCGCTCCCTATAATCGGCCAGGATCCACCATAGGTGCTCAACGACCTTTTCAGTTCGCCAAGCAGCTTCCTGCATTCGGATGGAGAACAATCGTGTTATGCGCAGATTTTAAGGACCGTTATACATTATCAGAACAGAAGGAATGGGAAAATAGTATTGAAAGTTTTGTCCATGATAAAGTGAACTTATGGAATGATGTTAATGAAACAAGCTTGGTCATTCCATTGCCATCGTTACAGCATGCAGACTGGATTGATAAGGCGTGGTTGCAATCCGTCTGTACCGATGAAAGAAATGGAACCTTTACAGCTCGTAGCGGTTTAGTGAATACCCTGAAACGTAAAGGAGCATCTTTCTTGAAAATATTTAAAGGTGATAATTCGCAATCCTGGCAACCCGTTGCATACGTTGCTGCCTGCCAGATTTTCAAAGACCATAAGATAGATTTTATTTTGGCCGAACATGGGCCCGATGCCGGTTTTTTTGTGGCCAGGAAATTGTCCAGGCAGTTTGGCATAAAGTGGTGTGTGGATTTTCGTGATCCGGTCCTCCGTTTTCATAAATCATATTCCAGGTGTATCGTAAAGTATCTATACCGTAGTTACCTCAGTAGCAGCTCTTTTATAATCGCTGTCCATAAAGCATGGGCCAGGCTGGATCGCGAAGATTTTAAAAAGGAATCATTGGTAATTACCAATGGCTTTGATCCAGACGAGTTTGATCGGGTTTCTAAGTTAGAAAGTGAAGAACATAACCAGGCACTGTGCTTGTTCTATGGTGGGAATATCAATTTTGAATACCAGGCACTCACGGTTTTATTCAAGGCGCTGGCATTACTGAATAAAGATAAAAAAAATATAGAGTTTGTGTATGCAGGGAATGCGCATAGGAAGGTTCAGGAACTTTCAGAACTCCATGGCGTACAACAATGTGTTACAAGTCTGGAAATGATGCCCCGTGAAAAATATCTCAAGCTTGTTTTACAAGCTGATATGCTGGTGATATTGTCATTTGTAGATGTTAATAATAGATTCTTTATGCATGGCTTGTATCCCGGTAAAGTATTTGAATATTTTGGTCTTAGAAAGCCTATCATTTGCGTACCGGGAGATGATGGTATACTGGACGAGTTGTTAATTGAAGTAGGAGCAGGTAAATCTTTTAAAGACCCATCCGTTTTATCTTTGTATCTTTCGGAAATGATGGCATGCAAACAAAGAGGAGAAGTCCTTCCGTATAATCCATCAGATAAAATTGAGGACTATTCAAGAGCGAGGCAAGCACAAAAATTAGCAGAATGTTTGAACAGCTACAGTGTAAAATGATTCGATGAAGTTTACAGTAAGATATATTGCTATACTGGGTGTAATTGTTTTTTACTTTCTGGAATTAGAGCAGCACCAGGTACTAATGATGTTATCTTATTCATTGCTCGTTTTATGGGCTGACTTTCGTGGATTTCGTTTACGGAGGTTTGACACGTCAACAGCGTATGCCATGCTGCTATCCCTCACGAGCATCAGTCACGTCATTGCGTTGTTCGGTTTGAGCAATAATCCATGGTTTCTGACCAATGTTTATTCAGCTGAAATGGCAGGCAGAGCCATTTTTATTTTTAACGTAGGAAGCATTGTATTGATGGAATCGATGCGCACCGTAATACGGACAAAGATTGAGAAGGAGGAGAATACGCTTTCCAGTATTATACACACTTCTTCATTCGTAAAGTTGTTTATCGTGTCGATTGTGGTATTTATTGTATCGTCAAATTTTAAAGTCTTTCTACTATCATTCGGATCGTTTGGGTCATTTATAATGATGATGGTCAATGGTAGCGTGCTGCTGCTGTCGTACATAGCAAATGCAACCCGGAAACACGTTGCTATCGTGTTGGGGTATACGCTGTTTC
Organism: Ohtaekwangia sp.; assembly: GCA_036503775.1. GTDB lineage: Bacteria > Bacteroidota > Bacteroidia > Cytophagales > Cyclobacteriaceae > Ohtaekwangia. Next base: position 14,729 of record DASXWH010000020.1, read on the forward strand.
TTTCTCTTTGGGCGTTGCAGTTCAGCTATCTGCGGATGGAAATTGTCATTCCTGTTGTAGCATACCTGGGAGGTGATTTGCTGGCAAATCGTTCTGTACGAAGATTGCATATTTTATCAAAGGCTCTTATTGTAGGAAGTCTGGTGATTTTTCCCCCACTGTTTACATTTCTGGGTGAAAATCGTTCTAAAATGTATGGAGCAAAAAAGCTTGATGCTACCCTCGAAATGTTTGAAAATCCAGATAGTGAGGAGGGCCAAACGGTTATGTCACGGATGAGTGTTATTCCGCAATTGAGCAAGATCATCATGCTAACCGAAAAGAAAGGCTTTTACAACGGTTATACGCTGAGTTATCTCGGATACGTATTTATTCCCCGTTTTCTCTGGCCAGAGAAGCCGCTGATTATGCAAGGGCAGTGGTTTGCTCTTGAAATCGGAGCGGCTTATAAAAAGAAGGATGGAAGAGCCAATAATTCGGTTAACATGACAGTGCCCGGGGAATTTTACCTGAACTTCGGATGGCCTGGTGTGCTGATGGGATGTGCGTTATTTGGATGCTTCATCGGTTGGATCTGGAACCAGACCAGCTACACCACAATCTTCGGATGGGTGTTCCGTTTTTATTTTATTTTCCTGGGACTGTTTTCCCTTGGCGCTGATCTGCAAATTGTTCCTAAGTTGATCTCATACCTAATTCTCTATAAGCTGTTAGTATTTATATCGGATAGAGTAAGCGCACCATCCGTTAACCCTTCTTCTGTACAAGCTAATGGTTAAGATTTTATGCATTGGTGAAGAGTGGAAAGGAAGCAATGCATCCGGACTTTTTTATGCACTCTCGCGTGCCGGGTGTGTTACCTCCATTGTCAATGAACAACGGTATATCAGTCTGGCAGCTGGAGCATTTCATGTGCGTGCCATACACCGGGCCATCCGGCATTTTCAGGTAGCTGATTTTAATACGCGTCTGAGACAAATTACAAACTCATTTTTACCGGACCTCGTGCTGGTTTACAAAGGGGCCTTTCTGAAAAAAGAAACGGTTTTGTTCTGGAGGGAACAGCGTATTCCAGTGGTTAATTTTTTCCCGGATGTAAGCTTTATGGCGCACGGGTCTCTCATTCCGGAAGTAATTCGTTTCTACGATCATATTTTTACAACTAAAACCTTTGGCGCTGCCGATCTGCAACGAAACTTTGGGATTGATTCGGATAAAGTAACGTTCATACCTCATGGATTTGATCCCCAGGTTCACCGTAAGATTCCCGTAATAGATGACGGGCACAAATTTTTATGTGATGCATCATTTATTGGTGGATACACTCCGAATAAGTACACCTTTCTTAAGTCTTTATCCGAGCGAATTCCGGCATTAAACTTAAAGATATGGGGCAACGGCTGGGGAGGTGTTCAGCAAGAGTTTCCCCGGGCGGTGCAAGGTATTCCGATCACTGGAGATCTCTATGTATATGGAATTAATGCATCAACGATTAATATTGCTTTGTTATCTGAACAGGTTGCCGGGGCTTCCAGTGGAGACCGGATAACTTCCCGAACGTTCCATATACCCGGAAGTGGAGGATTTATGCTGCATGAGCGTACAGATGAAGTGTTACAATACTTTGATGAAGGTCGCGATATGGCATGCTTCAGTTCTCCAGAGGAATTAGCCGATAAAACTCAATACTACCTGAATCATGAACAGGAGCGGGAAGTCATCCGGCAGAATGGTTATGAACGGGCTTTGCGTGATTACAGCCTTGATCATACAGCCACGCGGTTTCTGAAAACGCTAAAGGAGAGGGGAGTAATACGTCAGGTGCAGCGTAAATATAGTTGACGTAAGGATGCGAATATCATATTACTTTAGACACAAGGCGCCCGGAAACTATAGCATTGAAAATGTTTTTGATCCGCTCATTTCCGAAATAGCGTCCCATGAAACCGTTTCTGTTTTCCATACCCGCAAGGCAACAGACCTGATGTCCATATTCCGGGTATCACAAATAGAAGCAGATATTCATCACATCACTGGCGCTGAAAATTATCTGGCAATGGGACTGCGTCCTGACCGTACAATTCTGACAGTCCATGATATCGGACACTTTACCGAAACGCTTAACGGGTTCAGGAAATACGTCTATCGCAAATTGTACTGGGATCTTCCTCCAGTTGATAAACTATTGGTAACGACAGTATCTGCCTTCACCAAGGAACAACTCATCAGGAATTTTTCACTGCGCGAAGAACGTGTTCATGTTATACCGAACCCATTACGTCCATTATTTGAATTTGACAAGAAGGCTATGTCAGCGCGGCCGGTCATTCTTCAGGTAGGTGGAGGAAAGAATAAGAATGTCGAGTCATTGATCGAAGCTGTTGACGGGCTGGATGTTAAACTACTACTGGTACGGAGACCGGAAGCCTGGTTGACCGACCTGCTGACCAGGCGGAAGATTGATCACGAGTTCAGGTATGATCTGACTGATGAAGAAATGGTGAGGGCCTACAAAGATTGTGACATGCTTTTTTTTGCTTCCACCTATGAAGGTTTTGGATTGCCAATCATTGAAGCCCAGGCTGTTGGTCGTCCGGTAATTACTTCCAATGTAACGTCTATGCCAGAGGTTTTAAAGGAGGAGGGATCAGCAATTCTAGTAAATCCATTTGATATTAAAGCGATACGTGAAGCCATTATCAGGCTGGCAGGTGACAAAGCTTTTCACGCACACACTGTAAGTAAAGGGCTGCACAACATAACTTTTTATTCCGTCAGGCATATTGCCATGCAATACCTAAACTTGTACAACGAATTGTATGGAGAAAGGTAATATCGTGGTTCTGTACACCGAATTTATGCCGTATAACCTCGCGGCTTTCCAGGCCCTTGCCAGGGAAGCAGCTCTTCATGTCCATATTGTTTATTGGGATCATAAGAAGCTTACACCATACCTGCCGCCATCTACGGAGAATTTGACGTTTATACCCTATTCAACCGTTGATCGAGGCGCAATGATCACGCTGGTGAAAATGCTGGAACCGAAATTTGTCTTTGTTTCGGGATGGACAGACAAAACCTATATGGCCGTAGCCTTCTATTGCAGGAGGAATCATATCGATGTTGTGCTGGGTTTTGATACGAAGTGGACGGGCAATCTACGACAGGTACTACAACTATTTGCAGCACGTTTTTTAATCCGTAGTTTTTTCTCAAAGGCCTTTGTGCCGGGTAACAGTCAGTATCATTTTGCCAGGAAGCTTGGATTCCGACATAAAGAAATTCAAACCGGTGCCTATACAGCAGATGTCGACTGTTTTGGAGGAGTTCAGTCGGTGAATCGTTCAAAATCTATTCTTTTCATCGGCAGGTTGTCCTTGGTCAAGGGGATTGATTTGCTGGTGCGTAGTTTTCTTCGTCTCAGAAATGATACAAATTTTTCAGGATGGAGCCTCATAATTGTTGGTAACGGGGAACTGCGCGATCAGCTTCCCAAGGATTCATCCGTTATCTTTAAAGATTTTTTATCCCAGCAGGATATTGCTATGCTGGCAAATGAAGCTGCCTTTTTCTGTCTACCGAGTCGTATCGAAGCTTGGGGACTCGTGGTGCATGAGATGGCTTCAGCAGGGCTGCCACTTTTGTTGAGCGATTCCTGTGGTAGTGCAGAGGATTTTCTGATCGCAGGATATAATGGTTTTACCTTTCATTCCGGAAATGATGAGGATCTTTCAGTAAAGCTTAGTATCATGATGAGTAAGTCATTCGAGGAACTACGGGACATGGGAGAACGCAGCCGACTTTTGTCCCAGCGAAATTCTCCGCAATTGTGGAGTTATAAATTGTTGTCACTTATCCGCTAGGAAATCCTTTAGAGCATAAATTGATTATGGAAGAATATAGTATTGAACGTATTTCCCGTGAAAAGCTTGCAGACTTGATCTCTATCTATCGTGCCGCGTTCGGACGAGTTATTACGGAAGAAGAACTTGAAAAAAAATATGACACTGCTTTCCTGGGACAATCGTATGTCGGATATATTGCTTATGCGACAGCTACCCGTGAACCTGCAGCCTACTATGGCGTTTTTCCTATGCAGGTAATGCTTGAAGGACAGTATCACCTGATCGCACAATCCGGGGATACGATGACACACCCCCGGCATCAGGGAAAAGGTTTATTCACCAGGCTAGCAAAGGAGACGTATGCATTGTGTAGAGAAGTCGGTATAACGGCAGTCTTTGGTTTCCCATCGGAAAGCTCTTATCCCGGCTTTGTAAAGAAGCTGGACTGGAAGCACCCAGAGAATATTCAGACTTACACACTCTGGGTTTATACCTTGCCGCTTTCAGCTCTTTTAAAAATCAGGTCATTGGCTTTCCTGTATACCTGGTGGGTAAAATTTGTGTTGCTTTTTTACAAAAGGGGCAAGCTTTTCCAAAGCTCCGTAGCACGGTACCAAAGCCAGTACATTTACCGAAGCGAGGCGTTCTGGGCATACAAACTGCGCAATACAACCAATCAGTGTATTTGTATCGCAGGGAAAAACGTGATACTTAAAAACGGTATTATGCTCGGGATAGGTGATATTGATGGTTCCGGTGCTGATAACTTTGACAGTGTTCTGAAGGGAATAAAGCGGCTTGCGTTTTTTCTCGGAAATCCACGGATAAGTTTTTACGTTTCTCCAACCGTTCCATTGGATACTTACCTGAAGAAAAAATTTAAAGTCAGGCAAGGACTTGCAGTAGGCTACCTGAATTTTTCAGAGGCAGTAGATTTAGCACCATTGAAGTACACCTATTTTGATTTTGATACTTTTTGAAATGCTGCGCACCACAGCCAAATCCGCTTATCTTTCCATTGCAGGGCAATTTTCAAGACCCTCTTCCCGGACCCATTTCCTGAATGGTCACTATGTCGATGCGTCTGATACTGATATTGGCCGGCAGCAAGACATTTTTTTACAACAGCTTAAAAGACTTTCAAAATTTGCCACGCTTGTTAACCCTGCTGAGGCCCTTTCCGATGTTCATCAGTGCACGGATGCCCGGATTTGCCTTACCTTTGACGATGGATATGAAGATGTTCATTCAGTCATTGTTCCGGTTCTTGATGTAATGAATCTGAAAGCCATATTCTTTGTAAATCCTGCATTTACAGATTCTGCCGAGTCCTCGCTGCAGAACATCCTTGCGAATAACTATGAAACACGGGTGCGAAAAAAAATAATGACGAAGGAGATGGTCCGTACGGTGGCCGCGCAGGGACACGAAATAGGTTCTCATACGTCAACGCACAGACGACTTGATACAACGGATATGCATATACTTGTAAGTGAAATAGCCGGATCAAAATCTGAAGTTGAAAGAATTACTGGCGGACTATGCCGGTGCTTCGCCTATCCTTTTGGAGGAGTGAATGATTTAAGTGAAGCAGCCCTCCGGTTATCCGTGGATACTTATGAATATGTATTTTCGAGTATCCGGTCATCGGGACTTTTTTCGTTCAACGGTCAGGTAATTAACCGCAGACATTTTGAAGGCAGTTGGCCGGCAAGCCATGTGAATTATTTTCTGGCCGGTCGGGTATAATTTATTACTGCCAATGGTATTATTGATTGATGCATCCAATATTCAGACCGGTGGTGGTCTCACACACCTGACCGAAGTGCTCCGGTTTGCAAGACCACAGGATGTCGGTTTTTCGAAGGTTATTGTATGCTCGAGCACAAAAGTACTAGCCCGTCTTGAAGACAGGAGTTGGCTGGTAAAATATACGCATCCTTACCTCAATCAGGGATATTTCAGAAGAATGGTTTGGGTAAACCTGATTATGCGGAGCCTGCTAAAGAAGGAGAATGCATTTCTGTTCCTGGTTGGTTCGGTCAAACCATTGTTCAACTGGCCATATGTCACTATTTGTCAGAATTTGTTACCCATTGAATGGAAAGAGTTGAGGCGGTTTGGTTATTCATTAGCGACACTTCGTTTACTCGTTCTACGGTTTCTTCATTTGTCTGCCTACAGGCATGCCAGGGGTGTTGTGTTCCTTACCCGGTATTGTTATGATGCATTGCCTGCCTTAACCCGGAAAAAAATTACGAGCATGAAGGTCATCCCACATGGACTTAACCGGAAATTATTTGATGGCTATAAACCAGCAAGACAGGAGCCAAACGCTGTTTTCAGATTGCTCTACATTTCCATAATTAACGAATATAAACACCAGGACAAGGTTCTACAGGCAGTCCTGTCTCTTTATGAAAAGGGTATTAGGATAAAACTGGAACTGGTTGGTCCTGCCTATCCACGCAGCCTGAAGCGGATTAATACTATTTTGAAAAAGGCAGGAAACCCGGTTGATGTACTTGAATACAGAGAGCAGGTTCCGTATGATAAAATGCCTGACGTTTATCATGCAGCAGATGCATTCATTTTTGCATCCACCTGTGAAACATTCGGTATGATCATTACAGAAGCGATGGCTATGGGAATGCCAATAGCATGTAGCAACAAGAGCTCTCTTCCGGAGACACTGGCCGATGCGGGTATTTATTTTGACCCGGAAAACGTGGAGTCGATAGAATCCGCTATTCTGCGTGTATACCAGCACGAAGAATTGAGGAATGAACTGGCTATCAAAGCCAGGCAACGTTCTCTTCAGTTTGACTGGGAGTTATGTGCCCTTGATACATTTTCTTTTTTATCAGAGACAGCAGCTAAAATGCGTTGATACATATATGGGACTAATGATTTGGCTAAAGCGGAAATTCCGCAATGTATATTACAGATTTCGTAACGGATCGGTAACGATTATCCGTCAGCCTAAGATATTGGATGGATTGAAATGGATAGTCGACAGCCGCTATGGAAGAGCTTATTATAAGGGTTACTATGAGCCAACTATTGTTGATTACTTTGCTCGGAACGCACGCAATGGAGATGTGTTTTTTGATGTTGGTGGTCATGCCGGTTATTTCAGTTTCCTGTTTTCAAGAATAAGCCCACACGGAAGAATATTTACTTTTGAGCCTGCTGGTTTGAATTGTGCTTTTATCCGCAAGGTTATTGAACTCAATGCTATTAAGAATATTGAACTGGTACCCAAGGGAGCTGGAAGTAAAACCGGAGAGCTTTATTTTAACCCTGGAGAAACTTCTTCTACCGGAAAAATATCAACAACAGGAGCCGTGCGTGTTCAGGTGATATCACTTGATGATTTTATCAATGGTCGCGACTTCGCTTCTCCGGTATTTATGAAAATTGATGTGGAAGGATTCGGCCACGAGGTAATAAGAGGTGCCATGAATCTTATAATAAAATACAAACCCACAATTTTGATGGAAGTGCATGATCCTAGTGAGGAACGTGAGGCCCTCCAGGCGTTGTCAATGCTGGGATATAGCTTTTTTAACCTGGAAGAAAAACCGGAACTGGTTGCTGGAAGTGAATGCCGGTTTTATATTGCCAGGATTGCCGAGAATTCATAAGCAGTTAATTCATGGAGCGTTTTTTTATACATCTTTTGTCTTTTGTTTTTTCCCGTATCCACCTTCCGGGAATGTATCGGCTGGTCAGCATGGTTTATGGGTATAGGGTCACGAAATTTCAGAAGGGTGTGTGGCTTACAAAAAAATATCTGAACAAGAGATATAATTTGCGTATTCACCTGTATTCCAAAGACCTTATTGATCATAAGATTCTTTTTACAGGAGCATATGAACCACAAACGAACTGGGTGTTGATAAATAATATCAAAGCCGGTTCAGTAGTCGTTGAAGCAGGTGCTAATTCAGGAACGGAAACATTACTAATTTCACGTCTGGTGGGTGAAGGAGGAAGTGTTTTTGCATTTGAACCCGTTCCGCATGTACTTAAAAAGCTGAAGGATAACCTCTCTCTGAACTCAATTGCGAACGTCCAGGTTGTTCCAATGGCGTTGGGTGAAACCGATGGTAATATTTCGTTTTACATACAATCTCCTGATCATCCGAATCAGGGGATGGGGTCTAAGAATACAGTGGACTCAGGCCTTGAGAAAATTGATGTACAACAAAAGAAAATTGATACACTACATGCCGAAGGAGTTTTCAATAAGCTTGATTTCCTCAAAATGGATGTTCAGGGTGCGGAACTTGATATATTAAAAGGAGCTCTGAAAACAATTGAAAAATACAAACCCGGTATTTTTTTAGAGGCTGCCGATGGATGGAGCAACGTAACGCGTATTTTCGATCACCTTGAATCCCTGGATTATGAAGTTTTCTTAATTACCAACGAATACCGTCTCGATAGAATGGAGCGGAATAATCTGAAGGCTGGCAATTGGTATGCACGGGCAATTGAAATCAACCATGAAACAACTCATTCAAAACCTTAAAACCGGCCA
>DASXWH010000021.1:0-64661 GCA_036503775.1 Ohtaekwangia sp.
AATAAAATCTTCCATGCGCAGATCATACCCTACCTCAAGACGAAGTGCCTTGTCCTTCAAGCCATTCACAAATTCCGACACCGCATGGATGGCACGCAATGCGATATACTTATCACTTTCTATCAGCTTGTCGTGCGCTCGCTTGTCATAATTGATGAGTCCATTATCATAGCCTTGCTGAAAGCAAATAAAAAATTCCAACGTGTGCCTCAGGTGCTGCCCGATTGTAGAGTGGCTGAGACTGTCGGAAGGTTTTACAAAATCCGCTTCATCAAGCTGATGAACAATATCGGTGAGTTGATTCAAGATGTTCGTACACGCGGTGGTAAGATTCATACACAGTTGGGGATTTTTCAATTAACACAAAAGGGCTCACATTTGAAATACCCCACCGTCTAAGGGGCATGTTATTCAGATTACAATATGTATTTCCAGTTCTGGTAAGTATCCGGAGATCACCAATGGATTTTAATCGCGGACAACTTCCTTTAGTAAAGTCCATACCAACTCAGCTTCAAAACCTTTCTGAATGGCATATTTGGCGAGCTTATCCCGTTTGGCAAAAACATTTTGCTCAAGTACCTGTGTCGCTTTCTTCTCGAGCAGGGTCCTCAGGGTTTTGAGGTAATCGTCCTGATCGATTTCTCTCAGGCCCAAAGCAATGCAGTTCCGGGTTAGCCCTTTGGATTCCAGTTCATGAACGATCTTTACTTTTCCCCAACGCTTCATGCGGAATTTACCCCCGGCAAAAGCTTTGGCAAACCGTTCTTCGTTCAGAAAACCTTCGGTGATCAATTGTGAAAGAATATCATCCACATCATTTCTGAACAGACCATATTCAAAGAGTTTATTTCGTACTTCGGAGTGCGAGCGTTCCTGATAGGCGCAGTAGCGATAGATTTTTTGTTTGGCTTCCGGTGGAGAGAGTTTCTTCACGAAGCAAGGTTATAAAAGGTATTTGAATGAGATCATTCCTTGATGAATCCCTTTGCTTTTAAAACGCTGGCCACAAATTTACGCTCGTTGTCAGTATTGAAAATCTTATAAGGCCAATAGATCAGCTGTGCCTTGTTGATGTATAGAACAAAGAAATCCTTACCCACTTGTGCACTCTGGATCTGGTCCCACTTTAACGGCATTCCTTCGCGTGGATTTATTTTCATGAGTATCTGCTGACTGCTGATCTCATATGAAAATTTCTCAAAGAGCATTTTACCTTGCTCCAATTGTGTAACACCATAAAATTGTACCCACCAAAAAAGGAGGTAAAGGCCTAATCCGACAAAAGCACCAATGAACCACCAAATGCTCGGTATCCAAACATACCCCAGGCATATGGCAATTGTCGCTAATCCGGCAATCCACCCCTGCTTCTTCATAATGCTTTTAAAGGCCAGGCTGATATACGTTTTCTTTTCCAGCTTGTAGTTCTTTGTCTTTACAATCATATCAATAATTCACTTCTTAATTTGTCAAAACGCTTTTAAACTGAGATCAACACTTTTAGCCGAGTGTGTGAGCGCTCCTACGGAGATAAAATCAACGCCCGACTCAGCGATAGCCCGGATGGTTTGATCCGTAATTCCTCCACTGGCTTCAGTCGTATATTTTGAGCCAATAAGAGCTACAGCTTCTTTCATCTCGACCGGGCTCATATTGTCCAGCATGATCGTATCCACCCCGCCTATCCGCATCACTTCCTTTACTTCCTGTAAGCTTCTCGTCTCAATTTCAATCTTCAGTTTACGGTTGGTGGCGCGAAGATAATCTTTTGTTCGAATGATAGCCTGCTCAATACCTCCGGCCATATCAATATGATTGTCTTTGAGCATAATCATGTCAAAAAGTCCAATACGATGGTTTGATCCACCCCCGATAAGGACCGCCCACTTTTCCAGCAAACGGAAGTTAGGTGTGGTTTTGCGGGTATCTAAAAGCCTGGCCTGAGTACCCTCAATCAGTTTAACAAAAGTATTTGTCCGGGTAGCAATTGCGCTCATTCGCTGCATGCAATTGAGCACCAATCGTTCGGCAGTCAATATGGCGCGGGCAGGGCCGCTGACCAAAAATGCTTCATCTCCTTTTTTAACCGCATCACCATCACGATGTAAAACCTCCACAACAAGTCTTTGATCAACTGACTTGAAGATTTCAAGTGCCATTTCAATACCGGCTATGATGCAGTTCTCCTTGATCAGAAGGCGCGCCCGGCTTAATGAATTTTCAGGAATACTGGCCAATGAAGAATGATCGCCATCACCTACATCCTCTTTCAGTGCTGAAGCAATAAACTGATCCAGAAATTGACGGGTGATATACGGTGGTTTCACCGTGCAAAAATAAATCAGGAAACGAGGATTCGTGAATTCAGAAGAACTATTTGTGAGGCGATTACTCCTTCACAAAGGAAATTTCATGAACGAGTTGTTCTTTGCCAACCGTCTTGATTTTCATAAACACCCGATAGGTATCACTCCCCGTTTTGTATTGACCAATGGCAAAAGGTTGTCCGCCCCGGGAAGAGCCCTGGTGAATGATATTAAACTCAGATGGCGGATTGGCTTTGAAGAAATCCCGAAAAACAAACTCAGCTTGTGCTTTACTATAGGAATTCACTTTATCACCGATGGTCACATCAACAGTTTGATTGAGAAACCGGGAGAATTCTTTCGCGCTACCGGCCTTAATGGTCTCCTTAACCTGAGTAATAACCTCGGTCTGGGCAAAACCAGCAGTGTGCAGGGAAACAATGATGGCAAAAACTATGTAAAAAACAGAAATGTTTAGTCTCATGACCACAGGTTTAGGGCTAAAATTATGCCACGTCCGCAAGATAGCGAATTTATAAAGGTGAGCAGGAATTCAACCGTTTTCAGTCATTTGAAACCTCAAAAGACATCCGTTTCAGCATCCGTTTATAGCCCAAAACCTCTTTATATTTGCGCCTCACTTGAATATCGCCAACTCAAAAAACGAAACCCATGAATAAGAAAGTATTGCTGATGATTTTAGACGGCTGGGGTATAGCTACCAATAAAGCCGTGTCAGCGATTGATAAAGCCAAAACTCCTTTTGTCAGCTCATTATATTCAAAGTATGCTAACAGTAAACTGGAGGCTTCCGGCCTTGCCGTTGGGTTGCCTGCAGGCCAAATGGGTAATTCTGAAGTAGGACACATGAACATTGGCGCAGGGAGAATAGTGTACCAGGATCTGGTGCGTGTAAATAAAGCGATTGACGAAAAAGAACTGGACAGCAATCCGGTGCTGGCAGAAGCACTTGCCTATGCTAAAATCAATAAGAAAAATGTGCACCTGATCGGGCTGGTATCGGATGGAGGCGTGCACTCACACATTGATCACCTCAAAGGCATCATCACCATTATTCATAATCACGATATCAAAAACCTTTTTGTACACGCATTCACCGATGGAAGAGATACGGATCCGAAAGGCGGATTAGGTTACATCTCTTCGTTGCTGGAGCACATGAAGAAGACCTCCGGAAAATTAGCCAGCATTATTGGCCGGTATTATGCCATGGATCGCGACAAGCGCTGGGAGCGTGTCAAGCTTGCTTACGACCTCCTTGTTAAAGGTGTTGGCGAAAAATCAACCGATGCGTTAAAGAGCATTCAACAATCCTATGACAACAACGTTACGGATGAGTTTATCAAACCCATTGTAATGGTCGATAATTTCCAGAAGCCTGTAGGTGCCATCCGTGAAGGTGATGTGGTTCTTTGCTTTAATTTCAGAACCGATCGGGGAAGACAAATTACACAAGCGCTTACGCAACAGGATTTCCCTGAACAAGGAATGAAGACCCTGCCATTGTATTACATTACACTGACCAACTATGACGACTCTTTCCGGGACGTTAAAGTAATCTTTGATAAAGACAACCTGGAAAAAACATTGGGTGAGGTGGTTTCAGATGCCGGAAAAAAACAAATCCGGATTGCTGAGACTGAAAAGTATCCACACGTTACATTCTTTTTCTCGGGAGGAAGAGAGGAAGCTTTTACAGGTGAATCCAGAATTCTTTGTCCTTCACCTAAAGTTGCCACGTATGATCTCGCACCCGAGATGAGCGCAAATGATATTAAGGACAAAATAATTCCGGAGTTGAATGCCAAAGCACCTGATTTCATCTGCCTCAATTTCGCTAACCCCGACATGGTAGGACACACCGGTGTTTTCGAAGCCGCTGTTAAAGCTTGTGAAACGGTTGACTCCTGCGCACAACAGGTAACTGAAGCCGCGTTAAAAAATGGTTACAGTACTATTATCATTGCTGATCACGGCAATGCCGACATGATGATTAATGAAGACGGCACACCCAATACCGCCCATACCACTAACCTTGTTCCCTGCATTTTAGTGGATAGTGAATACAAAGGAAAACTGAAGAACGGGAAGCTGGGAGATCTTGCTCCAACCATATTGACACTCATGGGGGTTCCCATACCGGCTCGAATGACAGGTACGGTTTTAATTGATAAGTAACATCACCAGAAATTGTTTAGCCGGATTTATCTTATCCTGATTCCTGTAGTTGTTTTAGTTTCCTGTAAAAAGAAACCGGAACATCAGGAGGCATTCTATAATGTAGACAGCCTTATAAATGCGCAGGTTAAGCTCTTGTCGGCCCGCAAAACTTCCATGAAGAAAACGGCTGTACTTGATGGAAAGCAAAGTCTATCAACACTGGAACTGAAAGATTCTCTTGGCTGGGAAAACGAACTTGCAGTTTTCCGGGAGATTGATATGATCAATAAGCCCATCAATCGTTATGAATATGTGATGAAGGACGGTATACCGGACACAAAAAGTAATCTCTCCATAAAATCAGTCACTACTACCGATACGAAATTGCCAGTAGAATACATTCAGCTGTTTTACCATCAGGTCCCTCAAAAGATAAAACGCATTGAAGCGCATTTCAGGGAATCAAATTCACTCTACACCAGTTCCCGATACCTTACGCTGGAGTTTCAGGAAATCCATGAAGAACCCATACTTACTCATTACACCATACGGGGAGGCCAGAAAATGTTTATGAGTGATTCTGTTCAGTACACCATTCAGGCTTCGATAACTATCCCTGATTAACAACCTACCATCAGTTCATATAAAAAGTCATGGCTAAACGAAACAGTGCTGAGCCTTTGCGGGAAGAGGAGAAAAGAAAATTTAACAAAGAGAACCTGAAGAAGCTGCTGGGAATATTTCAATTCCTGTTGCCTCATAAAATAGTTTTCCTGGTTGGCTTGATTGCCTTGTTTATTTCCAGTGTAACGTTGTTGGCGTTCCCCAGAATTGCCGGAGAGATGCTTGATATTGCCACTGGTCAACCCAGGTATTTCCCAACACTGGAAGCTGCCGGAATTGCTTTGTTAGTAATCCTTTTTACACAAGCCATCTTTGCATTTGTCAGAGTCTACACTTTCTCTATTGTGACGGAACGCGGATTGGCAGACATTCGAAAGTCGGTCTACGCCAAAATGATCTGGATGCCGATGACCTTTTTTGATTCCAGACGGGTAGGTGAATTGATGAGTCGCCTCACAGCAGACATCGAAACACTGCACAGTACATTCAGTCTTACGCTCGCTGAATTTCTCCGGCAGATCATCACATTGGTTTTTGGTACAGCCTTTATATTTTATATCGCACCACAGCTTTCGGTGTTCATGATTTTAACATTTCCGATACTCGTTGTCGCAGCGCTGATCTTTGGTAAATACATCCGTAAGCTTTCAAAAGAAACCCAGGATAATCTGGCGGCAACCAATACGATTGTTGAAGAAACACTTCAGAATGTATCGGCAGTAAAGGCTTTTACAAATGAAATATTTGAGATCAACCGCTATGGAAAATCGGTGAACAGTGTTATCGGTTCTGCCATACGCGCGTCAAAATATCGCGGCCTTTTTATTTCCTTCATAATCTTTGCCCTGTTTGGTGGTATTGTTGCTGTAGGCTGGTATGGAGCATCACTGGTTCAGGATGGCACGATAACTACAGGGGTATTATTTTCCTTTATCATCTATACCTCAGTCCTCGGTTTTTCCATGGCCGGGTTGGGAGATATATTTTCCCAGTTGCAGCGTTCAATAGGAGCTTCCGAACGAATACTGGAAATCCTGAAAGAGGAAGATGAAAATTATAATGGAGCATCTGTTCTGAAACTTCACGGCAATGTTGAATTCCAGAATGTTTCTTTCAACTACCCCACGCGCAAAGACTTTACCGTGCTGAAGGGATTGACCTTTAAAATTTCGTCAGGAGAAAAAATTGCGCTCATCGGTCAGAGCGGATCAGGAAAATCTACCATCATCAATTTACTGATGCGGTTCTATCCGCTTGAGCAAGGGCGGATTTTGGTTGATAACAACTCCATCGCAGAATACAATCTGTCTGCCTATCGTCAAAACATTGGTATTGTTCCACAGGAGGTAATACTGTTTGGTGGAACCATCTATGAAAACATCGCCTATGGTAAACCCGGGGCCAGTGAGGACGAAGTACGTGATGCTGCCCGGAAAGCCAATGCATTAGAATTTATTGAAAGCTTTCCGGAAAAATTCAATACACGGGTGGGCGACAGAGGTATCAAACTTTCAGGCGGCCAACGCCAGCGCATAGCCATTGCCAGGGCCATATTGAAAGACCCGTCAATCCTGATACTTGACGAAGCAACAAGTGCATTGGATACCAAATCCGAAGTGCTTGTGCAGGAAGCCCTTGAAAAACTCATGGAGGGACGTACCAGCATTATAATTGCGCATCGGTTAAGCACGATAAAGAAGGTAGACCGGATATTGGTAATCCAGGATGGTACCCTGGCCGAAACAGGGTCGCACGCGGAACTCACTCAGCTCGATAATGGTATTTATAGTAACTTGCTTAAGCTACAGGTACACTGAAAATGGATGCTGTTTCTGATCGTTTACTTAAGAATTTCAGACTTAGGTCAACCCCAAGCCGGCAGGAAATCCTGCATCTTTTCCTGCGGGTGAATCATGCCTTATCCCATGGCGACATTGAAAAAGAAATAGATTCCAGCCTGGACCGTGTAACAGTTTACAGGACACTTAAAACCTTTCTGGACAAAGGGCTTATCCACAAAGTGCTTGATGATGAAGGAAGTCTGAAATATGCCCTTTGTAACGATACCTGCACCATCACCGGGCATCATCACGACCACGTGCATTTTAAGTGTATCCGCTGCGGCCAGACCAATTGCCTGAACATTGAGATCCCCGCGGTGAAGCTTCCCAAGGGCTATAATCCGAGTGAAATTAACCTGCTTATCCAGGGTGTGTGTGAACGGTGCTCCAATTAAAACTCCGAAGAGAAAATCTTTTGAATTTATTGGACTATTAATTCGTACAGCCGGGTTTCCGGGATTGAAATATATTTGTAGTTTTGAGATTCACAGCTCTGTAAAGCTGTGATTTTTTGATGTTTATGGCCTTAATTACTAACCGGAAAAGTCCCCTTTGTCATCCCTATTAAACATACTTCTATTCTCCCTATTCCGGAATCAGAGTGAACGTGAGACTATTCTTTTTGGGGTATTCGCGGTTATTATCCTTCTCTTCCTGGTATTAGACCTCGGCTTGTTTAATAAACATGCCCATAAGATCTCCACAAAATCTGCCCTATATCAATCCATCTTCTGGGTTATCATAAGTACGCTTTTCGGCTACCTGGTTTACCTGCAGGGACCTTACCCGCAGGAAGACGGAACTTTGATGAAAGGAACAGATGCCGCAGTGCTTTATTTCTCGGCTTACCTTACGGAGTATGCACTCTCAGTAGATAATATTTTCGTGATTCTGCTTATTCTGAAATACTTTAAAGTAAAGGAAGAGTACTATCATAAAATCTTATTCTGGGGAATCTTCGGTGCTATTGCATTCCGGGCGATCTTCATTTTCGTTACCGCTTTCTTTATTCACAAACTGGAATGGATACTCTATGTATTTGGGGTGTTTCTTATTTATTCCGGTATTCGGATTTACTTTGAAGATGGGGATGAAAAAATAGAACCAGAGAAAAATCCCATCATGAAATTCTGTCGCAGGTACCTGCCTATGTCAAAAGAAGAGCATGGCGACCAGTTCCTCGTGAAGGAATATGGAAAGTGGGTGTTTACTCCGCTTTTCCTGGTTATTGTGCTGATTGAAACAACCGATTTAATTTTTGCTGTCGACTCCATACCAGCTGCATTCGCTATAACCCGTGATGAATTTTTGATTTACACGTCAAACATTTTTGCTGTAATGGGATTGCGGGCTATGTTCTTTTTACTGGCGGGCATCATTGACAAGTTTTATCTCTTACAAAAAGGACTGTCCATCATCCTTTTCTTCATCGGAGCTAAAATGCTCCTGGAGATCGTGGATTACCACATCGGTGTCTACCTGTCATTCTCGGTTATCATTGCCACCTTAACACTGTCCATCATCTTCTCGGTAATTGTACCGAGAAAGAACCGGGCAGAATAAATTAGCAGCTGGCTACCTGTTCTAAGCCCCTTCGGCAAATAAATTCTTGGGAAGAATTTTCAGGAGAATAGGCAATGTGAGGAATTTCTGCGGAAGAGAAATGATCACAAACGAAGGTATTGTTTTCAACATCTGAACCAGTTCGAGGCGCATTCTTTCCTTCTCTTCCAATGAAAGCTCATTGGCACTGGCTTTTTTCAGCAGATTCAGAATATCGGTATTGGATTGGATCTCCTTAACCAGGCGCGACTTGTGACGTTCAGCAACCTTGGAGACCCGCTTGATAAACTGATCACTCACCTGTTGAAAATCCTGTTTATTCTGAAGGTGTCCTAATTGATCCCAGTGCTCCAATACGAAGCCTTCAATGGCGATCATACTGTTCTCCAGGTCGTCATCGGAGAATCCCAGGTAATGACAGAATACTTTCAGGTAATCCAATTCTGATTGTTCAACACGTTTGTCTGCCCACAGGGTAAGAATGGCAAGCTCAAGGAAGAACTTTTTCAGTATCCAGGAATTTTCGGAAGGGAGGTTAATATCTTCAACAGCGATGCCATCCTCAAAAATCCGGAGCGCTTCTTTTTTTCGTTCTCCGGTAAAATCGGTGCTCTGAAGGAAGTATTCAAAAAGCTTCTTTTCTTCATACACTACTTCTTTGTTAGCATGCGCTGCTGAAGCAATTACCTTAACCACCGAGAAACGCAGCTCTTCACGTTCATACCGGAAGAAATCTGCCACAACTTTATCAGCATTGGTATGTATCCACTGGCCAAAAATGAAGATATCCAGAAACAATAAAGAGTTGTGAAAGAAATATGCCCAGAAGTTGCCTTCAAAAGCACTGGTATGTTCTATCCGCTTGTCAAGGATTTTCTCCACCAGCTCAAGAGGCGAACGCTTGCGTCCGAATAAAGTCTTGGTAGGCGTTGATAGCTCCGGGAAAATATTGTTATAGAAATTACCGATGCTGTCAAGCGTTTTGAAAAAGACCCGGGAGAGTTCATCGGCCGTTTCAACCGGTTTGTCGTGGAAAAGCAATGAGCTGCTGATCAGACTTTCAGCCAGGAGTATTTTCATCCGGTCACGTTCACTCCAGTCATCGAAATTAGGGAAGCCTATCTCGCCAACCGATTGACCATACATCAGCCCGGTGGGTTGTATAACCCGGTACAGAGAATGCTCCGGGTGAGAAGTTTTCCGTTCTGCTTCAGCAGTCAGATCCTTTAACAGTTCCTGTCTAAACTCGAGGTATTCTTTAAGCCAACCGGATTCACTGGGTGTCATACGTGAGGGTATTCTTCAAAATGAAATTACAGAATTTGGGAGAATCCAGAAAAAAGAAAATTATAAAGCGCTTTTCCAGCCCTTTGATTCCATGTTTTTGGCGGCAGATTCAACTTTTTTCCCGAGAGATTTTTTGAATGCATCCAATCTTCTGGCTACCTGCTTGTCACCTGAGCCCACTATTTGAGCGGCCAGAATTCCCGCATTTCGTGCGCCATCCAAGGCCACCGTAGCAACCGGTACACCTGCCGGCATTTGTAAAATAGACAATACCGAATCCCAGCCATCGATTGAATTGGATGACTTCACGGGAACACCAATAACCGGAAGAGAAGTTAGTGACGCCACCATACCGGGAAGGTGAGCGGCCCCCCCGGCTCCGGCAATAATTACTTTAAGTCCTCTGGAACGGGCTGCGGTGGCATACTCTACCATACGCAGGGGTGTACGGTGTGCTGACACCACTGTAACTTCATACGGAACATTCAATTCGTCTAGTACTTCGGCAGCCTCTTTCATGATCCGCAGATCCGATTGGCTACCCATTATAATACCAATTACCGGTTTACTCATATCAGGTTATTACTTTCAGGGTTTCTTTAACAAAGTTGGCTTTCTTCTTCAAACGATCAATGTCTTCATCTACAATTGTAACGTGGCCCATTTTCCGGAAAGGCTTTGTCAGTTTTTTTCCGTAGAGGTGAACATGTACACCCGGGAGTTTTACTACCTCATCAAATCCCTGGTAGCGGGCCAGTCCGGAATATTCAGGTTCTCCAAGCAAATTCACCATAGCACTGGGCAAAATCAATTTTGTATCGCCCAGCGGCAGATTGAGTATGGCCCTAAGATGCTGTTCATATTGAGACGTCACGTTGGCTTCAATCGTCTGGTGACCGCTGTTGTGCGGGCGGGGAGCTATTTCATTGACCAGTACCCTGCCATCTTTTGTTACGAACATCTCTACGGCAAGCAATCCAACCATGTCCAGTTCCTGAATAATTTTACAGGCAATGGCATCTGCTTCTTTACGAACCGGTTCAGTTATTTCAGCCGGAGCAAATAAGTATTCAACCAGGTTTTGCACCGGGTGAAATACCATCTCAACGGCCGGGAAAGTTTTTATTTCTCCCTGTTGGTTACGGGCTACTATTACGGAGATCTCTTTTTCAAAATCAATCAGCTTTTCCAGCAATCCGGGTGCATCAAATGCTTTATCCAGGTCTGATGCCGACCGAAGTATTTGCACACCCCTTCCGTCATACCCTTCGCGGCCGAGCTTATTTACGGCCGGTAAGAAATCCGGATGTTTGCGCACTTCATTTGCGTTCTCCGTCAAAATGAAATCCGCTGTTGGAATACCACATTCCCGATAAAACATTTTTTGTGTTCTTTTATCCTGAATGAGTTCAATTACCTCCGGCTGTGGGAAGACCCTTTTACCTTGTGCCACTAAAGCTTTTAATGCTTTGGTGTTTACGTTTTCAATTTCGATCGTGAGTATGTCACAGGCTGAACCAAATTTCATTACGGTATCAAAGTCAGTAAGCTTACCATTATGAAATTCAGCTAACGTAGCGCATGGAGCATGTGCATCGGGATCCAACGTTGTAAAGGGGATATTAAAATCTATACCCGATTGAATAAGCATGCGGCCGAGCTGACCTCCTCCTAATATACCGAGTTTAAAATCCTGATGAAAAGACTGGCTCAAGGGAATAAAATTGAGGGCGAAAGTTAAAATTAAAACTCACATGAATCACTACCTTTCTGCGGAGTCGCTCAAATAATGAATTGCCAATGGACTATCCATTAGTCTCATGCTTATGTGTTACGGAAGCCCGCGTGGTATTTTTAGAGAAAGCCATTCACTATTTTCTTCACCAGTCCTATCCGAATAAAGAATTAATTGTAACATACCCTGAGGGAGACACATCAACTGCTGAATTCCTGCGGAACCTTAATCACCCTTTGGTTTTTGCCCTGACCTTCCCGGATTCAGAAACCCTGACACTTGGAAAGAAACGAAACCTGGCCATACATAAAAGCAAGGGCAAATACTTTTGTGTATGGGATGATGATGACTGGCATCACCCGGACAGGTTAATCAGGCAAATCGAGGCGCTTGAAAACTCCGATGCCCGTAGTTGCGTTTTGTCGCGTACTCTGCTTTACGATGTAGCTGAACATAAAGGTTATCTCTCGGGTAAACGACAGGCATGGGAGGCTACATTAGTCTGTGAGAAATCGGTTATAGGTGGTTCGCTTGAATATGCGGACTTACAAAAAGGCGAAGACTCTGTTTTTGTTGCCGCCCTTCTTAAGCAAAAACTTGTTGTGGCGATTGATAAACCCGAGCTTTACATATACACTCACCATGGTAATAACACCTGGGGTCGACAGCACTGGGAAAAAAATATTATCGGCTGGGGGAAATTGCTTCCTGACACTTTATCATCGTCAATTGAAGATGTCGTTAAAGACAATATTATTTATTCAGCATCAGGTTTATTGATATCGAATCTGGTGGTAGGGTTGAAAGATTAGTCATGGATTCCTATCGGATAGTTCAACACTAAGGATCATATCGCCTACCTCTATCCGATGAACCACATCCATTCCCTCTGTAACTTCTGCAAAAATGGTATATCGCCCATCCAGGTGAGGAGTAGGGGAATGGGTTATGAACCATTGTGTTCCTTCAGTGTCTTTTCCTGCAGATGCCATGCCCACGCTGCCTGTGGTGTACCTACGCGTTGAGAATTCAGACCGGATAGAATAATCTTCGCTGCCCCAGCCATCACCGCGATTGCAGCCAGCCTGGACAACAAAATTCGGAACTACCCGGTGAAAAAA
The DNA here is from genome assembly GCA_036503775.1 of Ohtaekwangia sp. Taxonomy (GTDB): domain Bacteria; phylum Bacteroidota; class Bacteroidia; order Cytophagales; family Cyclobacteriaceae; genus Ohtaekwangia. Next base: position 12,662 of record DASXWH010000021.1, read on the forward strand.
TTTCTGATCAAAATACTTTTGATTAGCAAGCGCTACAAAATTAGCTACTGAGCCCGGTGCTTCTTCCACCTTTAGCTGAATGATGATATCACCTTTCGTTGTTTTGATCCTGACAAGTTGATCTTTCGGGATAGTCTTCACCAGAGCCCAGTCGATAGGATGATTAAATTCATTTACTACCGGAGCAGATTTTTTCCCCTCCAGGTATGCAATAGCAGCTTCCACGGGTTGCAGGGCTTCATTGTCGCGGGGTAATGAAAGCTTTTCTTTTGCCCTGTACAGGAAAGTAAAATCTTTCAGGATCGTAATATACCTGAGGGTTGAATCGCCAAGTGCACCGGCTATCGTTCCGATCACTGCGAGGTCATTGAGCTCCATGGCCTTCTGATAAATCTCAGCAAATCTCTGCTTAAGAGAAGAATCAAAATTCTTATGGTAGTTTATGGCTATTAACGCACTGGCCGCGGCCGATCGAACAACCGGGGTATCTGCTTTGAAGATCTGTTCCTGCACAAATTCATACGACATGACAGATTGTTGAAGGGCTGTCAGCAATGCAGCTTTGTGGTAAGGGTCTTTAGTCTTTTCATAAATCGAACGTATCTCTTCTGCCAGTTCCTTATTGTCAACTGCACGCAGAGCGGCTTCATAAAGGTTAGCCTGAATCCGGCCATTTTTTGTATTCCGTGCAAGGGATTGTATTTCAGCTGAGGACTCCTTTGTGGAGACAGCCTTCAAAACTTCAGAAGCCATTACTCCTACATTTACATTCTCATCGGTAATAGCTTTCAGGAGTACTGCTTTTGTCTTTTCAAACGGGAATGACTGGAGGGACCTTACGGCACTAACCCGCACCCGGTAATCCGGATCACCACCGGCAATTTTTTTAATAGCCATAAGTGACGAGTCTGTTGTGATCCTTCGCAGTGAAAGTGTAAGGGCCATTCGCACATCCGCACTTGAATCTGCAAAAGCATACCGGATAATCGATTGTTGAAATGTATCGTATCCTTTTGTTCTGGCCAGGAAATGCGCGGCTCCTGATCGTGTTTGTAAATTGTTTTGTGGAGCCAGCAATTCAATCGCTTTTTGAAAAATGGTGCTGTCAGTAATTCCACGAAGGCCTGCCCGATACAGTGACCAGGCCAGTCCCTCAAGCGAACCTGAATATGTTTTAGTATACACTAAAGTTGACGTCTGCTTTCCCCGTGCGTCTAGAATCTCTGCAATAACGGACGGATCCTTTTCTGTTTTCAGTGCATTTTCTAAAACAGCTGCACTACCCTTCGCTGGGAGTTGTCCCAATGAAAACGCAGCGGCTTTACGAACAGCAATGGCTGTATCACGCAGAAGTACCTCACTCAATTTCCGAAGGGCCAGGGTATCCTGAACGGAGGCAAAAGCCAAAACCGCGTCAACACGGTATTCTGTTTTCTCGTTGTTGAAATATTGATACAAGCTGTCCGAATAGCGTCTATCCTGATATTCAGCAATACGTATATGGACGGGGTCACTGAATTTGTTTACTACAGATTTCTTATCGCTGCATGAAAAAAGTATAAGGAGACATGCAAGAATGAAGAAAGTACGCATGCAGGTTACTTTAAAAAATCTTTTTTAGTCTTGGCGTGATTCACCACATCATCAAATTCTACCCCCGCTGATTTGATCGAGTACAAAAGAAGCTTAATCTCTTTTACATGAACGCGACCATCTACTTCAGACAAACAATACAGGGTAGAAAATGCATTCAGTTTTTCTTCCCGTGTACAATTGTTGATAAGGTTTATACCCCGTTCATAGATATCGCGTTCCCGTAGTGTGTGTAATGGTTTTTCAAATTCATCGAACGTATCATCCGGAATTTTTTCATTCCGCTTAATCGTGCGAATAGCTTCGAGCTCTTTTGCATCAGCAACACCATCGGCATCAACCAGAAGCTTTACCAGGTAAAGCAGGCCCAGGTGGTAATTCTTATTCATTCGGTCGGTTTGGAGTCTCTAATATAGAAATTCAAATCGGATCGGATATACCGATTCCCGGGCTACAAGGAAGGAAATAAAAGAAATGTTCAGGAAAGGGTTTGAAATACGATCAACGCTGAAAGGTATGCCAGTGCCGTCATATACGTTAACTGGATTAGTGGCCACTTCCAGCCTTTAGTTTCACGGTAAACTACGGCTATGGTGCTCATACATTGCATGGCAAACGTATAGAATACCAGAAGCGAGAGGCCAACGGCCGGAGTAAATCGCGGGCCACCGGTTTCAGGATTGACCTCCTCTTTCATACGTGTTTTTATAGTGGCATCATCTTCATCACCTACACTGCCGATGCTGTATATCGTTGCCATGGTACCCACAAATACTTCACGTGCGGCAAATGAAGTAATCAATGCGATTCCGATTTTCCAATCGTACCCCAGGGGTTTAATTACCGGCTCAATAGATTTACCGATAACACCGGCATAAGAGTGTTCCAGCTTGTAAGCGGCTACACGATCTTCAAGTCCCTGTTCTGTTAGACGAAGATTTTTAGACTCTTCCAGTACAACTGCACGGGCATTTTCCATAGCATCTCCGGGGCCGTAACTTGCCAGGACCCATAAGATAATAGCAATAGCAAGAATCACTTTACCCGCTTCAAATACAAATGCTTTGGTTTTCTCTACAATAGTATAGCCAACGTTTGACCACTTGGGAATACGATAGGTCGGCATCTCCATGATCAGGTAACTCCGCTCTTTAACCTGTATGAGTAATTTCATAATCCAGGCTGATCCGATAGCAGCAACAAAACCCAACAGGTACAAAGCCATCAGGGCAAGGCCCTGGAGATTGAAGAATCCGAGTGCTTTCTGATCCGGTACAATGAGTGCGATAAGAATGGTGAAGATGGGTAGACGTGCTGAGCAACTTATTAGTGGCGTTACCAGAATTGTAATGGTTCGTTCCTTCCAGTTGTCAATGGTTCGGGTTGCCATAATAGCGGGTATGGCACATGCTACACCTGACATCAACGGTACTACACTTTTTCCATTCAGTCCAAATTTGCGCATGATCTTATCCATGAGAAAAACCACGCGTGCCATATAACCCGACTCTTCTAGAATTGATATAAATGCAAAGAGAATAGCGATCTGCGGAACAAATATGATAATCCCTCCTAAACCTGGAATTATACCTTCAGCAAGCAGGCTGCTCAGTGGTCCGGCCGGTAGTGTATCCTTCAAGTACTGGCTCAGGTTGGCAAACTGTGCATCGATGAAATCCATAGGAACAGTCGCCCACGCGAAAATCGCCTGGAAAATAAGAAACAGCAATCCGAAGAAAATCAGATAACCCCACACCTTGTGCGTAAGGATGTTATCCATCTCGTTCGAATATTTTTTCCACGAGTGATCAGTTGACTTTAATGTTACTTCGTTCAGTAAATCCTGAATGAAGCTATAACGCTGAATCGTTTCTGCTCCCTGAAACTTTCCGGGAAAAAACTGATAGCGCTCTCTGATCTCGTCTACTACTTTCTTTTTATCCTTTGTCAGAAACGATAATGACTGGGGTTGTTCAAGGAACAAGTATGCCTCATAATCATTATCCACCTGCACCAAGGTTCTTAACTCTTTAACGGGTGCCTGGGCATCTGGCCAGATACTGAAAATATTTTTATCAGGAACGGAGATATCCTGTGCCAGATGTTTTTTTAATTCTTCCAATCCAACACCATTGCGGGCATTAATCGGCACAACAGGTACACCCAATTTTTTTGAAAGCGTTTTAAAATCATAGCTGATACCTGCTTTTGCCACCAGATCCATCATGTTCAACACCAGTATGGTCGGCAAGCCTACATCGATGATCTGTGTAAGCAGCAACAGCCCTCGCTTCAGATTGGTCGCATCTACTACTACTACTACTTTGTCTGGCGTACTATCTGAATGGTGGTCAAGGAGAACTTCTGAGACAATCCGTTCATCAAGACTCCGTGGATAAATGCTATAAATACCCGGCAAGTCTATGATCTCAGCCACCGAGCCATCAGGCATAGCGCATCCTCCGGATTTTTTATCTACCGTTACTCCCGGGAAATTCCCGATCTTTTGATTCAGACCGGTGAGGTGATTGAATAGCGATGACTTCCCCGAGTTGGGGTTGCCCACTAAAGCAATCTTAGTCCTGGAGGATGCGGCCATTAATTAAGAATTGAAATCGTAGCCGCTTCTTCAATGCGAAGGGAAAGCTCATAACCCGCTACGCTGATACACACCGGATCGCCAAACGGGGCTTTAAAATTAAAACGTATGGCAGCTCCTGGCAGGCAACCCATTTCCATAAGCTTAACCGAAAGGTGCTCGTCTGTAAATCCTGACACAATGCCAACTTCTCCCGGCTTCATCTGAGCCACATTTCGCGATAGGTCTGCCATTCCAGCCTTATTTAGATTCAATTTAAACAAGGCAAATATAGACGTGCTCCATCTGCTGTGCAATGATTTAAGGAGATTAATCCAACTGAAAATGGCTGGGTTTGAAGCTTGAAGGAACGACCTTTACAACTATGGGAAAGTCGAAAAAGAAAACAGAAAACAAAAAGCCGAGACCAGATCCTAAGCCAGATGAAGAAGCCAAACCGGTGGAAGAAAAGCCCTTTGATTTTGGCGGGTTGCCAGCCCGCGATCTGAAAAAAAATCTGGGATGTGGGTAGCGTAAACCGGGGAAATCCGGGGTTGATGCGTTTCTGGATTTTAGTAGTTTCGAGGCAACGTTAACTGCGATTTATTTATGAAAAGCCTTACTGCATTTCTGGGCGCAGTGGGCATGGCATGTTGTTTTGAAATTGTATGCGCCCAGGTCTCCACTGTTCAACCCGGTAATTGGAATTCACCCGCTACATGGTCGGGAGGTATAATTCCGGATTCAAATCACGGAACTATTACAATAGCTCATGCTGTAATTATTTCTGATACTGTTTTTACGGTTGATGAAATTGTCCTTCAGAATTCATTGACAATAGAAGAAGATGCTGAAATTATCTTATCAGACTCCGGAAAGCCTGAACCAGATTTTCAACTGACTTCCGGAGGCATTCTGAATGTATTGGGTAAAATAGCCTGTGCTGATGGTGCTGTCTTTTCAGGAACAACTTCATTGAATACTTTTTTCAAAGATGGTGCAGTATATGAGCACCGGTATTTCAGTACTGCCGGTGAGCCACCTGTTGCGTTGTGGGATGCGAACTCAACCCTGATTATCAGTGGGTATAGAACAAGTCGGTCACTAAATACCACGGGCTGGACGCAGGTTTTTGGTAACGTGGAGTATAACTGTCCGGCTCAGGAAGCCACCACCTTTGTAGAGATGCTTGGCAACCTGAGAAACATTCAGGGCAATTTTCATATACGTAATACCAACGGAGGTGTATTGAGGCTTACGCTGGATCGGACAACTTTAAATACGATCAACATCGGAGGTAATTTTAGTATTGACGGAAATTCAGAAGTATGGTTCAGCCGTGAAGCCAATACCATCATTAACATTGGTGGTAATTTTGAATACCGGTCAACGGCCACGCCTTCAAGCTATCTTACCACGCAGGGAACCTGTCAGGTGAATGTAGACGGAAATGTATTGATCAATACACCCGGGATATTGCGCTTTGCTTCCAGTGGTGGTGGAACCGGCACGTTGAGGTTCAGAAAAAACTTTGATCTCCAGACAGGAACTTTGGCGGTATTAAATCCGGGACGCGGTTTCATTGAATGTAATGGAGAAGAACTTCAATCCATCAGCTGCAGCGGATCGGTTTCATCTGAAATCACCTTTCAGATCAACAATTCTAAAGGTGTTGAAATAAAAAGTTCTTCCATCGGGCAAAGCGGTATCCAGGTTGCGAAAGGCGAGTTAACACTTCCCGAAACAATTAGCCTTCAGGGTGACTTAATTGTAGATGATGAAGGATCGCTTAGATCCAATGAAACCACTTTGCTGCTTTCCGGTTCAGCTCATCAGATTATTAAACTAATGGGTGATACGTTAAAGCACATCACGATAAACAAATTACCAGAATCATCGGTGACGCTGGAAAGTATGACAAATCTATCCGGGCAGTTACTTATACAATCTCAACATACTGATGTACTCTCGAGTGGCAATCTGACTTTACTTTCATCTACTGATGACGGCAATGAAGACGCATCCATAGGAAGGCTACCAGAAGGGTCGGCCATTCTTGGTGACGTTACCATACAGCGCTTCATGAGTGGCGAAGGCCGTATCTACCGCTACTTATCTTCACCGGTAACAAATGCTTCGGTGTCTTCTATGCAAGATGATTTTCCGGTTACGGGCACTTTTGAAAATCCATCTGCGGGTGCAGGCATAAATTCTAAATCGCCCTCCTGCTATTGGTACGATGAATCATTACCCGGATTGTCTGGTTGGATACCCTATCCGGCATCTGGATTATCGCAGGACAATATGCTCGAGGTCGGTAAGGGTTATATCGCCTTTATCCGCCAGGCTGCAGCGCCAACAATATGGGATGTTAGTGGTCCGGTAAATCAGGGTGCGATAGACCTTCACACTTCCTTTACGCAAACTGTAGATGCCATAAATGACGGATGGAATCTGATTGGAAATCCATACCCCTCCTCAATTGATTGGAGCAGTGAAGCAGGTTGGATCAAAACGAATATTGCTGATGGAATTGCTGTTCGCGATAATGGTTCAGGAACAATTTTGTATTGGGATGGTGATATTGGAAGCTTAGGTAATGGACGAATTGCAAAGGGGCAATCCTTTTGGGTAAAGACCAATGGAGAAAATCCATCATTGATCATAAATGAAGATGCAAAAACAAACATGGCAACACCATTCTTTAAAAAATCAAACTCAGATTTAGATTTTATAGAACTGACCATCGCCAGCAGTACCTATTCTGACAAAGTCTATTTACGATTGCGTCACGATGCTGTAGCCGGGCTTGACAACAAAGACGTTCAGAAAAGAAGCAATGATGTATTAAACCTGGCTTTTCTTATTGACTCTGTCCCTGCTGCCATAGCAGCAACTAACCGGTTGACTTGCAGCACACTCCTGCCTCTGAACTTGTCATTTCCATTGACGTCATCGGGTACAATCCTGCCTTCATTGAAAGGGGAATACAGCTTCTCGCTTAACGCTTTCGGTCTATTTAAGTCCTCAAGCATTAAAATTCATGATGCCTTAACAAATGAATTCAATAAGATCAACGAGGACAACTACATTTTCACTGTAACAGATGATACCGCTTCGTATGCCCATGATCGGTTCAGTTTATACCTTGAAGCGGATAATTCCACGGAAGAGCTTGTCATTCGCCATGATTCCGTTTTTTGTGAACCTGGTCCTTATTCCATAAAAGTTGAAAATCTTTCGCAGGAGGTTAGGAGTACGATATTCCTCAACGGTGCAGAGCAAAAATCTATTCTTCTCTCAGGCTCCACAAGCCATGAGATTTTGCTTGACCATACCTTATTTTCAAATGAAATGAATATAGTATCCGCCAGGGTCCAAAACGTTTGTCATGATCTTTATAATGAATGGACGGTGAGTGCATTTAGTGAACCTGTGATCACTCAAAACGGAAATTTACTTGTCTCCAGCTATCCAAACGGGAACCGTTGGTACTTTGAACACAATTTGATAGGCGATCTTCAAATTATTGAACCCCGTCATTCGGGTGTTTACACCTTACGGGTGAATTCAGGTAACTGCCACGAGGAAAGCACCTATGATTTTTTATTCCAGGCCAATGAAATTTTACTCTTCCCAAATCCCGTTATTGACAACATCAGTATTACCTCACCACGCGATGCTGTCATCACGTTTGTGAGTATTACGGATGCTTATGGTAAGATTGTCAAGGAAATCAGGCCCGACATTCCATTCAAACACCAGTCAGTATCACTCTCGGAATTATCGCCCGGATTTTACCTGGCCACCGCTCATACGAGCAAAGGCCGATACGTGGTAAAGGTGATTAAAGAATAGCAGGATTAGTGTACGCGAAGACCTTCTTCGATATCCTTTAACAAATCATCCTGGGTGAGAATATCCTGAAGTTTGTTTCCTGTATTGATCTGGATACGCAACGCGCGCAGACCATTTGCCCCCGGAAGTTCCTCCAGTTCGAGCTCTTCTATTCCACCGGTGATCAGATTCCTGGTTTTTAAATATTGGAAGTACCGTTTGTATTCATCTTCCATTTTAGCCTGGTTGTAAACAATAGCGATTTTACCAGGCTGTGTCAGTCTTTCATTTGTACCCTTGATGTGGGCCTTATCGATTCGTTTTTTAACAATCTCATAACGCATATCATACGCACCGTCAACATCAAATCGTTTTTCATCCTGACGGAACCGAATGGATATGGGTTGATCGTGCACGAGGATCAATTGCGTGATATCAAGCGGGCTTTTCATTTTTGGCTTGATGGCGTCTATCTTTCGACTGATCTCCACCATGACCAAAAGCTGCCACAACCTGAAGTTTTTCAGGTAAAATGAATCGAATGTTTTGTTCTTCACCAAAGAACTGCCCAGGTAAAGAGTGTACTCTACGCCATCGGTTTTATACTTCTCGAAGTAGTGCGGGAACATACGTTGCGCTTCTTCTTCTGAATTATCCAAAAACGCGCTGATCGTTTCATTGATCATGGCCAGGCTTTCTTCAAATGCTCTTCGTCTCTGGTATACTACTCCAAAAACCGGATCGAGGTTGGATTTATATGTTTCAATTAGCTGTGACAGTGATTTGTCTTTCGAAAAATGTTCTACTAAAGGATTGATCTCCGATTTCAGAAATTCCAATACATTGCTTTCATCGCCAGAAGCAAGCCCGCGATTAATTTTCTGCAATTGCTCATTCGTTCTGAAAATTACCTCTTCAAGCAAGGGTAATTTTTTACTGAGGTGGATACCTGTCAATAAATCCTGGGTTAGCTTTAAATTCTCCTGCAGATCTTTTTGAATAGCCGTATTGCGTTCAGTTGATGAGTTCCGGATATCGGCCAGCCCAAACAAAGGATATACTTCCTTGAAAACAATCTCTTCCATTACGGCATCCTTCACCTCGTTTCTTCGCTTGTTAAGTAATTCAAGACCTGCTTCGAAAAAGCGCCATTGAACCGTTGGGTGTATGGCGGTGCATTCTTCCTGGATAATGGCCCGAACCTGAGTACTCATTTCCTCGCGGGCACGCTTTACGGCCGCAGTAAACATGGGCAGCGCGCCTTCTACTTTATGTGCACTGAGTGAATTCAGCTTTCCTACTTCGCTGGAAGCAAGCTCAATAAGACCGATGGTTTCATTGTTATCAATCAGCGGAGCCAGTAAAAGACTCTTCACTCCCAGTTTGATCAGCGTGTCTTCCACAGCTGACCGCAACGGATACTCTTCTAAATTCTCGATGGTTATATAACGCTTCTCCAACCAGGCTCTTTCATACACTGAGCCCTGGTATACATTACACTTTTCAGATGCCTGACTATAGTAACTATCCCATGAATCGAGTCCACTGTTAACAATAAGGTTGTCGTTCGGATCAAAATAGGCAAGCCCCAGTTTAAGGTTAGGTATCCGGAAAATAGAGCGAAGCTTGCGTTGGATTTTCTGAGAATTACTTTTCAGTGTTACAGCATCGCGCTCAAGCAGATCATATTTAATGGCCGATAACATTTCCTGTTCGGTAACATCAACGAGTCTGAATACCATGAATCCGTGAAACTCAAAGTCTTCAGGACGCAGGTATTGCAATACTAAATCAGTGTCATAAATCTTTTCGGTCAGGAATTTAAGAACACTCTTTTCTATAGGCTGCACCGGATTACGGGCAATGATTTCACAAAACTGATGATTGATCTCAACCTTATATACCTTATCAACTCCATCCTTATGGGGGATAGTGATCAATACAGGTTTGTCATACTGATAATCCAGGCCATAGAATTTTTCAAGGATAAGCAGGCTGGCTTTAATGGTTTTACCCGTTGAAAGCCGGTTTCCGGGAACATTTGCCGCGGCCACATTTTCAAGTTGTACCAGGTCTATGTTTTTTGCAAAACCGCGGGTGCTGAAAATGGATTTAAAATGAAAGGGCTCAATGGCAGCTACCAATTCTGTTTCAGAATTGGCTGAAGGAGCAACAGCTGTCATCAAGAAATCGATAAACGTGGAGTGTTTTTCCAGAACAGCCCTATCCGTAACAGGTTGTTTTAGTTCTGGTGCGCTGTCGATGTATTCCTGTACGCCAAGCACAAACGATGGCATAGCGCGCTGGCGGATTTTTTCTTCCCAGTATTCAACCAGGAGTCTGAGGTTAAGGACAGAACGAAAAGGAAATTCTATATCTTCTGTAAAATCATCCATAGGCAATCAAAGCATTCACGAATCAAACGAGATATTTCAAAACAGAGTTCAGGTTGAAAGACGAAAGAGCTTTTATTTTAGTTTGGATCGGAATCATTTATTGAAAATGTAACCTTTCCATGATTCTGATCCGTGCTTTACTGATTGAGGTTAATTACAACCTTCCTATTATCTTCGGTGTCTATGGGGTATAAAACAAGAATATGAAAGTGTGGCGTGCGATAATCGTGGTTTTAGCGGGTTTTTGTGGTGCTGGATGCGGCTTGTCAAATGATCAGGGGCTTGAGATTTATTCTGATTACTACGATTTTAACGAAGGCCTTGATGGCTGGACAGTAGATTTTGCCGATTACCCATCCGGGGATCAGGATTCAGCCAGTTACGAGTTGCAGTTTGCCCATACTTCACTTCCGGGGAACCTCTCAGGCCGAAAGGGTATCATGATGTCAGGCTACAATTACAGTGATGATCTTTTCATGTTTATGAAAAAGAAAGTCACCGGATTACCACCCAACAAACTCTTTACTATTGTGTTCCAGATTGAATTAGCATCTAATGCTCCGACCGGTGCCATTGGCGTTGGAGGTGCACCGGGCGAAAGCGTGTATGTAAAGGCTGGGGCATCCACCATGGAACCCAAAAAGGTGGTTGAACAGGATCAGTATGTGCTTAATATCGATAAGGGTAATCAGTTAGAAAGCGGTGAAGATGTTATTACCTTGGGCAACATCGCAGTATCTCCAAACACTACAGAGTATGAACTCATCACACGGAGTAACATGAATATGAATGCTCTTTTTTATGCTCAGACCAACAGCAAAGGCGAGCTCTGGCTTATTGTCGGAACCGATTCAGGCTTTGAAGGATTGACAACAGTCTATTACACACAACTCAATTTTGTATTCTCTGCTACAAACTAAAGACTGACTAACAGAAGTAAGCCCGCAGTCTATTATAACTTCTTAAAATTTTATCATCACCAGAAGGTTAGTCGGTGAAAGTGTTTTAATTTTCACCTTGCATCAATGTTATTCACATTGATTATAACTGCATAGATCATGAAGAACTCAAAGATTGCCATTATTGGCGGAGGAAACTTAGGTACTGCTATAGCTGAAGGATTGATGAAAAGTAAATTTGTCACGCCCCAACAGATCACTGTCACCCGTAGAAATGTTGAAGTCCTCCAGTCATTAAAATCAGTTGGCGTTCACACTACGAGTGATAACAAAGAAGCCATACGCAACAGCGATGTGATTATTGTCGCTCTGAAACCCTACAATGTAAAGGAAGTACTGGAAGGACTAAAAGAAAACTTTGAGCCTTCCCGGCACGTCATCATCAGCGTAGTTACCGGGGTTTTCCTGAATGATCTTTCTGCTATCGTAAATCATGGTCTTCCTATTTTTCGGGCGATGCCAAATACAGCCATTGCTATTCAGGAGTCGGTAACATGCCTTTGTCATAAAGGAGCAAGCAATACTCAGGTGAATTACGTAACGGAATTGTTTGATCAATTAGGCATTTCCATAAACATTGACGAAAAACTTATGGATGCCGCCACTGTGCTGGGGGCTTGCGGCATTGCTTACGCACTCCGGTTTATAAGAGCCTCAACGCAGGGCGGAATAGAAATTGGTTTTGATGCAAAGACAGCTAATCTTATCGCTGCCCAAACAGTAAAAGGCGCTGCTGAACTGTTACTCAAATTAAACCGTCATCCCGAAGAAGAGATTGATAAGGTAACAACACCAAAAGGTTGTACCATCGTGGGATTGAATGAAATGGAACACCGGGGATTCAGCTCATCGCTGATCAAAGGTATTGGTGCATCCTACGATAAAATCGTAAAGTAGATCAATACAAAAACGGTTCAGTAGAAAAATTCTTATAGACTTTTACTTTCCCCCATTCTGTTCCGGTATTGGAAATAAGCTTTCCGGCATTGAGGTTTTCTACCGACTTCAAACGATTCAACTCACGGTAGTTATGAAAATCTATTTTCTTCGCGCTAAGCCCGGTTGACTTTTCTTGTATCGTATTACTGAGATATCGTAAAAAATTTTCGATTTCAATATTCTCAAACGCTAACCCCATCGCTTTAGCACGATCTATTAAATCAAAATCCTGATATCCGGCCGGGTAAAAAGATTCATCATAACCACCCAGCTTTTCAAAATTTTTGCGTGTCAGGACGATCCGGCCCTCCGTGCCTGAAAATTGAGGTTTATTAAAGCGGAGAATAATTTCATCTCCACATTTATTGAACATATAGTTGATGTAAAAAGCAAAGTCCATCCCGGTGAAATTATCGCCATCGAGATTGCAAACAATATCACCCTTAGCCAGGCGATGTGCCAGATTCTTTGCCTTCGACATATGAAAGTACTGAGGATCTCCCGTGTAGTAATAGTTCAGTATACCTGATTCTATGTAATTCATCAGATGCTTTTGTACCCATTCGTGCATCCCATCACCTGAATTGTAATTCATCAGAACAAACTCAACATTGGGGTAATCCTGATTTGCTTTGATATTCTTTTCAACAGTATGACGCAGATGATAAAGTCTGTTCATACAATTCGTGCAAAACGAAATTGACTTTTTAGCTAATGCGTCCGAATAGATCGCAGGCGGAAGATCTTCAACTTTATATTGACGCCAATACCTGTCAAGGTAAATACGAAGCTTTCGCTCAACAGTATAGGGAAGAATTTTGTGTAACCATGAGGTGAACGAAGCCATGCCTAAAATTTGACTCGTACCTGATCCTTGTAATCTACCGGAACACGCACCGGTAAGCCGTGATAAGAAACCCGGATAGAACCTACATAATGAACATCAAATTTCTTTCCGCCAAATACACCCAATAAGGTATCCAGAAAGCCGAATTCTTTCGTGGCCAGCTTCACCTCCAGAGGAACAGAAAATTCGTCATTGCCAGGAATTGTAATGTTCAGTTTCTGATCAACCGTCCCTGCCTTTTTTTCATTGACAAAGATTTCCATTTTAATACGCTTCAGTTTGCCATGATGTTTGTTTGGGTTGAACAGGACAGCCTGAGCTTTTAACGTTGGTTCGCTTGTGGCATCAACAACCACATCTTTGATTCTACGAAGAACAACATCCTGTTCCGGAGCTTTGCAGGAAACAATAGCCATCAACAACAGCAGGGAACAAAATCCTTTTACCATTAATCCCTTCATAACAGGAAACGTTAACACCTTCATTGGTATAGTTTAGTGAAACTTATTGCACAGATCATACCACAATTGTCATAACGCACTTAGTGCAGCATCATAATTGGGTTCCTGACCGATAACGGGTACGAGCTCCGTATATTTTACCTTTCCGTCCTTTCCTATAACAACAATACAACGCGCTAATAACCCTGCCAGTCCACCATCAACCATTTCAACGCCATAATCCGAAGCATATCTTTTATCCCGGAAATCCGAAAGCATCACGACTTTGTCAATTCCTTCAGCTCCGCAAAACCGTTTTTGAGCAAAGGGCAGATCTTTGGAGATGCATAAGACAACCACATCGCTCAGGCTGGCAGCACGTTTGTTAAACTCTCTTACAGACATGGCGCAAACGCGTGTGTCCACACTGGGAAAAATATTCATCACGATGTTCGTCCCCAAAAAATCCTTTAATGATTTATTGGCAAGATCGACTCCTGCCAATGAGAAATCTGGTGCTGCGGAACCAACAGATGGTAAATTTCCGTTCATATTTACAACTGTCTCTCCAAGTTTGGTTTGTGCCATTGATTTTGGTTTTAAATGTTGGCGGCTAAATTAACAGAAAATCCATTGACCTTAGAAAGAAAACCATTCCATAACAGCAATAGTACGCGTGTATCTAAAGAATACGCTAACTTTATACATTAATAAATTAAACTACGGCCTATACGAAATAGAATAATGGCCATTACATTTCATGAGTAAAAAAAGAAAAGACAAATCATCTAAAAAAGATAAGGGCCAGTTAACCGGCCTGCGTGAAAACATCCTCAGCATTCTGAATGAAAGTCCCGGCAAGTCATATAGCCTCAAACAACTGGTAAGAAAACTAGGTCTTAAGAAAAAAGACGACATCAAAAAGGCAGGGCTTCTGATTGATATCCTCGAAGAAGACGGAAAAATCAAACAATTAAACAACAGCAGCTACATCAGTAACCGGAAGCGCGAAGAGCTGACCGGTATTGTAGATCATGTAAGCTCACGCTTTGCATACATACGAATAGGTGCAGATAAAGACGACATCTTTATCAAATCACGTGACCTGGCCACGGCCGTTGATGGCGATACCGTTAAGCTGGTGATTCTGCCAACGCGTCACGGTGAACATGCTGAAGGCAAGGTGACAGAGATCCTCAAACGTAACCGTACCCGGTACGTGGGAAAGATTGAAGTATCCAAAAACTTTGCCTTTGTAGTCCCTGACTACCGGAAAATGCATCAGGATTTCTTCGTCTATCTCGAAAATATCAAAGAAGCCAAAACCGGAGACAAGGTAATCGTTGAGGTTACGTCCTGGGGTGAAGAAGATCGCAAGCCAGAAGCTAAAGTAGTAGAGGTGCTGGGTAAAGCCGGGGAAAATGAGGCTGAGATACATTCTATCATGGCTGAATTTGATCTGCCCTTCCGGTTCCCGGAACGGATTGAAAAGGATGCAAAGAAAATCGAAGAAGGCATTACAGATGAAGAAGTGAAAAAACGATGGGACTTCAGGAAGGTTACCACCTTCACAATCGATCCGGTCGATGCCAAAGATTTTGATGATGCCCTCTCTTTCCGCAAACTTGAAAACGGACTGTTTGAGATCGGTGTTCACATTGCCGATGTAACACATTATGTAAAACAGAACAGTGCATTAGATCAGGAGGCCTTTGACAGGGCTACGTCTGTTTATCTGGTAGATCGTACAATACCGATGTTGCCGGAAAGACTCTCTAATGAATTATGCTCACTCCGTCCGAAAGAAGATAAGCTTACTTTTGCAGCCGTGTTTGAAATGGACGATCAGGGTAGAATTAAAAAAGAATGGTTTGGTCGCACAGTCATTCACTCGGATATGCGCTTTAGCTATGAAGATGCACAGACCATCCTGGAGAATAAAAAAGGAACTCTGGCTGAAGAGCTGACGATCCTGAACAGCATCGCCAAGAAGCTGAGAAAGGAACGATTCAATCAGGGCGCAGTAAACTTTGAAACAACAGAAGTAAAATTCAAACTGGACGAAAAAGGTAAGCCCCTCGAAGTTATACCAAAGATCCGCAAAGATGCTCACAAGCTTATTGAAGAATTCATGCTTCTCGCCAACAAACGGGTAGCTACGTATGTATATGAATTACGGAAAGGCAAAGAAAAAAATACTTTCGTCTACCGTATTCACGATTCTCCCGATCCGGATAAAGTGAAAGACTTCTCCGTTTTCGCCAAGCAATTCGGCCATAAAGTGAATGTAGAAGAGCAATCCATCAGCCGGTCGTTGAATAAATTAATGGAAGAAATTGAAGGCAAGCCTGAACAAAACATCCTTGAACAGCTTGCCATCCGTACGATGGCCAAAGCCAAGTATTCCACTGAAGTTAAAGGGCACTTTGGATTGGCCTTCGCACATTATTCACACTTCACATCACCTATACGAAGGTATCCGGATATGATGGTGCATCGGTTACTCCAACATTACCTGGACAATGGCAAACCCGTTAGTACAGAAGAATACGAAGAGAAATGTGTTCATGCTTCTGAGCGTGAAAAAAGAGCTGCCGATGCGGAACGCGCCTCTATTAAGTACAAGCAGGTTGAATTTATGACGTATGCCGAGAAGAAAGTTTATGAAGGACTTATCTCCGGTGTTACAGAATGGGGAATCTATGTCGAGATCATCGAGACCAAGTGTGAAGGCATGATCCGTTTGGCTGACCTGACAGACGACTTCTATGAATTTGATGAACGCAACTACCGGATCATCGGAAGAAAAACAAAGAAAATATATACGCTGGGTGACAGGATCAAAGTAAAAGTAAAGAAAACCGATATCGACAAACGGTTAATCGATCTTGTCTTTGCTGACATGGCTGATAAAAAGAAAAAAGAAGAAGAGTATAACGATCTTGATTTTTCAAGATAGTCGTGAATAAACGTATGCAGGAACTCAAGTCGCTCCAGGCGTTACTGGAAAAAGAAATCACCAAAAACAAATACGGCAAACAACCCGAATCACTCTACGCCCCGATCCGGTATTTAATGGGACTGGGTGGTAAACGCCTGAGGCCCATGCTCACCTTGTTGTCATACACGTTGTATAAAAGGGATGTGAAGAATATTCTTCCTTATGCCATAGCCGTAGAAGCCTTTCACAATTTCACACTGATGCATGACGATATCATGGACAATGCTCCCTTACGAAGAGGTAAAGCCACCGTTCATGAAAAATGGAATACGAATACCGCTATACTGTCCGGAGACGTGATGCTCGTAAAGGTCTATGATCTGTTCGTTGGTCTGGAGTCAGAAAAGCTGAAACAGGTTCTGAAGGCTTTTAATAAGACTGCTGCAGAAGTGTGCGAAGGCCAGCAGTGGGATATGGAGTTTGAAAGGATGCATGGTGTAACAGAGGCTCAATACATCAACATGATCAAACTGAAAACAGCTGTGCTGTTAGGTTTTAGTCTTGAGCTGGGGGCAATTCTTGCAGGTGCGCCTGAAGCCGACCGAAAGGCGTTGTATGAATTTGGTACAAACATTGGCATCGGGTTTCAATTAAAAGACGATCTTCTTGATGCTTATGCTGATCCGAAGAAATTCGGCAAGCAAGTAGGCGGTGATATTATCGCCAACAAGAAAACATTTCTCCTTATCAAAGCGCTGGAAAAGGGTAAAGGAAATCAGAAATCAGAATTGAATACCTGGCTTACCATTAAAAAATTCAACAAGAAAGCTAAGGTTGAAGCCGTAAAGGAAATTTATAACACACTGAACATCCCATCCCTCACGGAAAAGAAATTGAATACTTTTTTTAAAAAGGGATTCAATCAACTCGATCAACTGGCCATTTCCCCTAAGCGGAAAGCACTGCTAAAAAGCTACACAGAAGCGTTGATTGAGCGTCAATCCTGATTAGACAGAATTTATGTCTGGTGTGTGAAAGGCACATCAAAAAATTTATACAGGAGGTTTTCATTCAACGAAAGCATCCCTGTATATTTCTTATGCTCTATCATCAGCCTATGAATTTCCTGACTCGTGCCCAACTATCGCTCATGATGTTTCTCCAGTTCTTTGTATGGGGAGCGTGGTATGGGCAAATGAGCAAATACCTCACGGATCAATTGCACGCTACGGGTGATCAGGTAGGGAACGCCTATGCTGCATTTTCCATCGCGATGATCGCTGCGCCTTTTTTTGTGGGTATGCTGGCTGACCGATACTTTGCCGCGCAAAAAGTTTTAGGTATTCTCAATCTTGCAGGAGCTGGCTTATTGTTTTTACTGATAAACACACAAGATCCCGATACTTTCTTCTGGATCATGCTGCTGTATTGCTTTACGTTCACACCTACCATTGCGCTTACCAGCTCAATAGCCATGCAGCAGATGTCAAACCCCGAAAAGGAATTCCCGGCCATTCGCGTATTCGGAACGGTTGCCTGGATCGTGGTGGTGAACATTATTGGATTCATGGCAGTAGGAGATAAGGTCACCATCTTTCAAATCTCGATGATTGCTTCTGCTGTATTAGGTGTCCTTGCATTCTTCCTGCCCCACACACCTCCTTCCGCGTCTGGTCCGGTTAGTTTTGGACAGATCATTGGCAGAGATGCTTTTGTACTGTTTAAAGACAGATCATTCAGCATATTTTTCCTTTCCTCAATACTAATCTGTATCCCGCTCTCTTTTTATTATGCTTGGGCTAATCCATCGTTAACCGATGCGTATAAAACAGCATTTCCAACTGCTGATCCGGGAGGATTTAACATCGAAAACAAAATGTCCCTGGGCCAGGCATCTGAAGTAATCTTTATGTTGCTGTTGCCATTTGCTTTCCGGAAGTATGGCGTGAAAAAAATTCTGATCATTGGATTAGTCGCCTGGATCATTCGCTTTTTGTTTTTCGGTTATGGAACAGCAGATACGTCAGCGTGGATGCTATATGCTGCTATACTGCTTCACGGAGTTTGCTATGATTTCTTTTTTGTAACCGGACAGATTTATACGGATCAAAAAGCAGGAGATAAGATTAAATCACAGGCACAGGGATTGATTTCCCTGGCTACCTATGGTGTAGGTATGTTCATCGGTTCGATTGTATCAGGGAAAGTAAAGGATCTGTATTCTGTAGGTGATCCGCCTGTTACCAACTGGACCAATGTATGGATGGTGCCTGCCGGTATTGCATTTGTTGTCTTGCTGCTTTTCATGTTCTTCTTTCGTGACAACAAAATATCATCACAAAACACATAACTGTTTACAAGTCTAAAAACTACCACTATGAATATTGCCATGCTTGGTTCCGGATTTATCGGAAGATTTTATGCAGACTCTCTTCAAGGCTATCGCAGCAAGGACAAAATCGTAACAATTTATTCCCGCAGGGAAGAAAGTGCTAAAAAATTCGCAATGGACTATAAGGTAGCTTTCTCAACAACCGTAATGGAAGATGCCATTAATCGTCCGGAGGTAGATGTAGTTTGTATTTCACTTCCCAACAACCTGCATGAGGAAGCTGTAATGCTCTGCTGTAAACACAAAAAGGCGGTGATCACAACAAAACCTCTCGGCCGGAATGCACAGGAAGCCAGGCGCATGCTGGAAGCTGTAGAAAAAGCTGGCGTGTTCAACGGTTATCTGGAAGACCTGGTGTACACACCAAAATTCATCAAAGCTTTTGAAAGTGTTAAGAACGGAGCCCTGGGAAGAATTCTCTGGGCTAAATCAAGAGAAACCCATCCGGGTCCGCACAGTGACTGGTTCTGGGATATTGAACAAGCGGGTGGTGGTTGCATTCTTGACCTCGGTTGTCATTGTGTGGAAATTACCCGGAGTTATATCGGAAAAGATATTAAGCCGGTGGAGGTAATGTGCTGGGCTGATACACAGGTAAAGCCTATCGATGCGGAAGATCATGCCATCGGATTAGTTAAATATGAAAATGGTGCTATTGGTCAGTTTGAAGTAAGCTGGACATTCAGGGGAGGACTTGACCTGCGGGACGAAGTGATGGGTTCTGAAGGTACCATCTGGATAAATAGTTTTCTGCGCACAGGGTTTGATATGTTTACCACAGGCAAAGGAGCAGATTATGTTGCCGAGAAAGCCGAAAGTAACACCGGTTGGTTGTTCCCTGTGGGAGATGAATTGAATGAGTTAGGTTACAATCATATGTTCATGGACATGTTTGACTCCATGGAAAAAGGCAAACAGCCCAAGGAAACGTTCTATGATGGTTATGTGGTAAATGCCATTCTGGATGCAGCTTATAAATCAGCAAAAAGTAAGCAATGGGAACCTGTACAGCTTGATGTATGGCGCGGAAAAACAGGAGTTACGAAAGATAGTCACCTGGTTGAATACGATGCAGAGCATTACCTTGTAAAAGAAGAAGTAACTCACTACGGTGCAAAGAAGGTTATTTTAAAAAATAAAAAGAGCGGGAAGATCAGCGAGAAGATCTTGTCGTGATCATTTGAAAAGAGACACAAATCTTTCGGATAACTTTTTTCTGGAATACAAGGATTCGGCCAATGAGCGGCTTGCCTGCTGTGCACTTAGCAAATGATCCTTATCCAAATAGCGTTTGATCTTCTCCACCAGGTCAATCGGCTGCATGGGGTCAATATAAAATCCACATTGATGCTGTTCAATTTCATCTTTGATCCATCCTTTGAAGTTGATGATGATAAGTTTTCCAGCGGCTAATCCATCAAAGTACTTGTTTGGTGAACCTGTTTCCAGAATAGGTATGGGCTTGTAGCAAATAAATGTGGCATCCGTCACATTCATAACTTCGCTCACACCATCACGATTCTGAAATGGAATGAATGTAAAATTACGGAGGTTCAGTTGCCCATGTATTTTCTTCAGTTCCTCCAATGTGGCCCCATCACCGCACAATAAAAAATGAACCGGGAGATCTTCCATCTGACAAGCCAGGGCACATTCCAAAAAATACTCCAGGCGGTTTGCTAAACCGATCGCTCCGATGTATGAGATCACAAACTTATTTCTAACACCAAACTTTTCTTCGATATCCGGATTCTTAACCGAAGGTTTGAAGAATTCGGTATCAGCCATGTTAGGAATAAGATGAACCTGTTTTTTGGAAACCCTGGATTGCACTGTGGATTGAATCATCGGGGACAGGGCTACAATGGAGCGGGCACCTTTGTAAATAATTTTCTCTAATCTGTAGAGAGATTGTTTAAAGAAAACATTCTTAATAAATCCCATTTGAATGGGGGCATCCGGCCATAAGTCTCCCACTTCAAAAATATAGGGCACTTTATAGCGAAGCTTTATCCGAAGGGCTGCAATTCCAATAGTTAAAGGAACCGATATGGCATAACATACATCAACATCCGGAATAGTACCTGCCAGCCTGGTAGACTGAGAAATGAATTTTAAAAAAGCACGGCTTCGTTCAGAAAATCCAAAGCGATTGTCATAGGCCACAGGAAGGTAGTGCACTTCAATCCCTTCAACATTTTCGACACGCGTTGAAGATTCACTATGTGCAGTAATTACAACAACACGAATGCCTTGTTCAACGAGAGCTTTCGCCAGATAATAAGACCGAATGGCGCCTCCACTTTGAGGGGTTTTGAAGTGTTGATGAAGAATTAAAACCTTTTTCACTCTGCAAAGAAATAAAAACGAATGTTAGTGTATAGTTTATCCGAATAGATTTTTACAATATTTTTCCGCGTCATCAGAATTTCAGACTTAATTGATCAACTTTATGCAATGAGCTGCGTATGCAAAAAGCAACTTATTCTATGTAATAACTCCATCGGGTTGTAGCAGTCACGCATGTCAAACACAAAACCTTCTTCCTATTTTTTTATTGGTATCATCTTCTGCCTGATCGGAGCTATCTGTTTTTCAACCAAGGCTATATTTGTCAAACTGGCTTACCGTGAAACCGAAGTTGATGCCGTATCGCTTCTGGCTTTACGAATGCTTTTCTCCTTACCCTTCTTTGTTCTTTCGGCTGTAATCACTTCAGGCAAAAGTTCTAATGTGAAATTCACACGCAAACAGTGGGTTAGTGTAGCGGTTATCGGGTTGTTTGGTTACTACCTCAGCAGCTTACTCGACTTCCTTGGGTTACAATATATATCTGCCGGAATGGAACGGCTTATACTTTTCATTTATCCTACGCTGGTAGTGCTGATGTCATCATTGGTATACAAACAAAAAATTGTACCCTATCAATGGATCGCACTGGTTATTACCTATGCAGGTCTGTTGCTGGCCTTTCAGAGTGAAGTAAGTTTCACCAGTCACGATAATCCGAATTTCTTATTCGGCTCCATGCTGATATTTCTTTGTGCCATAACCTATGCTATCTACATCGTTGGTAGCGGCCGGTTGATACCCGGCATTGGCCCGGCTAAATTCAACAGCTATGCCATGAGCTTTGCCGCTACAGGTGTCCTGATCCACTTCTTTGTTGTTAGTGACGTATCGTTACTGAGTTTTTCATTTGACGTGTATTTGTACAGCTTTACCATGGCCATCATTGCTACCGTAATTCCAACGTATCTGATTTCAGAAGGAATCAAGCGTGTGGGGTCAGACAATGCTGCTATTGTTGGGAGCATCGGGCCAGTGTCTACAATCCTTCAGGCTTACTTTTTACTGGAAGAGCCAATCGCAGCAATGCAGCTGGCGGGAACTGCATTGATATTGGTTGGGGTACTGCTTATCGGGAAGAAAGGCAAGCAGCAACAACCCGCTGCTTCGGTATCAAATAATTCCCGTTAAGGAGAATTTGATGAAGGCTGTATCATCCTCTACTTAATTCTTAGTACTTTTCTTATCAAAATCTAACGGCTTATGAAGTACGTGTTCTTGCTATTCTTTTTCGGGGTATGTGTTGTTGCGTTCGGTCAGGACAAGACTTACACCTTTGTCTTTCTGAATAAAAAGCCTGACGCTGAGCCATTGCCGAAAGAACAAGTAGATAAACTCATGCAGGGTCATATGGCCAATATTGAGCGGCTGGCTAAAGAAGGAAAGCTGCTCGCTGCAGGACCATTTGATGGTGGCGGTGGAATTTTTATTCTGAATACTACTTCGCCTGATGAAGCTAATGAATGGCTCAGTACCGATCCAGGTATTCAGGCAAAGCGATGGAACATAGAGCTCTTTCCATATAAACCGAGAGTAGGTTCTATTTGTCCGGTTGGTGAAAAGTATGAAATGGTGACATACCATTTTATCCGGTTTGATGGTATCGTTGAAAAATTTACTGCGAATACTTTTCCGGAGATCATCAATAAACACAATGAATTCCTGAAAAATCTTTCAACAACCGGTAATGTAATAACGGAAGGAATCTTTGGTGAACATGACGGTGGCATTTTAATAATGCAGGGCGATCTTCAAAAGGAAGTCATAGAATCGGACCCGGGTGTTCAGGAAGGATTGCTGAATGTTACCTTCAGAAAACTCTGGATAGCAAAGGGATCTTTTTGCGAGAAGTAACTACATATGCATTTCTAAAGAGCTCGTAGCCTCATCTTCGTGTGAGGTCGAAAGATTGAAATCGAACTGGCGGAAAACATCCCATACTTTACCATTGTGTTTCAATAAAACGAGTTTGTCCACCGTGAACGAAGCTGAAAATTTCCTTTCCTGAAATTCTTCCCATGCCTTTAAAAACATGGGCTTCTTCAGATCGCGGAACGCCAGTGTAAGGTGTGGGTGAAAAGCCTGATCCTTATATGCTGCGTTGAACAGATTTAAATCACGTTTGCAAAAGCGATGTAATTCTTTGCTTAATCGCGCCAACTCTTCATGCGGAGTGACATCGATAAAAATAACCCGAGGTGCAAAAGCGCCAAAATTCAATAGCTGCAGTTTGAAGCTGGATCTGCCCAGCGAAAAGCCTCTAAGGGATTCGATCAGATCATTTTCTTTGGCTTCCTTCCAACGGAAGGGCATATGCATGGTAATGTGAGGTGGAGAGTTCAGCGAGGCTTTGCTGTTGTATTGATCACGGAAATAGTTCTTCAACCGCAACGCATCATCATAGACAGGAGGTGGCGGAATCAACGCTATAAAATACTGCTTTAACTTTTCCTCGCTTCGGGCTGACATAGATCTACCAATGCAGATTTCAAGTCAGGAAATTCGAAAACAAATCCTTTATCTAATAATCTTTGCGGATAAACTTTTCTACTTTTTAAAATCAATTCAGGTTCAGTTCCGATTATCCAAGATCCAACAGACAGAAGCCACGAAGGCATTGGCAAGGCAAAAGGTATTTTCAACGCCTCTCTCAACGTTTGCATAAATTTGATGTTGGTCAAAGGTTGCGGTGCTACAACGTTGAATACCCCACTCTGCTCAGGATTCGTTATTAACCAATCAACAATTTTTAACACATCTTTTTTATGAATCCAGCTCATATATTGTTGCCCGTTGCCCTGACGTCCTCCCAAGCCAGTCTTTGCCAGATTGATAAACCTGGGCAAGGCACTACCGGAACTATCCAATACAATTCCAATACGCAGAACAACTTTACGGGTAGCTGAAAGCAATTGCCTGTTAAACATTCCTTCCCATTGCAGGCAGACCTGTTCCGAAAATCCGTTTCCACATTCTCCTGTTTTCTCGTCCATCAGTTTGTCAGTGCTGTCTCTGTAAATCGTAGCAGAGGAACATTGAATCCAAAGTGGTGGAGCATGTTGGGTTCTTTCCATCGCCTTACCTAAAACGCGGGTTGAATCAAGTCGTGATTTCAGTATTTCTGTCCGGTTGTTCCCGGTATAGCGACAATTCACATTTTTACCCGTGAGATTAATAAGGACATCAGCTCCTTCTAAAGAGCTTGTCCAGGGCCCGAGTGATCTCCCATCCCAATGAACATAGTGTACGTTTCCAGAGGTTGAATTTTCTCCGCGGGTGAGTACGGTTATTTTTTCAGCCCTTGTCCTGAATGAATCAATGAAAGTACTTCCCAGAAATCCACTACCGCCTGCCAAAATCAATTTCATAATAACCAGAGTAAAATAATAAGTACCATAAAGCGATATACAATCCAACTCAATGATGCGGACCAATGAATATCGAGGTATGCCACCCTTCTGAGATGTTCGATAAACATTAATCCAACTACTCCCATGAACCAGAAGAGATAAAATAGTTCATGATGAATAAGCCCGTAATGAGCCACAATCAAAGCAGGGGTAAGTAAAAATGAGCCCGCCAGTGAAATCGTCATCATGTTTCCGATGTAGTGTAATAATCGTTCAGGTTTAAGGAAGAACACCGTGAACGATTGAAACACAATCTGACCTCCGCAGATCAAAAACTCTCGTCCGAAATTTCCTGCGGGCAAAAAATTGGTTAAGAGCGTGGCATATTTGGTTAGTACAATTGAAGTAACTATCCACGCAAAAAAGATGTAAGCCAGGCGCCAGCTTATGTTATAGTCTGGTGTACAACTGTTTACTGCTTCAAAAACTTTTCCGGGTGCAATTACTTTCCTGTTGAAGGAGATAAATGAATACAGTTTTTCGGCAAGCCATCGGAAAATACGTGAAGAAAACAATGGTCGTAACAAATGATACCGATTGCCAAGCACTGCAAATAAGCTGTCAATACCGTACAGCACTTTGCCTCTCTTGTGATTTATTAAAGCTATCTCATTACAAGCTCTTTGGTGATCAACCTGGTTGCGGATATCCACTGGCATTCTGCTGAAAGCTACTCTCCCGTTTTCATCCAGCATTCCTGTTTTGATGAACGTACCTGTATAAAGATTACACATAGGGCACTCATCATCATAAATTATTGTATGCTCCCGTAATGTTTTCATAGTATTAGTTTAAAGTACCCGGCAGTTCAAAGGCTATTGGCCCATTGCTGTTCTGTTCGTGTGCTGTGCTTTTCTTCTCAGGCTGAACAGAATGAAAAGATTGAAAAAGTGCATTGCACCCAACACCAGGATAATCCATCCAACTTTCTGGCTGAGAATTTCAATTACGGCTTGCGTACTATCAATGGCGCTGATGATTTTTAAGGTATAGACGGCATAGCCGATATTGATCAGGTAGAATCCGACCAGCAAAAGTTTATTCACACTATCGGCTAGAATGTTATCCTGGTGAAAAATTTCGAAGAGAAATATGCGACCATTGGTGAATAAAGTTCTCGCTACCCAAATGGTAAGTAAAATGGTTACCGGAAGGTAAATGCTGTAGGTTAAGACAGTGTAGTTCATAGTAGTATGTTTTAAAATGATGTGATTTAAAAACTGATGTGTGGTAGAAATTTGCTTTGCTTACCAGTCTTTGGGAATACAGATTTCCAGGTTATTGCATAGTAGTATAATGCGAGAACCCAGGGAGGGATGAAGAGGAATATACCCAGTAATAAATCCTTTCCGGGTATCGTCTGCACAGGATATTGCATACCCACGAAGAGAATGATAAGGTAAAGCGTGGCTGCAATCATGTGAATCTGTCGTGATCTTACCTGACGATAAGCAATCAACCAGGCAATACCACCAACGTATTGCCAGAATCCAATCACAAACTGTGTCAACAGGGCATACCCAAGAACATGGTGATCTATTAAACCAAGTAAAAGAATGACCAGCGTTGACGCTAAAACAACCGTCTGGACAAAGAAATCTGTGATTTTCATATTTATCGTATTTTCAGTAAATATTGAAAGTTAGGAGTAAAAAAATATAGCTATTTCAACAGCTTCAACATGGCATTCCAGAACCAGCTTTCTTCCGCTTTGATAAACGTTTCCAGCAGGTTATCTGATTTCTCGGCAAAATTCTTCAGGTCCTTCACGGTCTTTTTTAATTCTTTGGTTTCCTCACTTCCATCCGCACTTACTTCGTTCACTTCTTTCAGAACTTTTATAATGGGTTCCAGTTCGCGTTTACGTCTTTCACGAACTACCTGTCGGGCTAACGTCCAGATGTCTTTTTCAGATTTAAAATATTCCTTGCGCTCTCCGGGAACGGATATCCTGGAGATTATCCCCCAGTCGAGTAACGCACGGATATTCATATTGGCATTACCCCTCGAAATATTCAAATCTTCCATAATCTCTTCCGTGGATAATGGCTTTGGTGAAATCATCAACAGTGCATGGATCTGTGCCATTGTTTTATTCAGGCCCCAGCTATACCCCAGGTTTCCCCAGGCCTGGATCAGTTTCTCTTTTGCCTCTGTGTATTTCATACGGGTCAAATGTAGTTATTGTTTCTAAACTTTCAATACTTATTGAAAGTTTACGCAATTTAATCACCTATCGCCTGAATATCAGTGTATTGGTTTATAAAATTTTAATGCGCATCCAGCCAGTTACCCGCTATACCCACCTCAACCTCCATAGGTACATCCAGGTGAACAGCATGCTTCATCAGAAATATCACCTGTTGCTTAACCAGCTCGGTTTCATCCTTATGCAGATCGAAAACCAGTTCATCGTGTACCTGCATGATCATGCGTGACTTCAGTTTTTCTTTTTGCAACCAGCGGTGAATGTTCACCATGGCTATTTTAATTATATCGGCCGCACTCCCCTGGATAGGTGCATTGATCGCGTTGCGTTCAGCAAAGCCTCGTGTAGTAATGTTTCTTGAATTGATATCACGCAGGTACCTACGCCTGCCTAAAATAGTTTCGACAAATTCTTTTTCACGCGCCATATTGATGGAGTCATCCATATAGCGTTTTATGGCAGGGAACTCTGTAAAGTATGATTCTATAATTTCCGCTGCCTCGGTACGCGAGATCCCCAGGTTTTGAGATAACCCGAAAGCTGTACTCCCATAGAGAATTCCAAAATTTACTTCCTTGGCTTTACGTCTCATGTCTGGTGTTACTTGTTCCAGGGCCACCTTGAATACTTTGGCTGCCGTGGTGGTATGAATATCACGTTTGTTCCGGAACGCTTCGATCATAATCTGATCTTTTGCGAAGGAAGCCGCAATTCTTAGCTCAATCTGTGAATAATCAGCAGACATGAATTGGTACTCATCATTACGCGAAACAAATGCCTTTCTGATCTGTCGGCCTTTTGCTGTCCGGATCGGAATGTTCTGAAGATTGGGATTGTTTGAGCTCAATCTACCCGTAGCGGCTACAGCCTGACGATAGTCTGTGTGAATTCTTCCATCCGACTTGCTGATCATCTTAGGCAAAGCGTCTACATACGTTGACCTTAATTTTTCATACTCGCGATAGTCGAGAATCTTTTGTGCGATCTCATGCTTGGGGGCCAGTCCTAAAAGAATGTCTTCACCCGTTGCATACTGACCTGTTTTGGTTTTTTTTGGCTTCTCTATGAGCTTCATCTTTTCAAATAAAACTTCACCGAGTTGTTTTGGCGAACCGATATTAAACTCCGTTCCTGCCAACCTGAATACATCCTGCTGTACTTTTTCGGTTTCTGATCGGAGTTCTTCCGATAATTTAGACAAGGTGGCTACGTCTACCTTGACCCCTTCAAATTCCATGTTCCCCAGTACCTGTACCAGCGGCATTTCGGTTTCGTTCATCAACTTGGTATGTCTTCGCGACTCAAGTTCCATCCTGAGTTTTGCATGAAGCTGAAATAACTGATCAGCTCTTTCGCCCATGCGTTCACGCAGGTCTGTATGATCATCAGGCAGTAATGTGTAGTTCAGGTATTGCGAGCAAAGTATGGGAAGGTCATGTGCCGCCTCCGGTTCAATGAGGTAGTGGGCAAGCATACTATCAAATAGCTGCCCCCTTAAGTCGATACCAAACTTCCTAAGCACAAGAACACTGGCCTTTATATTATGACCTATCTTCAGGATCTTCTCATCCTGAAGCGGTACGGCTAAATCACGGATCGCCTCGGCTGCCTGCTCTGGTTTTCCTACCGGTACAAAAAAAGCTTCACCTTCACGGTAACTGAAAGAAATTGCTTTGAGGTGATAGTCAAAATTACTTTCGTCATCGGTGATCGAATCAACAGCAAATACAGGTTGATCTTTAAGTTTTTCGGCCAGTAGTTTCCGTTGCTCCGGTGTTTCAATGGATTGATATTGAGCAGAAGCTGACATTGTCTTGCGTTCTGCTGAAACTATTTCTGCGGTCTGTTCAGATGGCTGACCGAACATCGACAATTGTGAATTCTGCGGGCGTGATGCTATCGCTGCTGCCGGAGCAGCAACATCACCAAAGGCACGGGCTGCAATGGTTTTGAATTCCAGTTCATCAAAAATAGGTTTGAGCTTTTCTTTATCCGGACCTTTATAGGCCAATTCAGATTCATCAAACTGTACAGGTACGTCTGTAATGATCGTAGCCAGCTTCTTTGAAAGCAGAGCTTGTTCACCATACTGAATGACAGATTCTTTTTGTTTGCCTTTCAAATTTTCAGCGTTGGCAATAATATTTTCAATACTGCCATATTGCTTCAACAGTGCTGCGGCTGTTTTCGGACCAAAGCCTGGGATCCCCGGGATGTTATCAGAACTGTCGCCTTGTAGTCCCAGCATATCAATAACCTGTGATACATTATCAATGTCCCACTTCTCACAAACTTCTTTAGGTCCGAGAATATCAACGGCATTCCCCATGTATGCCGGTTTATACAATTTGACATTGTCCTTTACGAGTTGACCAAAATCCTTATCGGGTGTCATCATGAAGACATCAAAGCCTTGTGAAGCCGCTTGTGTGGCAAGTGTTCCTATAATATCATCCGCTTCATAGCCATCCATTTCGAGTATGGGAATATTAAAGCCGCGTATGATGTCTTTTACTTTTGGAATTCCATAGCGAATATCTTCCGGAGTTTCCTGCCGGGTAGCTTTGTACTCTTTAAAAATTTCATCACGGAAAGTTTTAGCCGTAGTGTCAAAGGCAATTCCAATGTGAGTTGGTTTTTGTTTTTGCAATACTTCCATTAACGTGTTGGTGAATCCAAACGGAACAGATGTATTTATCCCGCGCGAATTGATACGAGGCGTTTTTGTAAAGGCAAAATGAGCCCGGTAGATCAGCGCATATGCATCGAGCAGGAAAAGCTTTTTGGAATTACTCATGCCTGCAAAATTGGAAAAGTAGACCTAATATCCGCAGTAGTGCTCAAAATAATAACACATGATTTTTTTTACTGATAGGTTATGAATTACTACTTTGTGCAATGCCTACTACACCCCTGGAAGCTTTTTACCACTGGGAGTCTTCCACGCCTGACTCACCTTTCCTGCGACAACCCATTAATGGTCAATGGCATGTTTATTCGTATAAAACTGCTGGCCAGGGGATCAGGAGAATAGCGGCCGGAATCAAATCATTACAACTTCCCCCGCAAAGTAACATTGCGATTCTTTCAAAGAACTGTGCGCATTGGATTATGGCTGATCTGGCCATCTGGATGGCCGGCCATGTGTCCGTTCCGATCTATCCAACCTTTTCCGCCAGCTCCATCCGTTATATTTTAGAACACAGTGAAACGAAAGCTATTTTCGTTGGCAAGCTGGATGACTTTTCAAGCCAGCGAAGTGCTTTATCCGGTTCAATTCATACGATCAGTTTCCCATTCTATGGACCGAATGAAGGTATCTTGTGGGATGACCTGTTAAAAAATTCACCGCTCACCGAAAACTACCAACCTGTTCCGGAAAGTCTGGCTACCGTAATGTATTCATCCGGAACAACCGGAACTCCAAAAGGCGTGATGCTTTCTTTCAAGGCTTTTGATTTTCTGGGCAAAAGCATGACAAAGAATTTCAAAATCACCAAGCCGGAAAAATTCTTCTCGTATTTACCGTTGAGCCACATTGCAGAAAGAGCATACATAGAAATCAGTGTATTGTATTCCGGGAGCAATATTTCGTTTGCTGAGTCGCTGGAAAAATTTCCGGCTAATCTTCACGAAGTTCAGCCCACGTTGTTCGGTGGTGTTCCCCGCATTTTTGCTAAATTCCAGGAAGGCGT
This sequence comes from Ohtaekwangia sp., assembly GCA_036503775.1. GTDB lineage: Bacteria > Bacteroidota > Bacteroidia > Cytophagales > Cyclobacteriaceae > Ohtaekwangia. The sequence continues at coordinate 43,247 of DASXWH010000021.1, forward strand.
TCTTAAAAAAATGCCCCAGCCAAAGCTTGATCGCCTGATCGGCATTCCAATTGTTGGCGCTCTTGTTAAGAAAGCTATTCGGAAGAAATTGGGGCTTGGAAAAGTAAAACTGATTATCGGAGGAGCTGCGCCAATCCCCGTTCCACTTTTATCGTGGTATAAAAAGATTGGTCTTTATATTCAGGAAGTTTACGGCATGACGGAGAATGGTGGTTATTCACACGGTGATCATGGCTCCCGGTTACGCTTTGGAACAGTGGGAAAAACATGGGATGGTATTGAATCAAGGATCAGTGAAGAAGGAGAGATTCTGGTAAAACATCCAGGCCTCATGATGGGTTATTACAAGGACCCTGAAACCACAGCATCTGTATTTACACCGGACGGATTTTTAAAGACCGGTGATAAGGGGATGATGAATAAAGAAGGATACCTCACCATTACCGGAAGAATAAAAGATCAATTCAAAACTGACAAGGCCAAGTTCATTTCTCCCGGACCTATTGAAACACAACTGCTGATCAATAAGGATATTGAACAGGTTTGTGTCGTTGGCATGGGAATCCCTCAGCCTATCGCATTAATTACACTCTCCCTGTTGGGTAAAGAGAAGTCAAAAGAAAGTATCGCTAAAAGTATTGAAGCTACCATAGATGAGATCAATCCAAGGCTCGAGCATTTTGAGCAACTGGAGAAAGCGGTCATTCTCAGGGAATCATGGACAATAGAAAATGGCTTAATGACACCTTCATTAAAGGTAAAGCGTAATGAAGTTGAAAAAATTCATCTCTCCAACTACCCCGTCTGGTATAAGACAAGCGAATTTGTTATTTGGGAGTAGGACTAGGCCTCAGGTTTTAAAATGTATCACCATCCAAGGCCTAAGCTCCAAATCTATTTTATCCTGGCCTTAAAAAATTCAAGTGTATTCTTATAGGCATCTGCTGCCATGGCTTCATTGTATGTTCCCATAGCATTGCTGGGATTAGCGAAAGCATGACCAGCATCATATGGTTTTATGATGAGTTTCTTTCCGGCCTCACTCATGTTGGCAGAGAATTTATCTGTCATCTCCTTGTTGATCCATTGGTCCTGGGTAGGCCAGATATTGAGCACATCGCAGTTCAATGTTTTCAGACGCTCTACATCGTCAACAGGCATGCCATAGTAGATAACACAAGCAGCAGCCTGCTTACCGGCATGCAGTGAAGCTAACAAGGATTGACCGCCACCGAAGCACCAGCCTATCGTTCCGATTTTTGCTGTGGCACCCGCATAGGCAATTGCTCCTTTGATGATGGCATCACCTCTTTCCTGCTTGAACTCCTGCATGTATTTTCCGGCTGCATCACGATCGGTGGCTACTTTACCATCATACATATCCAGGGCAATCACATTTACATTACCAAGGTCTTTATATAATTTCTCCGCTTCGCGTTTGATGTTATCATTCAATCCCCACCATTCCTGAATAACAAAGATCCAGTTGTCTGTCTTTTTCTTCGCTTCAATCAGGTAAGCATTGGCAGGTATTCCGTCCGCGCATTTGTACGTGATCATCTTTCCGCCTTCCTCACTGACGTGAATGTATTTTCGAGGACTGTTATGTGCAGCGTTGAATTCCTTGTTTGAAGCAAACACGGCAAATTTATCCGTTGAAGAAGTGTGGCACACGGTGATAGCATCCTGGGCCAGAAGGAGTTTACAGCAGAGCGCCAGGCATAGGGTAAGTATGAGGTTTTTCATAGAGATTGGTTTAGTAAACAGTACAACATTTCTTTTCCGCAGAAAATTCATGTGTCGTACAGTATTCATCAGAAGTTCGGTGACAATAAATATTTAGAATAGAATTCATCAATCACTTTAACAGCATCCTCGGGTGTGTCAACCAGATCAAATAAGTCCTGGTCTTCTTCATTGATCATCTTGTCGTGCACCAGTACTTTCTTCCACCAATCCAACAAGCCTCCCCAGAATTTCTTGCCCACCAATACAATGGGGAATCTTCCGATCTTCTTGGTCTGGATCAGCGTAAGCGCTTCCGTAAGTTCATCCAGTGTTCCGAATCCTCCGGGCATCACGATAAACCCCTGAGAATATTTCATAAACATTACTTTACGAACGAAGAAGTAATCAAATGTGATCAGCTTATCCGGATCGATGTAAATGTTCCCTTTCTGTTCGTGTGGTAAGTAAATGTTCAGCCCGACAGATTTTCCTTTTGCCCGGTTAGCTCCACGGTTACCAGCCTCCATGATACCTGGGCCTCCTCCGGTGATGACCCCATATCCTTCCTGCACAAGCTGGAAGGCAATCTCTTCTGCCATCTTATAATATGGATTACTGGGCTTGACACGTGCTGAACCAAAAATAGTAACACAAGGCCCGATCTTGGCCAACTTTTCAAGACCTTCTACAAACTCCGACATCACTTTAAAAATCATCCAGCTGTTTGCGCCTTTGATCTCTGCCCAATCCTTATCCTTAAATGCTTTCCGGATTCTTTGTTCTTCCTCCAGTGCTTCCTGCAGCAGCGCTTCATCCACATTTTTCTTTTTACTCTTCGATGTCATTTTGTTCAACGTTTAGTATCGAAATATACACGATGGATTGAATATTAGCTACCTCTGAAAGACGAGGCCTGTGCAATCACTTTTAGAGCAGAAGGTCACGCAGAGCCTCATCGAGATCTTCATGTTTGAATCTAAATCCGCACTGCCGGATTTTATCCGGTGACACTTTACTGCCATGAATAACCACGTCTGCCATTTCACCAATCACCAGCTTTAAAATAAATCCCGGAACCGGAGGAAGGATCAGCGGTTTCTTCAGCACACGGGCAATTCGTTTGGTGAGTTCGCGATTTGTTACGGGAAGAGGCGCTACACCATTGTAAGAGCCACTCATGTTTTTGTTTTCACAACCCAGGATAAACATTCTGCACACATCATCCAGGTGTATCCAGCTTACAAACTGGTTCCCGGAACCTAATGGAGATCCTGCGAATAAGGTAATGGGTTTAGCCATTTCCTGTAAGGCACCACCACGATCGCTCAGCACAATTCCTACACGTATCTTCACCACCCGAATTCCGAGGGATTCCAATGTGTCCGCTTCCTTTTCCCACTGGTCTACTACCGTAGAAAGAAAATCATGGCCTGGAGGGTGTGTTTCAGTGATGACCTCTGTTCCATCTGAAAAACCATAATATCCTATTGCTGAAGCCGACACCACTGTCGTTACAGCATGATCACCTTTACTGAGTTCTTCTTTTAAAAGTCGTAAGGATTGAACGCGGCTATCCAGGATCTCCTTCTTCCACGCTTTCGACCACCGTTTGTCACCTACATTAGCGCCTGCCAGATGAATAATGGAATCAACATTACGGAAAGCTTCACGATCCAACTTCTTTTGTTTAAGATCCCAGGTGAAAGACCTGATCTTACCCGGCCTTTTGTTTCTTCCCAGGTGAGATACGGAATGACCTGCCTCAACCAGCATTTCTGTAAGACGGGTTCCGATCAATCCTGACGCCCCCGTGATCAAAATATTTTTTGGGTTCAATTTTTCTGTAGTTTTGAATCTACTAACCAATGTAACAAACATGCCCTGCCTAAAAAAGTTTTGCATTCTTTCCTTATTTGCTGTTCTCAGCTGTACTGCCTTAGCCCAGACTGTAAAAGTTAAAAAAGAGACTGCTCGTGTTAAGGGAGAAAATATTGAAGGCTACGAAGTTGTACTTGAAGGATCGTATGAAAGTGTAGCGGAATCCTTTACCAAATTTTTAAAGACCATAGGTAAAGTAAAGCAAGGTGATGATGGCATTTTGGTTAATGAGCCATCGGTAAATGGCCTCGCCTACAAACAACCTTTACTGGCTGCTACCAAACAAAAAGATAAGGCTGGTGCAGCGTGGATAGGGATCAAATCCAGTGACTGGGCAAAAGAAGATGCCGAGAAAGTGAACAAGGAGTTGGAAAAAATCCTGAAAGATTTTGGCGTAAAGTTCTATCGCGATCAGATTCAATTGCAGGTAGATGAATCCACCCGGGCTTCACTGGCAGTAGACAAGCAAAAGCAGCGGCTTACCAACGAAAATAAAACCCTCAATACCAAACTGGAAGATAACAAGCGGGAAAAGTTGCAGCTGGAAAAATCGCTGGAAGCCAATAAACTGGAGAACGAAACCTTGTTGAAGAAATTAGAAAAGAACAAACATGATCAGGATTCTGTAGCCCTGGCAGGAGAACAAATTAAGAAAGTAGTTGACATGCATAAGGACAGGCAACGGAAAGTGAATTAGATCTATTAAAAAAATAAAAAGGGTCATCTGTTACGATGACCCTTTTACTTTTACGGCAGATTGTTACAGGCTAAAACTTAACATATCTGATCCGTTCAATACATATAGTTGTCCGGTGACATAATCAATTTCATACACCGGCTCCATATCCTTTAGTACAATCTTGCCGGCTTCTTTTCCGCTGGCTTTATCTACTTTGATCATCCCTACGCGCTTGCTGTCTGCATCTTCAACACGTGTCATGATGAACTGAGCATCCTGTGTTGAAAAGGTACTTTTACGGTTTTTGATCACATCTCCAATTCCTGATGTAATCTCATCACCACGCTCTGAACGTTTGATGGTGGTAGTACCCGGGTTATTTGGGTCTTGCTCCGCTTCCAGGTTTGTAGCCGTAGCATAAACCTGTCCCATCGTTCCTAATATTTTTGCTGCAGTTCCCAATGATGCGGGCTTGTAATACACAGAATAAACGGTTTTGCCATCTGCTCCTACCAACCACATATTTTGTGATGAGCTGAGGAGGTATCCGGTTGAAACTACTTCAATGCGTTTTACATCTTCTTCTGAACCTTTGAACTTGATCTCTTCATTGATCATTTCATAGTTCAGTGTTTCCATGTTTATACGGTAAAGCTTACCATCTGAATAAACCAGTGCAATTTTATCATCCAGGTATGTAACCGGGCTTCCTTTAAGCTTGATTCTTTTTTTCCAGATCGTATCATCACCTGTTTTAAGGTCGATCATATTCCCTTCGCTGGCTGTTGCAAAGAAAATTCCTTTCGAGGTTAGCCGGAAATTAAAAATTGGCTCTGTTGTATAAGGACGCTTCCAGAGTTGTGTTCCATCGAATCCGATGTAATCAAACATAGAAGCTTTTTCATCACCACCATAAACCAGAATACCTTCAGTTGTAAATTTCAATGACTTGAAGGTATTGGAAAATGTCACCGGCTTTTTCCAGGTGGCCTTTCCGGTTGATTGCTCAATCTGGTTGATCTCATACGATGTAACCACATACATTTTATTATCTGCGGTAGGAATAAACATCTGAAACTCACCATTGATCTTAACCGGATCTTTCCAGAGATCTTTTCCATCAGCCAGAGAAAGAGCAGAGATCTTTTTTCCAGCACCTACATACACTGTATTTCCATCTTCAGAGAAATTCAGTTTTCCAACAGACTTTTCATTTTCAACAGTCCACAGTACTTTACCGGTCTGCGCATCCAGTCTCTTCAGAATCTTTTGATCAGGATAGAGAATGTTTCCATCCTTATCGGAAACCGATGAAGCAGTAAGGGCGCTGGCAATTCCTTCTTTCAATGCACCAAGACCAAAACCGGTTTTCTTATCCGGCAATTCAAACCGCCAACGTTCCTTTCCTGACGCTATGTCAATCAGGCTTAAATAGACTTTCTTTTCCTGTTTGATCTCCAGAAGAATAACACCGATATCAACCAGCGGTGTTTTTTGACGAATCACTACATCCGCTTCTACGTTGTTGTAGATCATACGACCTGTGAGAAAATCGATAATCGCTGTTTGTGATTTAAGACCTTTGCTAACGCCATCAAAAATGGCAAAAGGGGTACCTTCCAGTTCAACAAAACTTTCCTTTGTAACACCCGTAGCTTTGATCTCCCAAATCTTCTGTTGCTTAGCCGGGTCAATACATATAAGAGAGCTGCCTGCAGATGTAACTACAGTACCAGCTGAGGTAATGGTTAACCAGTCTGCCTTACCTCCCAGATCTACTTTCCATTTGGGATCGCCACTCTGGGCATGGCTGACAGAAACCAGTGCACACACGAATACACTGACAAACATTAAAAATTTTGCTTTCATGAATTAGGTTTATGTTTATGATGGTGAAAAAATGATTGCATTAATTCGGGTTGTATCCTGCTAACGGATTGAGATAGTCTTTTGCGTTTAAAAAATATATTTGCTAACGATCAAAAGTATAGATTTTAAAAGTCCAGTCAATACGAATGCCCTTCAGGATTAATTCAATCTGTCAGCAAATATTACATGCTACACGTGTTTCAACATTTATGATTGAATCGAATCACCGCAACATATTTAATTAAGCGTTGCCTGTACGTTGTGAACTGGCCAAAGCGTATCTATTGATATTGGAGCCTTTCAGAACACTAAAATGACTTTAAACATAAGAGAAATATTACCTTTCATTCATTCATAAAAGGTAATTCAAGAAGCTGGGATCGTTGTAATTTTTAGGCTTATTAAATGCCGGGCTTAATGAGCCATTCGTATTGAATGGTATCGTAGTAGGTTATTTTATCCGGCCACTCGATGTAGTCAGGGTGTTTCAAATAATCATCCACATTACCCTGTTTGACCATTCGTTTGAACAATTCATCACCCCGTTTTTGCAGGTCAGGTAGTGGGGCAACCGGAGTGTTAAAGATCTCCCGGAAAGAAACAATCTTATTATCAGCATTCAGTTTGAATGTGCCTCCTACACCACGCTGGATTCCCTGGGGACTACGTGCGGGTCTGATGAGGTAATAGTAATGCACGCCCTGTTCATCGCGGTAATACTTTTCAAAAGTGAATTTGGGAAGTTGCTTGACGTAATACTTTCTGAAGCGCGGCTCAAAACGAGTCTGAGGATCTGCATAGGGTGCACGAACATAGACGTAGGTAATAATATCCGTTAATAATGAATCCTTTTCTGTGGCTGAAAAATATTGTGTAACATCATACTTATCCTTGCAGGAGGTAAAACAGACAGTAATTGCGAAAAGAAGAACAGTGGTGACCTTATTCATATAGCTGAGAGAACCAGAGTACAAAATAAAAAAGCCGGAGAGGCAATCTCTCCGACTTTCACATATTTATTTAACAAACCTGACTATTGATAAACGTTTGTAGTGGGTGTGAAACTTGACCAACCGGCTGTCCAGTCAGTTGCTCCAAAAGCACCGATGTAATTAACGTTCTTATCGAAGAAAGTACCGGCAGCTGGCGTGTTATCCCAAAGACCAGTTTTGCCAAGCAATGTGCCTTCGGTAGTTCCGGCAGCTGGCGTTAAGTCTGGTGCAGGGCCCAGGTCAAAGGCAGTTGGATCGATCCCACTGTCTTCCCATCTGTTGATAACTTTATTTCCAAAAGATGCCGTTACAAACCAGGTAGAAGGTTTTACTGAAGCACCATCCATAAAAATATCCGCTGGTGAAGTTGCTGTATCTTTATCGCGAACAGCCCAGCCGCGTGGGGCTTGCGGGTGCTGAGCACCATTCGCAGGAGCAGCAGAGAAGATAGTTCCTGCCTCACCATAACCATTACCTCCCCAATTGTCAACGCCAGCGAGATAAACGTTTCTGAACTGCAATTCTCCGTCAGTGCCATTTGTACCATATGCATTGGTACGGGTATTCGCTCCGTCTATGAATAAACCATTCGGATAACCTGTAAAGAATGAATTGTAAATCCTGATCTTGTTGTTTCTGCGAATGTGCATGGCATTCTGGAAATTATCCTGAATGTTCAGGTCACGGGATTTCTTTGGACCAATAATCGTAACGTTTGCAAATACAGGTGATGTATACGGAGTTATTGCACCTGTTCCAGTTCCTTCATTGTCAACCTCGAAGCCATTTGAACCAGACTGATCTGCCAGGGTATTATCCCGGATGCCAAGAGCCCACTGAACATTACCTGAATATCCATAGTCTACATCGAAGTCATCATCAAGTCCGCGGTAAACAACGAGGTGTTTTGCATTCACTTTACCACCAAACCACTCGAATCCATCGTCAAGACCATACGAAGTCTGTACATAGTCAATAGTTGTTCCTGAACCAACACTACCCAATGTTAAGGAGTTAACTTCCTGGTTTGGATTGATCGGATTACCGGCAAATTCAATACGAACGTATTTAAGGGAACCTGAATTATCTTCATCCGGTGAAGTGATAGGTGCGTCACCTACGCCATGGAAAGCACCGTAGCCTCCCTCGAGATGTACATTCGCACCTTGGTTATTAACAGCACGACCTACAATTACCAAACCAGACCAGTCACCGGGCTGGCGTTGACCCGGTGCACGTTCTGAGGTAAAGATGATCGGTTCTTCTAACGTTCCTTCGGCTATAATTTTGTTTCCGCGTTGAATGATCAACGCACCCTTAGATTCACGGTCTCCCATGATAATGGTTCCCGGTTCAATGTTAAGGGTTACGCCTGTAACATCTGTGCCACCAGAACGCTTAGCATCATCACCAACACGAACAAAACCTTTTAACAAATAGATTTTATCCGATGTCCAAGTAGTGGTTGTCGATATAATTGTGCTGGCACCAGGAGTACCGATTTCAACCAGTGTTTTACTGGAAACCGTAACAGCCACTGTAGCCAGGTTTGAAAAACGATCTTCGAGGTCAATAGCCTGGAAGCTAAAGTTCACGACCGTGCCGATAGGAAGATTTTCAATAACATATGAGAAATCATAAGTGGCTTCGGTTTCACCATCAAATGCTTCGGTGTCAAACGCAGCTCCGTTTTTCAGGATGATGATTTCGGACAAGCCTTCCGGAGCATCAATCGTTACAGCAGCGGTAACTTCAGTACCTGGAAGACCTTGTGTAGTAGAAGGTGCTACATCAACAGATGGTGGTGCCTTCAGGGCATCATCATCATCGCTACAGGAAGACAGAAGAATCACTGAAGCCAGAAGAGCTACACTCACTGTGAAATAGCTCCATCGTAAAAGACGTTTTTTCATTGTATAATAGTTGATTTTCAAGATTTCTAATTCTGCTTCAAAGCTATTCGGCCCTTGTTAACTCATTGTTAACAAGGGCCGAACTTTAGGTTACCAATAGGGAGTTTACTTTAAGGAAACCTTAAAAGACTTTATAAGAGAATCCAAGGGTGAACAGCTGGCCAAACCGGTTAGACTGAATGACCTGATCTTTGTCACGGTCGAAGTCACCATCGCCATTGCCGTCCTGGAGCAGAACATACTTCTGATTGAGTATATCTGATATGCTGAACTTCACCTGATATCTTTCCTTGAACGTTTTGGTCATGGCAAAATCAAGGACATTCCGTGGCATTTCATAAATGTCTTCATCCAGTAACTTTGGATTCTGCTCATCAGTGTAAGCTCCTACAGCAAACAACCTCTTTCCTGCTACATTATAAAGCAGGGATACCTGCAGACCTCTTTCGTCATCGTTATAGTAAGCCCCGGCATTGATCACATATGGGGATTGCCCCATCAATGGGCGCTCTGGCAAGTTGCCTACGGTGACCTTGCTTTCAATGAAGGCTGCATTAAAGAGCAAATTCATGCGGTTGATAAATTTTGAAGACGTAATCTCAAACAGTGATTTACGAATATCAATTTCAACTCCATAGTTTGTCGCTTCTGCCGCATTGACGAAATTGAATGTTCTCATGGCTCCGCTGCCCGGAACAACATTCATTTCAATAGCATCTTCAAAGTCTTTATAGAAAACGCCAAGGGTAATAATTTCTGTTTTGGAAGGATAAAGCTCCCAGCGCAAGTCGTAGTTCTGAATCTTTGCTGTACGCAACTGAGGATTACCTGTGGTTACCCAGTTATATTCAAAATCATAAAATCCGAAAGGTGCTATTTCCCTGAACTCCGGTCGGTTCAGTGATTGACCATAGGTTGCTCTCACCAGCATCTTCTCGGTTATGTTGTATGATACGTTTGCTGAAGGAAGTAAACGCTTCACCTGGGGCTTGTCGATATCCACTCCTTTAAGTCCCTGGGTATTGTCTTCAAGGCGGGCACCACCGGCAATATTTATTTTCTTTGACACCGGTAGGTTAAGACCTACATAGTATGCCGACAGTTTATTGGAAGCATCATATGAATCGGTAATGTTGGTTGACTCATCCAACATCAAGCCATCGGTGGTATTGATATTGCTGTTTTTAAACAGATCATCTATATCCAGATCCTCCAACGCTTCATCGTATCCGATGTTGACTTTATAACCGAGGTTTCTGGCATCAAACTCACGTTCCTTATTCTCATAGAAGAATCCAGCAGATACAACAGGTAAGAATTTATCAGATATCTCCAGTGTATGGTCAATTCCGATAGAACCTGAATACGCAGACTCGTCCATGTTCAGATAAATCCTTCCCAAATAAAAGGTCTGTGCAGCACCTACGGGTAAAAAGTTTTTCTCAGTTCCGGTTTGTGTATCAATGTCTCTGCGATATCTTCTCAGATCCGGAAGGTCTCTGTATGATGTGCTATAGTTTAAAACCCAGTTTACATTTGTGCGGCCTTCAAATAATTTGTGCTTACCTAACAGTTGGCCTGAATAAACTCCTCTGAATACTTCCTGAAAAGCACCAAACCGCGCAGTATAGCCATCCTGGATATTGGTTCCGGAACGCTCAATGTAGGTTGAGTTATTGATCTGGTTGTACAGGTTTTTAAACTCAATGGTGTTGTTATCGTCTAACCGGAATGCCCAGTTGAACAAACCACCCAGGCGAGTATTCTGATTGTTCTGATCATCATTATAGATGTAGGTAGGATTTGTTTTATCAGCATTGAAATCATACTCATTGAAGTCCTGGCGCAAAACCGGATAACGTGTTTTTGTATTGCTCCAGTTAATTGCAGTGATGTTGCCAACCTGGATGTTTCCAATGTTGAATTTGAAGCTTCCGGAAACCGATGCGCTTTGATCAAGAACAGCATTGACTTTCTCCGGAACCCAATTGTTTGGAAGTGAACGGCCTGCTTTGTTCAGTTGATTTTCACCTGAAACTGTTCTTATGTCTTTGGGGAAACCCGCAGGCAGATCATTCTGACCGCTGTTGAATCCAAGAGCCTGAAGGTCGCCCCGCTCACCCCGGTAAAAATCTTCAAGTGAAGTACCGTTTCTGAAACCTGTTGAATAGCCAACACTAAGGGTATTTTCATCAGGGATACCTTTTGTTGCAATCTTCACAATACCGCCAGCAAAATCGCCAGGTAATTCAGGTGAAGGGCTTTTAAATACCAGCATCTGATCGATCTGTCCGCTGGGGATAATATCAAATGCAAAAGATCTTTTATCGGCTTCCATGCTGGGTGCATAGGCACCGTTAAGCATGGTAACATTATAACGTTCACTCAAACCGCGGATAACCACGAAACGTCCACCCATGATGGAAACACCGGGAACACGTTTTACTACTTCTGCTGCGTCACGATCGGGGCTTCTCACTATCATCTCCGAAGAGATACCGGTAACCACGAGTTTGCTGTCGCGAATGGAAGCCATCAATGCGAAGTCATTATCAATCGTGCGTGTTCCGGTAACTACTACTTCCTGAAGTTCTGAAACATCTTCTGAAAGCTGGATATCAACGTTGCTCCGTTTGCCATTCTCCACCAGTACGTCAGGTACCGTGTGCGTTTTATACGTGATGTAAGATATCTGCAGTGTGTACGTACCGGCTGCAACATTATTGATTAAAAACTTTCCTTCAATGTCAGTGGAAGCACCCAACTGTGTTCCCTGGATCAGAACGCTGCCGCCAATGATTGCTTCACCGGTTTTTGAATCTGTTACCGTACCCGAAATAGATCCCTGCGCGAAAGCCCAGACCGCTGAAATCATCATTGCCGAAGAGAGTAGAAACCTTCTTAACATAAATTCTAATTTGACACAAAGGTGAGCCTTCAATATTACCTGACAGGCACGCCTTTGTTACCAAATTGTTAAGAGGGAAATATTAGCCAAACGCTCGTTCTGCCTTCGTTTGCAATGGTTTTCGATTTCACTGATGATTCTCAGCGGGTTTGATTTTGTTCGGCCTTAACAATTCTTACATCATTTTTTAACCCGCATAACGCGGAGGTAATAAAAGAAAATTGGGGTTTCTTCAGAGTAAACAAAATAGCCAGAAGGTCCTCGGTCGACAGTCAACGGACAACGGTTAACATTAATTAGCTCGCTGTGGTCTGTGGACCGTGGACTGTTGACTATTTATTAATGGGAACTTTGTTCAGAATGGTCTTGATCACATCTGCCGTACGCACGTTGTCTGCCTCTGCTTCATAGTTGAGGATGATACGGTGATTCATCACATCGAGCGCAACTTCTTTGATGTCTTCCGGCAACACGTAGTCACGGCCTTCCATATACGCCATTGCTTTGGCAGCCAGATTAAGGTTGATACTTGCCCGTGGTGATGCACCGAACTGAATGTACTGAGCCTGTTCATTCAATTTATAATCCAGCGGTTTACGTGTAGCATAAACCAACTCAATGATGTAACGCTCCAGTGATTCGGAAATTTTTACTTTGTTCACCTGATCACGGATGGCAAAGATCTCTTCCTTGGTAAGCAGCGTACCTACCTTGAAATCAAACTTCATATTTGAAATTCTGCGCATGATCTCGATCTCCTGATCTTTTGTCGGATAGTCGACAAACACTTTCATCATGAAGCGATCGACCTGTGCTTCGGGAAGTGGATATGTACCTTCCTGATCAACCGGGTTTTGTGTAGCCATTACCAGGAATGGTCTGTCAAGCTTGAATGTTGTTTCACCGATCGTCACCTGTTTCTCCTGCATGGATTCAAGCAAAGCGGATTGCACTTTAGCAGGTGAACGGTTGATCTCATCCGCCAGAATGATATTGGCGAAAATGGGCCCTTTCTTTACTTCAAACTTGCCTTCTTTCTGATTGTAGATCATCGTCCCCACCAGATCGGCCGGCAGAAGATCAGGCGTAAACTGGATACGTTGAAAATCCAAATGTAAAACCTGCGCGAGGGTACTAACAGTAAGTGTTTTGGCCAGTCCGGGTACACCTTCCAACAATATGTGGCCGTTGGTGAATAATCCGATCAGCAGACGGTTAACCATATACTCCTGACCCACCACCACTTTTCCTACTTCGGCATAAACCTGTTTTATCTTTTCCTTGTGCTCTTCGTGCTTTTCAACGGCAACTGCTTCCATACAAAGTATTTCATTTTAAACCTGCCAAAAATAGCGCAATTATTGACATTTCGGGCTTCAAATTTTACAGAATGCCCGCTGGAAAGATCAGAGGTATGAGAAGAACTTTTGTAGTAGGTGACATTCACGGAGCCTACCGTGCTTTGCGTCAATGCCTGGAGCGATCAGCGTTTAATTTTAGGGAAGATCACCTGATTTGTCTAGGTGATGTGTGTGACGGATGGCCTGAAACAAAACCATGTATTGATCTCTTGCTGGAAGTCAAAAACCTGACATACATCCTCGGCAATCACGACACCTGGGCACTCGACTGGATGAAAACCGGAACCATACATGATGTGTGGTATGCGCAGGGAGGTGAAGCTACCATTCTGTCGTATACCGATGAAGTACCAGTAAGGCACAGGCTTTTTTTGGAAAAGGCCGTTCCGTATTACCTGGTTGACAACAAACTATTTGTTCATGCAGGAATTGATCCGTTGCGTCCGTTGGAAGAACAGGATAACAGCACTTTTCTCTGGGACAGGAACCTGGCCCGAACGGTTATGGAATTTCATTTGAAAAAAATTGAAGGGAAACTCACCACGTACAGGGAAGTTTATCTTGGTCACACACCCGTACCCTATGCCCAGCCCCTTCACTGGGGTGATGTCTATTTAATGGACACCGGGGCGGGATGGTCGGGCGTGCTTTCCATGATGGATATTGATACAAAAGAAGTTTTTGCCAGTGATGCTGTCCCTTCACTTTATCCAGGTATAAAAGGAAGAGTGAAGCGTTAGCGGTTAACCATAACGGTTAACTCCTGAGGCAGAGTTATGCATTTCAACTTCAGGTATAATTGTGCCAGCACAGCCACATCGCGAAGGCAGTATTCCTTGATCCGTTCAAGATCCTTTTCCACATGATAAACATGATTGACTTTACTACCGTCAATATCGGTCTTGCTTGAAGGGATATGGAATATCGTTGCTAACAGATCCAGTGACGTATAATGCTTGTAATCTCCGAATTTCCAGAGCTCCAGTGTATCGAGGTGTTGTGTCTCCCACGGTTTCTTGCCGGAAATAGACAATGCCCCTGGTAAACTGATTTCATTGATCAACATGCGTCTGCACAAATAAGGAAAATCAAATTCCTTTCCGTTATGAGCGCATAATTTCAGTGAAGATTGATTCAGCTTCTCCACCATGGTCTTAAATTCCAGGAGCAAGGTCTTTTCGTCATCACCAAAGTATGCCTTTGTTTTAAGCACGACCTGCCCTCCCTCATTCTCGACAAACTTGGCTACACAGATGCAGATAATTTTTCCAAACTCGGCATAGATGCCGGCACGTTCGTGGTACAGGTCTTCATCGGTTTGCAGCGGATCACGTCTGAAGTAATTGGCCTTACGCGACCATTGTACTTTCAACCGTTCATCCAGGGAATTGAAATTATCTGTACTGGCTACTGTCTCGATGTCGAGAAATAAAACATCACGAAGTTCTGCTAACATATAACGGGGGTTTAAAGTATTCAAGTCAGGAATGTAACACACCCTCCATATCCAGTTCTTTAATAAAGGAAATGTTTTCTTCACGAATAGCATCAGGGACAAAAACAAAACGCTTATCGAAGATCTGATTGCCCACATAGTAGCTCACCCAATACTCATTATTCAGATGAAAGACGGATGGATCAATCGGTTCTACCACTACAGCCGCATTCGGTTGAATGGTATCCAGGTAGTGGCGCAGAATTGACGTACGTTGTTGTTCTCCATCCTTCTCTCCATAACCTTTGCTCGCTACCAAAGTATTCTCAATGGCAAAATCATTGTTGTTCAGAAGATAGACTTTCCATTCATCGCTCTCTCCTATATTTTTCTTCCGGGCAACGGCCAGCGTTACATTCTTTACTTCCGGAATAATAATATCCTTCATCATATCCAGCTCATCTCAAATTGTTCAGCAATCTTTTCTTTCAAAATATTCTTTACAACGGTTATGTCCTGCTCTTTGCCAAGTTCCTGTTGCAGCGAAGTCACGGCCTTATCGTTGATTCCGCAGGGCACAATGTAATCGAAATATCGCAAGTTGCTATTGATATTAAAAGCAAACCCATGCATGGTGACCCAGCGACTAGTCTTTACACCGAGTGCGCAGATTTTTCTTGCCTTCAGGGTATTTTCATGATCGACCCATACTCCGGTAAGTCCGGGAATCCGGCCCGCTTCAACTGAAAACTCTTTCAGGGTTTGGATCAGTGATTCTTCCAACAGGCGCATATACTTATGAATGTCCGTGAAGAAATTCTCCAGGTCAAGGATCGGGTAGCCAACGATCTGCCCGGGACCATGATAGGTAATATCCCCGCCCCGATTAATGTGGTAGTAAGACGCCTCCACGGTATTCAGTTCCTCCTTGGGTACCAGCAGATTTTTTTCATCCCCGCTCTTTCCCAACGTAAATACGTGCGGGTGTTCGCAGAAAATAAGGTGATTGGCGGTAGGAATTTGCGCATCCGGTGTCAGATCGCGGTTGGCTGATTTGGTAGCCAGTATCTTTTCAAACAATGAAACCTGATAGTCCCACGCCTGCTGATAGTCTTTCAGTCCCAGATCAATAAACTCAGTCTTCTTATTAATTATGGCATTCACTGCTACCTAAAACCCTATTTAAGTTTGTCAAGTTCCGCTTTCACGAATCCGATAGATTCAGTAGGGTCGGGATCTATGCCATTTTCTTTTGCCAGGAAAAAAGAGATCCAGTCGGTGAGGTGAATGAGGTAATAATATTGCTCCAGCAAAGAAGCTCCTTCACCAATGATATCGATTACCGTATTTGACTTCTTTTCAAAGATATCACGACAGATCTCCATGCGTTTTTCCACGCGTTCATGATCATGGTCAGAGTATAAATAGATCGGCTGGATCATCGGCATTATGGATTCAGGAAAGCGCCAGCCGGCCAGTTCATTGTGATTCATTTCCGGGAATGTATTCACGTGTGCCATCTGTTTGGCGTTCTCGTTCAACTGCTGTTGAAATCGCAGGGCCATGGCCTGCAAGCGGCTGTCACAATAAATCACCGGAAGCTTCCCCTTTAATCGTTTTGCGATAAGTTCAGCTTCTGATTGTATTCCTTTTTCCCCCCGATCAAGAAAATCAATGGCGTTTTCAGTTTCTTTCATGAATGCCGCACCGATCAGGTTCGTGTGATAGAACAACTGAAGTAAAGCAGTGATGATATAAGGCAGCATCGCCCGTGGTGTTTCCGATCCGGCAGGCAACTGTATGTACTGAAGATTATATTCCTTACAGATGTCGAGCAGTTTTCCTTCTGAGGCTATACCAATGATCTGCGCTCTTTTTAACAACGCTTTATGAAGTGCGGCAATGGTCTCTTCGGTAGTTCCGGTATAGGAGCAGGCAACAAACAGCGTATGCGGACTAACGAATTGCGGGATGTTATAGCTTTTACATACGGTGATCGGGAAAGTGATCCTCCCGAAGGTAAGAGACTCTACCAGGTTGGCAGCGATGCCTGAACTTCCCATGCCTGCGATCACAATGTTGCGGGTATCTGTTCCCTGACGGGCCACGTCAATGGATTGCCCGATCTTCAATGCATCTGCCAGCTGACGGGTAAAACCTTCAATGTATTTTTTTGTGATCGACATAGTGGTAATTTCAGTTCAAAGGTAGAATTTAAAGAACGATTTAAGAAGTACCCAGCCTGCCGGGAGGCAGGGATATACGATTTATAACCGTTGACTGTCATGAAAAATCAAAATGAAATCGGCCAGGAAGGCGAGCGCCTTGCTGCTGAGTTTTTAGTCCGGAAGGGCTTTGAAATTGTGCTGAAAAATTATCGCCACAGGCATGCTGAAATCGACCTGATCGTTAAGCGCGATGACTGGCTCATCTTTGTTGAAGTAAAAGCCCGGAGCTCGATGGACTACGGTCAGCCGGAAGATTTCGTGGGAAGCCAGAAAATCTCAAAGATCTTTGAAGCGGCTGAAGAATACATTTTTGCTACCGACTGGCAGGGACACGTACGCTTTGATGTGGTATCGGTTAAGCTCGGGAATGAACCTGTTATTGAACACTTCGAAGACGCGATCAACTAGTTCGCAGCCATTTTTGTATTGCGGTAAATCTCCTTCCCTTTGTCGTTCCATTCCGCCTTGATGTAAGGCTTCACTTCTTTGTCAAATGCTTCTTTCGGGAAGGACAGAATCTTTTTGCGTTTGCCATTCGGATAGTACTCCGTCCAGTCGCCTACTTTCTGATCCCAGTGATATTCACCCTGCACCGCTAACTGGCCATTTTCATAGAAGAGGAAATAGTATCCTTCCTTCTCCCCAAATTCAATCGGCAGCATCTCCTTCATCTTCTTTCGTTCCATTGGATCGTAATAACTCACCAACGATTCCTTCGGCCAGCCACGGTAATATTTTTCTTTATCCGTCAGTACGCTGTCGCGGGTATACGTTACCCACCGGCCATGTTTGGTGCCTTTATAGAAGATACCTTTTTGAAGCACCGCTTCGCCCTGTCTTTTCTCGTAAGGTCCATGCAGGAGAACACCTTTTGCCGGATCGAATGTGCTGGTCTTCCGGATCTCCTTGCGGGCATAATCATACCAGTAGATATCGCGGACAAAGCTCTGAAGCTTTTCAGGTTTTTTCAGGTAGTAAAATGTTTCATAGGTAACACGTTCTCCAAATCCTTTGCGGGTAAAACCTTTTTTGGTTTTGATACCATAGAATACTTTCTTCTTGGGTTTCTTCTTTTTAACCTCAGGTTCTTCTTCTTTCTGAAAATCCAGGGTAACGGGTGTATCCACCGTGAAGCGTTGCTCCTGTGGCTCCGTTTCCTGGGCACGAAGAACTATACCAGGAAGTGTGAAGAATGAAACCAGAATGAGTTTTTTCCAATGCATAAACCAATAACGATTTGAAAGTTGGAAAAGTGTGAGGAGAAATACAAGACGTTATCCGTTAATCGTTATTCACGAAACGATTAACGGATAACGAAGCACCTTCCTAAGACACCAGATCTACACTACGCTTTATAAAGCTGGTAAGGTCTGCACCCGTCAGCATATTCTGAGATAATAACGCCAGATCAAAAGCCTGCTTGGCCAGTTTTGTTTTCTGTTCTTCAGAATCAGCTTTCAAAATCTTTTGAACAATAGTATGATTACCATTAATGGCTACAGCGTAGTTATCCGGCATGGCCCCCATGAAGGAATATCCACCACCACCGAGTTTTGCCATGTCCTTCATTCTGCGCATGAATTCGCTCATGGTAATTACCACGGGGAATTCATCCGGTGAAAGCGACTCCACCGTTACGGAAAACGTTTTGCTGTTGATCGCTTTTTCAAATATCCCTTTCACCTGTTCCTGTTCATCGTTTGAAAGAACGCTTTCTGTTTTGGTATCCTTGTCGATAAGCTTATCCGCTGTTTCACTGTCAACTCGTTTTAACTGTGTCTTTTCGAGTTTCTGTTCCAGTGAATTTATAAAGTGACTGTCGAGAACGCCATCCAGTTTCAATACATCATACGCTTTGTTCCTGGCCGCCTGTATGAAACTATCCTGCTTACCGGCATCGGAAGTATAGAGGTAAATTACATTACCGTCTTTATCCGTTTGGTTTGCCTTTGCTTTTTCCTTGTATTCGTCTAATGTGAAATACTGGTTCTCTGTATTCTTGAGTAATGCAAAGTCTTTTGCTTTTTCATAGAACTTCTCATCACTGATCATTCCATACTTCACGAAGATGTTGATGTCATCCCATTTCGTTTCAAAGTCTTTACGGTCTTTCTTGTACAACTCCTGCAGTTTATCAGCAACTTTTTTGGTGATGTGTGCGCTGATCTTTTTCACATTAGCATCACTTTGTAAATAACTGCGGGATACATTCAGCGGAATATCCGGTGAATCCAGAACACCGTGAAGCATCATCAGGAAGTCAGGCACAACATCTTTTACTTCATCGGTGATAAATACCTGGCGTGAGTACAATTGTATCTTATTTTTCTGAAGTTCAAAATCGTTCTTCACTTTGGGGAAGTAGAGAACACCGGTAAGATTGAACGGATAATCCACGTTGAGGTGAATCCAGAACAAAGGGTCTTCAGAGAATGGGTAAAGTTCCTTGTAAAAGGAAAGATAGTCTTCGTCCTTAAGTTCACTCGGAGATTTGATCCACAGTGGAGAAGTATTGTTGATGATGCGATCACCCTTAACCGTTTTGTATTTGGGCTTACCTTCGGCATCCACTCCATCTTCTTCACTTTCTTCCTTTGTTCCGAATTTAATTTCTACCGGAAGGAACTTACAGTATTTTTCAAGGATACCTTTCAGTTTCCATTCGTCTAAAAATTCTTCGGAGTCTGCATTGATATGCAGGATAATGTCTGTACCACGTTCGTTTTTGGTTGCGGGAGAAAGCTCGAATTCCGTGGAGCCATCACACTCCCAGCGTGCGGCTTCATTTTCGGAAGCTTTATACGAACGCGAAATGATCTCAACCTTATCCGCCACCATGAAGGCGGAATAAAAACCTAAACCAAACTTTCCGATAATGTCTTTGGCATCGGTCTTATCCTTGAATTTTTCAACAAATTCAGTCGCTCCGGAAAAAGCAATCTGGTTGATATATTTTTTGATCTCCTCACCGGTCATACCGATACCCTTATCGCTTACGGTGATAGTCTTTTTGTCTTTGTCGAAGCTGACTTCAATTTTCAGGTCGCCCAATTCGCCATTGAATTCACCCAGGGACGAAAGCTTTTTGAGTTTTTGGGTAGCATCTACAGCATTACTCACCAGCTCACGGAGGAAGATCTCGTGATCGGAGTAAAGAAACTTCTTAATGATCGGGAATATGTTCTCGGTGTGGATCGAGATGGTACCTTTTTCCTGTACTTCTGCCATAGTTGTCGTTTTTAAATAAAAAATCCTCGGAGTGCGAGGATTTCAAATCATATTCCAAAGTTAAATAAATGTCAGGATGGCAGAAAACTGCTTACCGGAGACGGTCAGAGTCACGAACCAGGCGTTCATCCTTTTTGATAAATCGAATGGCAACCCAGTTACAAACGACTGCCACAGCCGGGAGCCAAAGGCCTAAGCCGTACGTTCCGCCCTGGTAAGTCTTGATCAGGCTTGTTGCAAAATACACTGCGGATCCTAATCCACCCGCCAGAAAGAGTGAATTCAGTGCTCCCATTTTCACCTGCGCCATTCTATCCCTGAACTTTCTGACTTCAATCACAGCAAGTGTAATGGCCGCAACAAGAAGCATGGCTGTCAACGAGTAGGGCATATAGACGGTTGTCCTTGCACCATTTTCTATGGTTGTAAAATGAAGTGCAAAAAGTTCATACACCTTACCGGATGCATCCTGGTGAACCCAGATGGGAAGAAAGATAGCCGCTACTAAGCTCACAATTGCTATTACCAGAAATACAGTTTGAATTCTTTGCCACATGTGTTGGTTGCGTTAACTTGAGGGGCAAAAGTAAAAATCATTTCTTACCGAATGCACAGAACGCACCGAATATCTCATTGAATTTTTTTAGTGTCTTCCGTGAATTCAGTGAGAAATAATCATCCCCTATGAGAGCATCTTACATTGCCGATATTATTCGGACTCCAATTGGTCGATATGGAGGAACACTGGCATCGGTTCGCCCCGATGATCTTGCCGCTCACGTCATAACAGCGTTGCTGAAGAGAAATACCACGCTGGATCCCAAACAAATTGAAGACGTGATCTTTGGCGCAGCCAACCAGGCTGGGGAAGACAACCGGAATGTAGCACGCATGGCATTGCTTCTTGCCGGACTTCCGGTGGAAGTAGCCGGAACAACGGTAAACCGACTTTGTGCTTCCGGACTGCAGGCTATCATGAATGCTGCTCAGGGGATTTCTTCCGACAATGGTGATCTGTATTTAGCTGGAGGTGTTGAAAGTATGAGCCGCTCACCATTTGTAATGGCCAAAGCTGAGGAACCTTTTTCGCGCAAAGCCGAAATATTTGATACCACACTAGGCTGGCGATTCATCAATTCAAAACTCTCAAAACTGTATCATCCGTATTCGATGGGAGAGACTGCGGAAAACGTAGC
>DASXWH010000022.1:0-20986 GCA_036503775.1 Ohtaekwangia sp.
CCGATGGAATTCTCCAGGTCCGGTCCGGGTGTTATCTCACCAAGAGGCTGAAGCGAGAATGCTACGCGTGCGTCTTTCGACTGGCTGTTCACTTCGGTAGCAATGCGGTCAAGCGACTGCTGCAGTTTTATTTTGTCTGAGGACTCGTCTGTGAGGATGTAGAGGTATTGATCTTCGAATGAGGTCCATTGATCCGGATCACTTTCCTCACCGCGAATGCTTGGCGGAAGCGTAGCGAAAGAGATCAGCGCTTCGAACATGAAGTGGGTACGTGCTTCGTCTTTCATGATGCCGGTCACTTCAAAGGTGCCGATGCCATCCACCTCAAGCGTATGTCCCAGCAAGTCACCTGACAGGCGGATCTTTTTCGCCAGCGTTTCCGTCAGCACCAGGGTGTGGGGCTTTGTCAGCGCGGTGTGGGCATTACCCTGCAGCAGCTGGAAATCAAAGACGGAGAAGAAATCGGCATCGGCATAGTAGCCGTGAAAGGGGAGGTTCAGCTTCTCTGAAACGACCTCGCCTTTGAACGTGGAGTTGATGCGCACGATCCCGCGAACGCCCGTATAGCCGTTCTGTAATTTTTTCGCGAGGGCAGCAGGAGCGGAAGCATAGTCGGCTTTGTCGAGCCCCTGCTCATGGTTAGTGATAACGCGATAGGTGTTCTCTTTTTTGGTATGGAAGTCATCGAACGAGCTCACGAAGGAATAAAAGGAGATGAGCAGCAGGCTCACCGACATGCCCATAGCGAGGCCGAAGGCATTGAGTACGGTGAACAGTTTATGGCGGGCCATATTCCGCAACGCGATAGTGAAGTAGCTGTGTAACATAGGGAAGGTTTTTGAGGAGACGGAGAAGATGCCTAAATGTTACAGGTAGCTGGTTTCCGGGTAATCTGAAATCTTGAATCCGGAATCCTAACTCCCATTTCCACCTGCGTAATATTTACCTCTCTTTCCCACAAATTCCCCAATACCGGCAACATAGTTTTGCCGCACTTAATAACTGTTAACCAATGAAAATCACAAAACTGTTTTTGCTCGGCATTGCCGCGCTGCTTTTTTCCTGTAGTGACGATGAAGCTCCGCTTCCTACCGCAGACGGTATGATCGGTGTCTGGAATGTTACCGCAGTAGATTACAGCGGTACATCTACTACCACATTCGAAGGACAAACCATGAAGGCTACGTTCACCGGAAAGGGCAAGGAAATGGACTACACCACTACCTTCAGCTCAAGTCCGAATACAGTGGTAAGCCAGGGAAGCTATGTCATCGAACTGAAAACCACGATGGCCGGACAAACCACTACGGAAGATTATGAATTTGAAGATGCCTTCGTAGATGGCAACTGGGAGCTTGACGGCAGAACTCTGACCGTTACCAACGGCAGTGAAACCCAGGAAGCTACCATCACGAAACAAACTGCTACGAACCTGGAAGTGCGCGTTGACATCGACCAGACTGAAACCGATCCTGATTTGGGCTATACCATCACACAGAAAGTAAAGGCTGTGTATAAACTCGAAAGAGCAAATCCATAAACACGTATTGAACCTGTAGTAAAGCACCTCGTGTAAAAAGGGGTGCTTTTTTATTGTCCTGACCATTATGTCTTATCGGTGACTGTTGTTGTGTGGGATGAGTTGTCTCACGCTAAAATGAATTATAAAAATAATATGCAGATCACGCTCATAGATTTTTTCGCCTCATGGCCTCCCGAGTCCTCGGGATCGCATCATGCTTCAAGACTGAATTTTGTCCGCGCATACCCACTGCCAGGCCAAAGCAGACTTAGGCGTGATCGTGATATGCTGGAAAAGGTGCGGGATGAGTTTCCGCGCTAACAAGATTTTTGAGAGCTTAAGACGTACTTAATAGCTTACCATCACACCCACACCTGGTTTTCAGTACATGAATATTGCGCCTAAGCCCATCTTCGGACGGGCAAGGGACATGTGGGGATAGGGTTCAGCGCAATATTCATGTACTCGGTCCAGCCGACCGGGGAGGCGATAAAAAAAGTTAAGCGTTACTTGATTTAGAAATATCAACGGTTGTTTCGCGGTGAACGACTCGTCCCACACAATTCTTATATGTGTCAGTTTCCGTGTGGGTGGGTTATCTCACGTTAGGATAAATTTTAAAAATGACTTGCAGATCACGCCCGAAGATTTTTTCGCCTCATGGTCCCGAGCCCTCGGGAGCCTCGCATATCACGCTCACGCTGAACCGTGTCCGCGCATGCCCACCGCCAGTCCAAAGACAAGCTTAGGCGTGATCGTGATATGCTGGAAAAAGGTGTGGGAAGAGTTTTCATTTTAATTTTTTTTTAAAAAGCTTAAGATGTACTAACGGATAGAAAACTCATACCACACAAAAAGAAACCTTGTTCAACTGACACCACATAAAATTGGCACGCTCGCTGTATTGTGAGAAGGGCAGCCGCTGGAGTTTAAAATCGGATATCGTTAGTCCTTGGGATTTTCTATATTTAAGACTACTGTTAAATAAATCAACATGTCCATTGCAGCCATAGTAGCCTGTATCATCATCGGTGCCGGTTCCCTGTACGCTTACCGGGGAATGGGATCGGATAACCGTACCGTGGAAACATGGTCGAAAACAAAAGGAAAGATCCTGAAAACGAATGTAACCGGGGCACCGAGAAGCACCTTGTGGGTGGAATACGAGTATTATGTCGATGGCGCCCGGTACCAGTCGAATAACATTTACCGGAAAAACCCCCGGTATGGTTTACCACTCCCGTATGATCTGGATAAGCTGGAATTTCTTAAAAACCCGGAAGTAAAGTACGATCCGAAAAACCCTTCGGATAGCTGCCTGCTCACCTATACCCAGACATGGGCTCGTGTTTTATTCCTGGTGGCCGGAATTGTACTGTCACTCTTTGGCTGGATAGGGTTGTTGCTGAAGGTAGTGAAGTAGTGATTCCAAAATTCCGGATTCCAGATCCCAGATTGAATGCACGTTCGATCTGGAATAAGGAATATGGAATTTGAAATCTGTCTACCTGAATTTTCTCAGCGTCTCATACATCCTGAGTGCCTCTTTCATTATTACTTCATTATCCGGCTCCAGCGCTTCGCTGTGTTTCGCCAGGGTTTCCAGGTAAAATTCCATGAGCTTGTCGGTAACTTCATCGAAGCCCATGCAGGCGAGGATCACCGTACCGAGGTGTGGCTCATAGTAGCAGTCATCGATGCCGGCTGCCATCAGGGTGTTGAAAAATTTTGTTGCTTTGAGTTCTTCCCGAAGGAGGCAGAGCACAAGATCGGTATCTTTGGGCAGCTTTACGAGGGAGTACCTGTGGTTAAGTTCCATAAAAAACAGGATTGAAGGTTGAAGCAGTGCTGAACAGTTGTTACCTCCCGGTGCACTGAAAAAAAAGGGTTCAGGATGCACCCGCAATGTGAACGGAAGTGTGATTTATTTAATAGTACACAACGGTTTCTGAAATCACAGCATTCCGGCCATTACGCCTTTGAAATTTGCTTTTACTGCCTGTTAATTAAAGGTATAAATAATGTTGTGTATATACAAAAATGACTATACGATTTTAACACAGGAGAATACTATTTTTAACCATGGCGAAAAAGTTGCATCGTATTAAAGAGGTCCTGGATGAACACGAGAAATCCGGGTACTGGTTAGCTAAGGAAACGGAGATCACCTATGGTTCCATTCATGCCTATGTGCATAACAAACGGGATCCTTCATTAACAACGTTGTTCAGAATAGCGGCCGCATTAAAGGTTGATCCGAAAGAACTGATCAATAGCAAAGGCTGACTATTTTCTTCTTTAACATTTGAAACCGTCATCCGGACCTGAAGATGTGCCTTGCGAATCGGGAGCGAAGAATTTCCTGACTCCGTCAGCCGTACTTCTGAAGTGTTTGTCTTCCAGGGGCACCGGAAAAATCCGGGTCATGAAGGCCACAGATCCGATAACGTTTCAGTAAACTCCTGCATAGCCCTGGTATGGCGCTACTATAGCGCACCATCGCTATACTGTCGCTATAGGGTCGCTATAGAGTCGCTGTAATGTCACTGTAGTCAGGAGGAAAAATCTGTATCCCGGAGCCGGGATGTGCATGGATATTTCTATTTTTAGAAATACGTTTTAAGGTAAGAATAAGTTGTGTATGGCCAAATCAAAATCGTTTTTAGAAATTCAGGGCACTCACCTGGGAACAACCCATGTTAAAAGCAATGTCTACGGAGACTACGTCCGAGCACCCCGCGGCACATACAAGCCTGCCGTTGTTAATGAAGCTTTTCAAAAATCAACAAGCCGTCTCCGGGATGCCAATGTTGCTGCGAAGATCATCAAGGATGCCCTCGAACCGTTCCGTGAAGGTTTCAAAGGCGGCCTCTTCTGGCAGCGGCTGCTGTCGCAATTCCGGAAGCAGCTGCGCGAGCACGGTACCATCGATTTCAGTAAGTGCGAAGAGATAGAAGTGAATGAACATTATCCGATGAGCCGGTTCCTGTACGTTGATCCGAAGCTCACCTTCGATGAAGCCACGCGCACCATGAATGTCTACCTGGGCTATGGTCATCATCCCAAACCTAAAGGTATGAACTACCTCGAAGGCTACCGGGTAGGCGTGATCGGTATCTTCCCTGACCTGGAAAAGAAACATGCGGAGACCATGGTAGTGTATTCTCCCGTCATGGATATGAAAAGTGAGTATGCTCCGTTCTCCCTCGTGCTGCCGGTTCCAGTGGATGCAACAAGTTATCTGATCTGCGTGAAAGTCGAAGGGACTGAACGCGGGGAGATCTGCAAGAATGCCATCAACAAAGGGATGAAGATTGAGAAGGCAGGGAGGCTGCAGGATTTTTAGTATTGAAGAAGTGCGGGATGAGTTATCTTCCGTTAAGTGTTATCTGATACTAATAAGCAGACCACGCTCGCAGATTTTTCGCCACGGTTCCGAACCCCGGACTTTAGACTATGAACCGTTGACCGTGGACCTTTGGTTAAACATCATTTAGATTAAAGAGGGTACTATTTAAAATTTATGCGCTGGTGAACAATCTGCCCGCTATGACCGTTCTTGTGTGGTAACGGGTATGAACCATCCACCATTCACAACACCATGCGCATGATTACACACGATGAACTGCAGCTTCTGAAATATCCGATCGGTACGTTTGAAGCACCTGAACAGATTAACTCCGTTGAACTCGAGAATCTGATCCGTACCATTGAAGGCACGGTATCCCGGTACAGGGCGCTTACAGAGAATCTTTCCGAAAACGATCTGAAGAAAACCTATCGTGATGGTGCCTGGACAGTGCAGCAGCTTGTTAATCACGTAGCCGACATGCAGCTGCTTCATTTTTTCCGGATGAAGAAAGCATTGACTGAACCTGATTATAAAGAGATCACGCTGGTGGATATTCCCGCATGGGCACACACAGTTGATGGCCTTCAGTCACCGGTAGCCGATTCATTGGATATGATGGAGAGCATTACAAAACGTTTTGTCCGGCTGATGCGATCCCTGGATGGAAACCAGCAGCAGATCGCTTACTATCATCCGATCCGGAAGATCATGCTGAACCAGAAACAGGCCATTGCCATGACGGCCTGGCACGTTCGCCATCACTTCGAGCATATCCGTATTGCGTTGGGGCAGCGGTAAAGAATTCAATGTTTCAGATTTAAGGTTTCAGATTGAAAGGAACACGTAATCTGAAATGAAATCACTCTTAGGCGCAATATTCATATGCTGAAAACCAGGTGTGGTTATGTTCCCGCTAGTTGTTAACTGCTAATTGTTAACCCACCGCTTGTACTATTTTTTGATCAATATTTAGGATCAGGGTGTACTTTGGCCGTCAATACTTGAGTCCCAGGAAATCTATTTTTATTCAACATGAAAAGACTAACCTATCTATTAGTTGTCCTGCTAGTACTAACGTCCTTCCGGTATGCCATCTGCCAGGATCTTAAACTCAACGACCTTGAATATTTTGAAACACAAGGTGTTAATGTGCTGGTGTACAACAATCTTTTTACCGGAGGTTTTAACGATGAGAAGAATGCCGGTATCGAGCTGGTCCATCATGGCGTAAGAACAGCGCAGGGTGGTGCGGTAAGACTTTCCAATACACCCGAACAGTGGGATCTTGTTCCCGAAGTGTCAGACCTGAAGGTAAACCGTACGTCAAAAAGTATTGAGGCTACCTTACGGTATAAAGATTATGATTTTGATTCGCGCATCGTTGTTACGGCAAAGGGCAAAGGAGTAGAGATTACTGTCTACCTTGACAAACCCGTTCCGAAAGTGCTGGAAGGAAGTGCCGGATTTAACCTGGAGTTTCTGCCGTCACAATACTGGTCCAAGACCTACCTGATGGACGGCCGCTATAACCGATTTCCGCGTTATGCCGTGGGCAACAGTACCACGAAGCCTAACCGTGAAAAGCCTAAGCAGTACAAAGGGTATAACACTTCTGATGACCGGGGCACCGGCAAGTTTATCGATCCGCTTCCCCTCGAAAAGGGACGTACCTTTCTGCTGGCACCTGATGAACCTTCCCGGCTGGTGAAGATCACGTCACCGGATGCCGACCTCATGCTTTACGATGGACGCATACTCGCACAGAACGGTTGGTTTGTAGTGCGCAGTTTGCTTCCTGCAGGAAAAACGGGGAAGGTGTTGACTTGGACCGTAGAACCCAATGCTGTCGAAGGTTGGATACGCGAACCGAATATCGGATTCTCTCAGGTCGGCTACGTTCCGGCACAACAAAAAATTGCTGTTATCGAACTGGACAAGAAAGATAAACCCCTCACAAAGGCTTCGTTATATAGAATAGGTAACGATGGGAAAGCTGTTGAAGCATTCAGCGGCAACATTGTACCGTGGGGAAATTATTTTAAGTATCACTATGTCAAGTTCGACTTCAGTTCAGTCAAAGCCCCCGGTATATACTATATCCAGTATGGCAATCTTAAGACAAACAATTTCCTGATTGAGAATAACGTCTACGACAAGATAACCGATGCCACGAACGACATCTGGATCCCGATACACATGAATCACATGTTTGTGAACGAAGCCTATCGCGTATGGCATGGCGAGCCCTTCCGTGAAGGTTATCTCCAGGCACCACCCAACACCGATCACTTTGATCTTCATGCACAGGGCGCAACCACCGATACAAAGTATAAGGCACTCGAACTAATCCCCGGATTGAATGTGGGCGGTTTCTTTGATGCCGGAGATTTTGACATCGAAACAGGCGCAAACATTTTTGTGGTGCAGAACTTCGTGCAGATGTGGGAGCACTTCAAGCCCATGCGCGACCAGACGTTTGTTGATCAGAAGCAACGTTACGTTGAGCTTCACCGACCCGATGGCACACCCGACATCGTGCAGTTCATTGAACATGGTACATTGAATCTCGTGGCACAGGCGGAGATCGTTGGCCACATGACACAAACGCTTACCAATTCTGTTCTTGACAATTACCATCACCTCGGTGACGCAGCTTCGTTAACGGACGGGCTCCATTATGATCCGAAACTGGGTCCATATGAGAAAGGTAAAGACGGCATATCAAGCGGTGTCAAAGATGACATGTGGGCATTCACCAACCGAAGTGCAGGCCGTGATCTTTCTGCAGCAACCATGTTTGCCGCAGCAAGTCGCGCGTTGAAAGGTTACAATGATGATCTCTCGGCAAGAGCGTTAACACAATCGAAAAGACTTCTCAAAGAGGCAACAGAATTACTCGCCAGCCAACCACAGGACAGCACACAACGGGCGAGGGGGGCGGCAGCTGATGTTTCCACCAACCTTCAATTGTATATCGCCACGCGTGAGCAACCGTACGCCACCAAGTTCCAGGAACTGCTGTGGCCAGTGCTTGATCGTAATCTTAACTTCATCCTGCTGACGGCCTTGCATGCGATACCGTATATGGATGCCGCGTACAAGGAAAAGCTGCGACCGTATGTCGTGAAGTATAATGATTACATCAAAGGTCTTGAAAAGGATAATCCGTATGGCGTACCGATCGGTCTCGGTAACTGGGCAGGTAATGGTGCCATTACTGGTTTTGGTACTACCATTTGTTTTGCTGGCAAATATTTTCCGGATGTAGTCGATGCCGGCCATGCCTATAAGGTTACGAACTGGTTATTTGGCTGCCACCCGTATCACAACTATTCCTTTGTAGCAACGGTAGGGGCAACACGTCCCAAAGCCATGTTCTATGGTAACAACCGGGCAGATCTCTCTTTTATTCCTGGCAATGTAGCGCCTGGGGTATTGTTCCGTAAACCCGACCATTTTGAAAATTACGATGACTGGCCATTCTTCTGGGGACAAAACGAAGGCACGATCGGGGGAAATTCAGGGTATTTGATTTTTGGATCAGCGTTTAAGAGCTTAGTAAAATAATTTACGGTGTACGATTTACGAAGTACGATTGTCTAAAGACAATTACAATGATTTTGGAATCCTGTATTCAAAAATCGTACATCGTATATCGTACATCGTATATCGTAAATACTCACCTGTCGTATATCAATAATTCCACCCGCCTGTTTTTCTTTCGTCCTTCTTCTGTATCATTTGTTGTAATCGGTTTCGAGCTGCCCAGTCCGGATGTTTCTATGCGATGAATGGCTACACCTTCTTCAACCAGGTATTCGGCAACTACCTCTGCGCGTCTTTGCGAAAGCGTAAGATTGTGCTGTTCACTTCCGGTAGTGTCAGTGTGCCCGGAGATCTTTACGGAACGTTCAGGGTGTGATACCAGGTAATCGACAAGCGAACGGAGTCTTGCCAGGTGTTCACTTCGTAAGTCGGATTTGTTTGTTTCGAACAGAAGCTCTGCCCCTAGAATAATAAGACTGTCTTCCTTGACTTCAGAAGGTAACGAAGCTGTCACGGTGTCGGCAACGGGTGGGGTAACGTTACGTGATGGTTCAGGTGTACGTGTTGAATCCTTAGCTGGTATTTTATAGAGACCTTTCTTCGCATTTCGCCTTACTTTCTTTTTGAATTTGTTGAAACTGATGGCGCGCAGCGATGAGGAATGTCCGGACTGGATGCGGCATAGTTTCCGGAAGCAGATTATTTTCCCGAAAAAACTGTGACGTGAGTTTTTGTTTGCACGCTTCAACCGCTCTTTGTTTGCTCCTGCCAGGTGAGATACCATCAGCGGCATCTTCGGGTTGCCGTATTCGCGACCCACATTCCGGGGCGGACCAACCTGCGCATCAACGTAAGGGATACTGATACAGTATAACAGGAAGGACAGGAAAATGACTTTCATGCAGACCAATAAGGGATAGGAATATAAAAAGGAGTTGTAAGCATGTGCTGATCTCTCACCCTTCCAACGGGCACAGGCATATTCTTCCGTTACTCCTTCTTCAACGGAAAGATCAAAGGGGATATTGTGTTATCATCCGTTTTCAGTTTACCCGTTACCACTGACGGGCAACCGGAAACGTATTACCGCCCACCTGTTTTATTTCGAGTAGCAAGAGCACTTTCTACTGGCAGCTAATTTTGGTAGATTCGAATCGATTCAAATCAATTGATGTATGCACTATCTGAATGGAATTACCAGGCTGCAATATTCGCCTATAGTCATTTTACTATTTTTTCTGTTTCAAAACGTAAACGCGCAAGTATTCTTGCCGAAAATCCCGGGCGAATTGACTTTTTGTGGTGAGCCTGTCCCGTTGCATGATCCGGATATAAAAGAAAGACTTGAAAGAGAACTTATTATTAATGTAAACAAGCACGCTTCCACTCTTCTCATATTGAAAGAAAGCGGAAGATGGAAGTCATACCTTCAGGCCATGCTTGATAGTGCAAGGGTACCCCGGGACTTCTTTTATCTGGCCGTTATCGAGAGTGAACTGGATCCAATGTCACGCTCAGGTGCAGGTGCTACAGGGTTTTGGCATTTTACGGAAAGCACAGCCAAAGAATATGGTCTCGAGATTTCGGATTATGTGGATGAAAGAAGGGATGCTGAAAAATCTACCCGTGCTGCATCCGAGTTTTTGAAAAAGGCCTATAAAAGATTTGGCTCATGGACACTGGCAGCGGCAGCTTTTAATCGTGGATCGAAAGGAATTGAAAATGCCGTAAATGGCCAGCAGACGAATAACTACTACCAGCTTTACCTCAACGAAGAAACAGCCCGGTATATATTTCGTATTCTCGCCCTGAAACTCATTATTGAAGCTCCGGAAAAATATGGCTATAACCTGTCACCTTCAGAGTATTACCGGCCGGTTGACTATAAAACGATTCTTATAACCGAATCTATTCAGGATCTTCCCCAGTTCGCTAAATCGGCAGGAGTCAGTTACCTGACATTAAAGGAGCATAATCCCTGGATTCAAAATACGGACTACAAACTTCTATTGACAGAAGGGAAAAAGTACAACATAAGAATACCCGCAAAAAAGGATTAGGTTGTCGGATATAGTTCACTTAACCTTTCAGTGTCCCCCCAACGAAGTAATCGGCTATGTAAAATGGTTGATGTTAGGAGAGAGTACCTACGCTTGCAACTACAAACACTTCATGTCCATCCGTACGGAGGATGGGCTCGCGGGGTGGATTGATGTTGGGCAGTTGACAATTAGCAACTGACAATTAATAATTAGAATGCAGATTCAATAAATATAGCCTATTAACTGGCGATCTGCAACTGAAGCTGGCAACCTGCAATCAGCCCCCGAAATAAAAAATTCCATTCTTTTAAACATTTATCAATTACTACCGTTTATGATAGTATTACTATTACTTATAATGACATGGCTATCTTATCTTTCAAATTATCCGAAAACCTGTTTATTCGCGATCCGCAAGAGACTCCGCTGGGTAGAAACATGGTTCAGGAGAGCATCAGGCTCATTGATAAACTGGGATTTGAGGAATTTACGTTCCGCAAGCTGGCGCTGGCCATCCATTCCACCGAGGCTTCGGTGTATCGCTATTTTGACAATAAACATAAGCTGCTGATTTATTTGATCGACTGGTACTGGACGTGGCTGGAATACCAGATCGATTTTCAGATCAACAACATTAAAGCTCCCGAGGAGCGTCTGAAGGTTTGCATCAAGATACTGGCCGAACAGAAGTCGTTCGATCCCGGGGTAGCCTACGTAGATGAAGCTGCGCTCCAACGGATCGTGACGGCAGAGTTTGAAAAAACATTTCTCACCAAACAAGTTGATGCCGACAATAAGGATGGCCTTTTTCTGCCCTATAAATCGTTGTGTAAAAAAGTGGCGGCTGTTGTACGTGAAGTAAATCCCCAATTCGACTTTCCGCATGCGTTGGTGAGCACCGTAATGCTCACTCTGAAGCATCAATTGTTCTATGCCGAACATCTGCCATCACTGACCGACATCAAGTACGACCCGAAAAAGCACCACAAAAAACTGTATCAGTTTCTGGAAACCCTGATCTTCAAAACCATTTCGAGATAGTATGAGAACATCCGATATCATACAAGTCGTTCGTGAGATAACGTTCCAGCTGAAATTGCCGCTGAGCGAGGGCGAATTGCAATCCGTGTATCTGAACCAACGGGAGTATGACATGGAAGACATCCTGGAATTCAAACGGGATTTAATCGAAGCGGGAAGGGCATGCCAGTTGTTGATACTGGAGCAAAACATTGAGGTAACACAGTTGGAGTCGCTTTTCCGCGAATCGAAAGATCCGTTGATCATATTTGTTTCCGATGGCAAGGATTTAATACCGGAAGTGCTCATTCGGGAGGGCCGGAGGATGCGTTTTCTTTTTTCAGGCAAGCCCTTTGACCTAACGTATGCCAGCCGTTTGCTCACGACCGAGACGGGTGAAGTGGTGATGTTGACTGCATTACCGATGAAACAAGTGGTGGGGGAAAACCCGGCAGACACCTCCACACTCACGCCTATGCAACGGCTTCTTAAACTTTTTGGCACCGAAAAGAAAGACATCAGCTATATTCTGATTTATGCACTCTTTATCGGTCTGCTCAGTCTCATTCTTCCACTCGGGCTTCAGACCACCATTGAATTTATTTCAGGAGGCGTGTTTTTCAGTTCCGTGTACATCCTGATCGGCCTTGTTATTTTGGGTGTGCTGGCCACCGGTGTGCTGCAAATCATACAGATCAGTATCGTAGAGCAACTGCAACGCAGGGTGTTTGTCCGGGCAGCACTCGAATTCGCCTACCGCATTCCGCGCATCAAGCTGGAGGCATTAACGAAAGCATATGCTCCGGAGCTTGTCAACCGTTTCTTTGATATCATCACGATTCAGAAATCTCTTCCTAAACTCCTGCTCGATCTTTCTTCCGCAGCGATCCAGATTTTGGTGGGGTTGTTATTGCTTTCGTTATACCACCCCTTCTTCGTTTTCTTCAGTCTGTTTTTAGTTACGGTGCTTACGCTCATGTTCTTTGTTACAGGACCTCGCGGACTGCACTCTTCCATTAACGAATCGAAGTATAAATACAAAGTGGTGGAATGGCTGGAAGAAATTGCGCGGACGATCAAATCGTTCAAGCTTGCCGGAAACACAGACCTTCTGTCACGCAAGACAGACCTAGTTACCGGTAATTATATTCAGTATCGTAAGAAACATTTTGGCGTACTGCTCACGCAGTTTTCATTTTTTGTATTCTTTAAAGTGGCGATCACGGGCGGGCTGCTGATCGTGGGAACGATACTGGTGGTGGAAAGGCAAATTACGCTGGGCCAGTTTGTGGCATCGGAGGTAATCATCATTCTGGTGCTCAATGCCGTGGAGAAGATCATCCTGTATGTGGATGTGGTGTACGACTTGTTAACGGCTGTAGAAAAAGTATCGCACGTAACCGATCTTCCGCTGGAGCGGTCCGGTGGACTTGATTTACCAAAAGATCATATCGGAAAGGGCTATCGCATTTCGCTGCATAATCTGCGGTATGCCTACACAGAAAATATCGTTCCCGTTTTGAAGGACATCAATCTTGAGATCGCCTCCGGGGAACGGGTATGCATTTGTGGACCTGGCGGGAGCGGGAAGTCAACCTTAGCCGATATTATCGGAGGTTTGCTCACGGACTACTCCGGAGGTGTTGCCATCAACCGGTTCTCGTTGCGCGATCTGGACATCACACACCTGCGCAATAAAGTCGCTAAAAATATTTCACCGGATGATTTGTTTGCAGGTACCATCTATGAGAACATTACCATTGGCAAAACCGGTGTGCGGATGGATGAAGTGCTTCGCATCGTGGAGGAAGTCGGCCTCGCGCAGTATCTACGAACGCTTCCGGATGGATTAAATACGCGCGTGATTAGCGGAGGAAAAGGATTGTCGAGTTCCACGCTGCATCGGCTGATCCTAAGTCGTTGCATGGCGAAAAAACCGGAGCTGATGATTCTCAATGATTTTTTTTCGGAGCTGAGCAAAGCAGACAAGCTTGATCTTATTCGGTGTGTGATTAATCCTGAAAACACGTGGACGCTGCTGGCCGTGTCAAACGATCCGCTCGTCATGGCCTCATGCGATCGCGTTATCGTGCTGGATCAGGGTAATGTCGTGGCCGATGATTCATACCAGGTACTGCTGAAAGGGGGAGTTATCACCAAATATTTCGAATAGTATGCGCGAACAAGATACCAACACGGTTGAAACAGTATTTGCAGGATCGCATACGCTCAGGACGTTGCGCACCCAGCCGGGCACTCGCTGGCTGGCCAAGTTATTAGTGTGCTTTTTGATATTATTCACCTTGTTGCTTTTTCTTCCGTGGCAACAGAACATCCGTGGTATCGGCCAGGTTACTGCGCTGAGTCCAGCGAACAGACCGCAGACGGTAGAAACCGTCATTGCCGGCCGCATTCAAAAATGGTATGTGCGGGAAGGTGACCTGGTAAAGAAAGGGGACACGATTGCCCGCATCAGCGAAGTGAAAGAGAAATACTTCGACCCCGAATTGTTGTCGCGGTTACGCCAGCAAATTATCGCGAAGGAAAGCAGCCTGGAGGCAAAACGCGAAAAAGCGAAAGCCTTACAACGCCAGGTCAAGGCATTGCACGAGACGATGCAATTGAAAGTCGAGCAATTGAAAGCCAAACTGGATGCCGAGAAAGTAAAATATCAGAATGCGGAGAATCAGTTGCTTCGAAACAAAAAACTTTATGAGGCAGGGAACATACCCCTTACCAAGTTTCAGGATTATGAGTACAAATATCAAGGCAGCCAGGCTGAATACCTGAGCGCAAAAATCGAACTCGACAGAACCGAAGCAGAATATCAGGACAAGATCAGCAAGACAGAGTCTGACCTCGATAACACACGCGCGGAAGCCTTCGATACGGAAGCCGATATACTTAAATCCATGAACGAATTTGCCAATACGGAAATCCGCAGCGGACAATATCAGATTCTGGCACCGCAGGATGGGTACATCGTGAAAGCCATCAAAGCCGGAATTGGTGAGACCGTGAAGGAGGGTGATGCTATTTGTACGATCATGCCGGAAGTTTCGGACATGGCGGTGGAGATGTATGTAAAGGCGATGGACGTTCCGCTGATCAGCAAGGGGCGAAAGGTTCGCATTCAATTTGATGGCTGGCCGGCTCTGCAATTTAGCGGATGGCCCAGTGTATCGGTAGGAACTTTTGGCGGAGAGGTGAAGGTGATAGACTATGTGAATTCAAAACCCGGTGAGTTCAGGATACTAGTCGTGCCCGACACGAACGAGGAACGCTGGCCGACTCAGTTGCGCATCGGTTCCGGCACAAAGGGCTGGGTGATGCTGGACAGCGTTCCGGTATGGTATGAGTTGTGGCGCCAGCTGAACGGCTTTCCACCGAGCTTATATGCTGCACCCCATACAGTAACTGAGCAGACTAAAACGCAGGACAAAGCAGGTAAGTAAGCATGGTACAACGACTTACATGGGCATTCGGGCTTCTGCTCTTCACTTGTACGCTGACATCGGCTCAGGTAAGAGACACGCTCTTTGTGATTCCGGATTCAACACGCGCTTTTACGCTGGGAAATTTTTATCAATTGATCCTCCGGAATCATCCGGCTGCAAAACAGGCCGCGTTGCTTTCGGAAGTAGCGCGGCAAGAGATCCGGTTGGCGCGTGGAAATTTTGATCCCAAGGTGGAAGCGGAATTCAGTACAAAGCAATTGAATGGCAAAATGTATTACGATATCTTCGGCAGCACCCTGAAATTTCCAACGATTTTTCCGGTTGACCCTGTTGTTGGTATGGATCGAAACAAAGGAACATACCTGAACCCCGAACGATACATTGACGATGAATTCAATTATCAGCAGTTCTATGCCGGCATTTCGCTGCCGCTGGGCCGCGGACTATTAACAGATGAAAGACGCACGGCTTTGCGGCAGGCGGAGTTGTTCAAAGAGATGACGCAAGCGGAGCAGGTGAAGCTGATCAACAAACTGCTTTTGGATGCAGCAAAAGAATACTGGGAGTGGTACTATGCCTACTATAATTACCTGCTCTTGTCCCGGAGCGTTCGAATTGCCGAAGAGATTTTTAGCCGGGTGAAAGACAATTACCATTTGGGTGAAGCGTCAGGGATAGATACGGTGCAAGCCGCGATCACCTGGCAACAGCGAATAATCGAGCAACAGGAGGCTTTCATCAGTTTTAAAAACTCCGGCCTTCAATTGTCCAACATGTTATGGGATAGTTTGGGTAATCCCCTTGCGCTCAACCTTAGGTGGGTTCCGGTGTTAAGCATCGATGCATCGACACTTACACCGGAGGATTTGAACGTGCTCGCGGATCAGGCGCGGGAAAACCATCCGGAGCTGAGGAAAATTGAAGTCAAAATTTTTCAGCTGGAAGCGGAACGGAAATTAGCCGCGGAGTACCTAAAGCCGCAGTTGAATGTAAACTATTATGGGATCAATCAACCGATCAATCCGCGGGGCGATGTTTCGTTTGCGTTTGACGACAACTATAAAATAGGGATCGACTTTTCCTTTCCGGTGTTCCTGCGAAAGGAACGCTCGAAACTGGCGTTGACGAAACTCAAGATAGCCAACACGAAATTCGAACGCTCGGTTGCCGAGCGGCAAATCATAAACAACCTCACCGCAGTTTACAACCAGCTCATCAATCTTCAATCTATTATGGCGAATCAACGGCAAATGGTGGAGAGCTATGAGAAGTTGCTGGCGGCTGAACTTTTGAATCTGCAACAAGGTGAAAGCGACTTGTTTAAAATTAATTTGCAGCAGGAAAAACTTATCCAGGCGCAATCCAAGTGGCTTAAGCTGCTGTCGGAAAATGAAAAACAAAAGGCTCTGCTGTATTGGGCTGCGGGCACATCGAGGTTTAACTAACTGAATATTGACCCTTTCCACGTTGACGAACCAGGGATGTCACACCGTTTCATACTGTCAATTTTGTTTTTTTTCGGATGCGATTCCTAAAAAACGGAACGCATCCACCAGCAGTATTGTGCCGGTGATTCCGGTGACACCACCCGTTACCAGTAGCGCCTTGCCCAGTTCATCGTGTTTGCGTCCCAGCATCAAGCCTCCGGTAATTACCGTGGTATAGCCGATGGTGGAAACAACAATTCCCGTCTTGAATCGCTTCTCCGAACGGCCCAGGTTAAGTTTGATGTGGTCTACATCAGCCTGAAGCTGCAGAACTGCTGCGTGTAGTGAGTCCGCTGAATGCGTTGATGTGGTTTGGGCTGCCACATGAAAACACAAGGCCGATAAAAAGAAAATTAAAGAAAATCTGATCATAGGGTTAACTATCGGTCCAACCATTTTTTAAAACCAGTTATTTTATCGCGACTAACCGACAACGCAAAGTCCACCGGTGGGTTCAGAAAAACTTCCATACCGCTACTTATAGAACCTTTTACTTCCGTAATCGCATCGCGGTTCACGATCACCTTCCGGCTGATCCTGAAAAAGGTTTCGGGATTAAGCAGAAGCTCCAGTTCCTCCAGGGTATGATCAATCAGGAATTTCCGGTGATCAGTTGTTGCCAGGTAGGCCAGCTTTCCATCGGCAAAGAAACAAGTAACCTGTCCGATGTGTTTATAAAGTAGTTTATTTCCCGATTTCACCAGGAATCGTTGCTTGTATGATTGAACGGGCATTTTTGCCAGTGCTTTTAGCACGTCCCATTGATTCGTGTTCAGGGTGTATGATGCATGCAACAATTTGAATTTTTTTAATGCGGCATACACCTCGTGTTGCTGAATAGGTTTCAACAAGTAATCGATGCTATGAAGCTTGAAGGCCTGCAACGCATATTGGTCATACGCAGTCGTGAATATCACCGGTGTGAGGAGCTCGATTTTATTGAACACTTCAAAACTTTTACCATCGGCCAATTGGATGTCCATAAACAAAAGGTCAACGGAGTTGTGCCTGAAGTAGGCAATCAGCTCTTGCACCGAGTCATAGCGGGCAATGATGTTGATTCCGGGGTCAGCCGTACGTATCAACTCCTCCAGCCGCTCTGCGGCTAGCGTTTCGTCTTCTGCGATCACTACATTCATTTCTCTTCGAGGGTGAGCAGGGGTATGCGTACCATAAAACAATTGTTCTCTTCTTTTACTATTACCGGTTCACGAGTTAGAAACAGATAACGACTGATAATGTTTTGTAGCCCAACCTTGGTAGAGGGTTCTTTTATTTCTTTTGGTTGTAAGGTGTTGCTAATGACCAGGCTATTTTCTTCCATGCCGATGGAGATCAACAGCGGCCGGCTTCGTGATACGACATTATGTTTGATGGCATTTTCAATCAGCATCTGAAGCGTGGCGGGAGGAAGATATAAATCCCGATCATCGAAATTCTGGATGTTCACCTGCATGTTTTCGCCAAAACGGATGGCAAGCAGAAACAGGTAGGCGCGGATGAATTCCATTTCTTCCTGCAGCAGAACAATTTTCTTGTCTTGACTATTGAGCAGGTAGCGGTAAACATGTGAAAGCTGGCCAATGAAGGTGGCCGAAGTATCGGGATCCTTATACACCAGGCTGGAGAGCACGTTGAACGAGTTGAACAGAAAATGCGGATTGATCTGGTTTCGCAACGCTTCGAACTGTGCTTCAGCACTGATCTTCTTAAATCGCTCTGCTTCCAGCTGAGCTTTTCGGGAGCGGTTCATGTAAAATACAATTGCGTTGATGCAGTTCAAAAACAGGTTAATGCGGAAGCCGAACGCCATTAGCAGCGTAAGGTGAGCAGTTCGTATGGGGAACTCTATCCCAACAACCGCATAAAGAAGACTCAATACGAGCACGCAGACAAGCGCCACGTTCACCAGGCTACTGCCAAACAGGAGTACGAGCGGATGGATTCTGTTCCTGAAAATACGGGAAGCCCAGGGTAGGTTGATTTCCACGAGCCGGTTCAGCTCCCAGGTAAAAAGAACTACCATGAACAGCGTGGAAAAAAGCTCCACATTATTTACATCAAAGTCAAAAAGCTTGTCGCCTACTGTAAAGCGGATATTCGCATAGCTATACACAGCCAGCAACACGATGAAAACATACCGATAACGAATACTAAACACAGGATCCTCAACTAAGCTTTCAAAACAAATCTGATAATCAGGCAAAAGTCCCGCTTATTCAGCAGGACTTTTATCCACCACACAATCCCACAGCACATCCCGATTCGGGCTATGGCAGCAACACCCTATCAATTACATGTATAACCCCATTAGTAGCCGAAATGTTTGCAGCCGTTACTGTTGACGGATCTGATGCAGAACCGTCCACTGTCACCGAAGAGCCTGTTCCTATGGTGACCGTTTTAGGTGCATCCGCTTTGGCTGTTGTCAATACCTGATTGTTGGATAAGTTGATGGAGTAATCCGCGGCCGGCACCACGTGATACAACAGCACCTGTGTCAGTGTAGTTAAGCTCAGTGGAGTGGAAGAGGCATTTGATGTGTTGATGTAATCGATTACCTGTGCTTCCGTCAGGTCATCGTTATCAAAAAATGCCGGAGAGCGAAGTAAAGTCAGAAATGCATCATCCGTAGGTGCGAACACGGTAAAGGGTCCGGCTCCCTGCAATGTGGTGATTAACTCCGCCTTCGTGAGGGCAGCAGCCAATATTCCAAAGCTTGGTGCATTCGCGGCCGATGTTGCCACACTCACGATATCACCATCGGGAGGTGTCAATACTGCGTCAATAACATGAATGACACCGTTGGATGCGTCAATGTCAGCCGTAACCACCCGGGCATTGTTAATAGTCACACCCGATCCGTTTTTGGTTACGAACGCCTTGTTGTTGGCAGCTCGTGCTGTAGTGACAGCCGAAGTTCCGGCAGCGATGTCGTCTGCTTCAATCTCACTTCCGGCAATGACATGGAAGGTCAGCAGATCAGCAGCCGCGGCAGGCGTAAGACCATTCACGGCAGCAATAGCAGCTGCTTCGTTAGCAACATCCAGATAGGAAATAAACGCAGCATCGGTGGGAGCAAATACGGTGATATCAGTGGTACCGCTCAGCACACCGGTTACTCCTGATCCGGCTTTTACAGCTGCTGCTTCCAGCACATCGAAGTCAGCGTTGTCAATAGCAATTTCCAGTACATTTTTTTCTGGATCAGATGAATCCTCATCATCACTGCAGCTTACCGTAGCGATGGAAACCAGCAGTGCAAGCGACAACACCTTTGCGCTTGCGAAAAGATTTGTTTTTGTATCGTTCATAAGAATGTTGATTTAATCAACGGGATAAACCCAGCCGGTAGCGGGTTTGTTTTAAACCGGATGAACGCGATGCAATGATTGTGGAGTGAATGGTTATTTAATCGGATTGAACCAACATAATGATAAAGATTTAAAGGCGCTTAGGTACTCCCGTGTGTTTTTCTGGCTTTTGGCCATTCTAAAATCTTAGGAGAAGTCAATAGAAATAGAGTTGCACGGTAACTGTACAATTTCAATTAACACATCAAAGGGCTAGTTAATTCGATGAATGATGTTAACCATTCCGGTTTGTCCGTCATAAGAAGGCACTACGCTCGTTTGACTACCTTTCTTTTTCTTTCCCCAACGGTACTGGTGAGTGAGGTACACCAGATTCGTGGATAGAATACCAATACCTGCTCCTACCAGAACATCAGAAACCCAATGCCTGTTATTCATAACACGCATTGCACCGACACCCGTAGCCACTGTATAGGCTCCTATGCTATACCATATACTCCTGTGACCATACTCTTTGGCCATAAACGTTGCTGCTGCAAATGCCTGCGCAGTGTGCCCTGATGGAAAGGATGTCAATTCTTTAGTGTCCGGTCTGGGGACGGCTGTTATTCGTTTCAAAGAAAATGTCAGAATCCCTACCATCATCTCAGACTTAATTAAAATGGCGGTACGATTAGCGAAATCATTTTTACCCTTTACACCAAGCCAATTTAGTCCATACACAACCATAATAGGAGAATGTTGCAAGTAGTCGTCAGCACGATGGCGGAAGTTGGGCATGTATCTGTTCCTTTCTTCCTGAACCTCATCATTATCATCATTATCATCGTCTAACGTGGATAATCCAGCTGCCGTAAGCAGTATGGGTGCAATGATTGCCCGCCTGAATGCAACAGATCCTGGCGAAATGTTATTAATAAAAAGATTCTTTTGAAACGTAGGATCACTTTTAAAATAACCGGTTTTTAAATTACGCTGCGTGTTGCGTATAGAATTTAATGTGGATATGTTAAATGTGTTTTTGTTCAGATCCAGATCCGGATCAGTAGCCGATTCCAGCATGGGAGCAGATTCAATTACCACAACGTTTGCTACAGGTAAAGGAGTATTTGATTCCTGATCGCCAGTTTTTTCGCTTACAGTCTGCGTGATCGACTGGCCGTTTAGCGGCATGGTAATAACCATAATCAGAGCCAGAACTGCTAAAAGTCGTTTAATAAATAGAAACATGAGGATTATAGTAAA
>DASXWH010000023.1:0-4585 GCA_036503775.1 Ohtaekwangia sp.
TGTGGTTAACAGGGAGTGATCGATTGAAAAATGCCGGAGAACATAACCTGTGGCCACCAGGCAAACCCCATGGAATACATAAAGTCCGAAAGAGATTTTTCCCAGGTATGATAGCAGCGGTGAAGTAAATATCCCTTTTATAAAGGTGTCTTTAGCTGTGATGGATAGGGCTACCACACCTCCGCTGAATATTCCGATGCAGGGATACAGTATCATGAGGTGATATGAAATTACGCCCGTTCCCGGGAGAAATAAAATAAGACACCCGGCCAGTACCGTAATGATCAGAATCGGTATTCTCTTTTTCTCCAGGCTGCGAAGATCAGAAAGCCCTAACACCATCCCCGTAATAATAGATTCAAAATGCGTTATGGGTAAGACCCAGATTGCGGGATGTTTTACGCCATAGAAAATGAAAAGAAAGCGTATCAGGAATCCCGTCAAAACTATACTGGCAAGAAACACTACTTTTTTTCCGGCAGACATTCTGTATATAAAAAGCATGATAAAAGGGAGCAGCAGATAAAATTGTTCCTCATATGCAATGGTCCAGAGGTGCCCGGTAAATTGAATAGGATTGAATCCATACACCGCGGTGAAGAAGTTATCGGTAAAGGTGAAGAGGCTCACGATGCGAAAACCGTTTTCAGAAGTCACCTGTTGTGTGAATGCAGTAATGAGAATAATGCCGGTGAGGTAAGTAAAAAAAAGTGGCCAGATGCGTAATACCCGCCTCATAAAGAATTTCCGGAAGATTATCTCTCCGGTCTGATCCAGTTCAATACGTAACAGCCGGGTAAGGAGATATGCTGACAGAGAGAAAAAAATATCCACACCAATCCATCCATGCTCTTTCATATTATTTACAAATGACATAGGGGTGTCTTCAGAATGATGAATAAAGATGAGCAGGAAGGAAACGAAACGTAAGCCGTCTAAGCCGGGAACAAAGAATCGATTTGTCGTCATCCGAAGCAACGCGTTAAGATCGCAATCTCTTCTAAAATTATGGGATTTACCTATATTTGGTAATTTCCCATGGCAAATCTCCTAACCAATAACCTTCGCATCCGGAGCCAGGAGCAAAAGCAGATCATCATGATGCTTTGTACCGGTTTCTTTATGGGGGTATTTCTGGCCACCTATCAGGTAACGGCCGATTCGCTTTTCTTAAACCGGATGGGAGAGTACCTCGATAAAGCATTTCTCATTGCCGGGGTAATGGGTATGCTTACTACCGCGCTGTTTGCCTTATTTCAAAATCGTATCCGGTTTACCACACTTGCCCTGGGAAGTGTGTTGCTGATTTTCATGTTCACGTTGGGGGCATTCTGGCTCTTGCGATATGGTAATCCGGAATGGCATAACGAATCTATCTTTGCACTGTATTGTATGACCGGCCCCATCACGGCCGTACTGCTGCTTAGCTTTTGGGGAATATTTGGCCGCCTTTTTAATTTCCGTCAGTCCAAGCGGATCATTGGCTGGATTGATACGGGTCAGTTGATCGCAGCGATCCTGGCAACACTGATTGCCATTCCCTTAACGTCTGAAATTGTACATGAAACCTCCGACTATCTGCTGGTTTGTGCCGTAAGTATTGCCATTGTATCGATCTTACTTCTTTCCATTTCCATTTCATTTACGCTGTCTAAAAATGATCCACGTGAGTTCGGTATTACCGTGAGACGAGAAACGCGGCTCAGGAGATTGCTGGATGATAAGTACATCCGGATGTTATCCTTGTTCCTGTTGGTGTCCATGGTGATGTTCGTGCTGAGCCAGTATTCATTTCAGCAGCTTGTCAAGGAACAGTATCCGGAAGAGCGTTCACTAACGCGGTTCAATTCGTTTTTTATTGGCGCGGTATATGGAATTTCCCTGATCCTGCAAACCTTCGTGAACCAACGCATCATCAGTAATTACGGGTTGCGCATTTCACTCTTCATTCTGCCCATCGTGATGATGATCTTTGCATCCGGTTCTATTCTCTCCGGGACCATTTTCGGATTTGAAAAGCAACTGGCTCCAACCGGTTTCATTTATTTCTTTTTATTCATTGCGCTTACGCGGTTGTTCAGCTGGACACTTCGTGATTCACTTGAGAACCCGGTATTCAAGCTTTTCTTTATTCCGTTGGACAACCGCTTGCGCTTTAGTATTCAATCCAAAGTGGAGGGCCTCGTGAATGAAAGCTCCCGGTTTATCGGTGGCTTGTTGATTTTTGCCATTGCTTTTGTCCCTTTCATCAAAACGATCCACATTTCGTTTTTTTTATTGCTGCTTGCCGGTGCCTATTTCTTTGTGGTGAATAATTTATACAGCGGCTATCGGAATAAGATCCGAATAAAGCTGGAAGGTTCTGACAT
Source organism: Ohtaekwangia sp. (assembly GCA_036503775.1). GTDB lineage: Bacteria > Bacteroidota > Bacteroidia > Cytophagales > Cyclobacteriaceae > Ohtaekwangia. Next base: position 2,370 of record DASXWH010000023.1, read on the forward strand.
CAAGCTGGATAAACTTGAAAAAGGTTTTACACAAATCACCAGCCGCCTGGAAAATATGTTACAGGTTCCTGCCGGAAGCCGGGCTGTGTTCTCCTATAAATTACTGGAGAAAATCAATGCCGCCAATGTACAGGCGTGGATCAATACCCTGATGAAGAATAATGTAGAGGCGATACGCCACTACGCTCAGGATAAAATGAATGAGTTAAAAGGGTTGTCGGTTTCAGATAAGTATGTGATACGAATGGATGAGAGCCGGGCCGATGGTACTTCTAAAAGTATAGTGAGCCGAAATGACCTCCAATTGATCATTGAAAACGGAGGTGATATCACCAAGGCACGTATTCAGAAACTGGCCCGTTCCACCGATCCTAATGACCGTCATTATGCCGCGGAATTACTTTTACATACGTCAAAGGCGGAGTGTACTTCATTTTTGTCTGAACTGTTGGTTGATGTTGAGCCCAAGGTTCGTAACACCGCGCTGAAGACATCTATTAAAAAGAATAACCCGGAGATCATTAACGCGGTAATTGAAAATCTGGGAAGTCCGATCTACAGCAACCAGGCGATGAATGCCTTGGTACTGATGGGAGCGGAGACACTTCCTGCTTTGGATAGCGCATTCTACCGCATTGGTCAGAGCACGCAGATGATGTTGCGTATTATCCAGGTTATTGGCAGGATTGGCGGTCAGCGTTCGCGTGAAGTGTTATGGAATAAGATGGATTATCCGAACAAGGTTATTGTGTCGCAGGTTCTTCTTTCGCTTGGAGAGTGTGGTTTTAAAGCGGGTATTTCGCAGATAACCCGTATCAAATACGTTATTGAATCGGATATTGAAGACATCAGCTGGAACCTGCATGCCATGGAGGAAGTAGGCAATGAAGGATTCAGTAATCACATCAAAGACGCTTTACGCTGGGAGATCCAGAACGACATAGAGCACATCTACATGTTGCTCACCATGCTTTATGACACCCGCTCCATTCAATTGGTAAAGGAGAATATTGATAGTGGTACAGCAGAAGGCATCACTTACGCGGTAGAATTGCTGGATGTGTTTCTTTCTGAACAGTTAAAACAGCGGGTCATCCCCGTGCTGGATGACATTTCAGATGCCGAGCGCATCGGAAGACTACAGGACATTTATCCACGTGTGAAGCTCGACTCAAAGCTTGTACTTAAATTCCTGATCAACCGCGATTTTACCCAATCAAACCGGTGGACAAAGGCTTGTGTGTTGTTCCAGATCGGACTTCAGCGTATTGGTGATTTCAAGCTCGACCTGATAGCGCAGCTGTTTAATCCGGATCTGTTGATTCGCGAAGTATCGGCCTGGGCACTTTTTCAGATCGACAACGAAGAATACGCTCAGCATGTAAAACGCCTGGGTGATGTTACCAAACGTGATCTGGATAACCTGATTATTCATACCAAACGGATGACACGCTTTGAACGTATACTCTTCTTTCAGAAGATCAATGTATTTGAAGGGGTATCCGGAATTGTATTGTCTTATTTGGCTGATCTGAGTGAAGAGTTTCGCCTCAAGCCAGAGGAGTCGCTTCTCGTAGATGAGAAGTATAACAATGATTTTTATATCCTGGTAAGCGGCACAGTTGACTTCGTGCAACGCGGTGAAAAGGTTGCCGAGTTCGGACAGGGCCAGTTTATCGGAGAGATGTTAGGCGCTCCCAATTTCCTCAATACCAATATCCTGGTGGCGAAGACCGATGTTATTATTTTGAAGCTGAACAAGGATCAGTTCTATGAATTGCTTTCGGATAATGTAAAGCTTGCCGATAAGGTATTGGAATTTATATAGGCATGACAAAAAGCAAAAAATGGTTTGTGGCTGGCGCAGTTGTATTCATGATATTACTCGCCTATGCCAGCTATGATATTGCCACCAAGACCACCTTTCCCGGATCAAAACCACAGCTGCCTGATCGTATCAAGAAGAGCTTATTAAAGCCTGATTCTGTTCAGGTAGATTCGGTGAAGTAGTAGCAGAATCAATTCGCTTCGCTGAGCGGGATTCATATCGCCTGTCTCCAATCAAAAAGTCATAAAACAAAAAGGGTTGTCTTTTACAAAAGACAACCCTTTTAAACCTGTAACTGAAAATTAATTATTCTTTGATCATTCTGCGTTCCAGCAATTGGCCGTCAGCCTGAACCTTGATGTTGTACAGTCCGCTGCTCAGGTCTCCG
>DASXWH010000024.1:0-37992 GCA_036503775.1 Ohtaekwangia sp.
TTCGGAGCTGGTTCATATGGCGTTACAAGTGGCGCAGTCGGGAGATGTAGTATTGCTTTCTCCTGCCTGTGCAAGTTTTGATCTCTTTAAAAATTATGAAGATCGTGGAGATCAGTTCAGAAAGGCCGTGTTGGAGTTGAAACAAGAAGTAGAAGCAAAATGATTAAAGTAAAGGAGTGGGCTGACAAAAATCTGCAAGGTGACAAAGTCATCTGGGGAGTTGTCTTTGCGCTGTCGATGATCAGTATTCTGGTTGTCTATAGTTCAATTGGAACCCTTGCTTTCAAGCGCTCGCAAAGTCCGGAGTACCTGTTGATCAAACATACATTTACGGTATTTGTGGGATTAGCAGCAATGTGGGTTGCACACAAAGTAGATTACCGGTATTATTCAAGGCTTTCAAAACTTGCTTTGTGGGTAAGCATACCGCTATTGATCTATACGTTTACCAATGGTGTTACTCTAAATGATGCTGCACGTTGGATTGAGGTTCCATTTTTTGGATCATTCCAGCCATCCGACTTCGCCAGTCTTGCCTTGATTGTAAACCTGGCAAGTATGTTATCCAAACGACAGCAAAATATTGACGACATAAAGGAATCATTGATACCAATTCTGTTCTGGTGTGGCGTGATCTGTGGTTTGATCGCATTAACAAACTTATCGACAGCCGTGCTGCTCCTGATTACCTGTATGCTCATAATGTTCATTGGTCGTGTACCAACGAAGTATTTAGCCATGCTGGTTTTTGTAGGAGTACTTTTTGGTGCGCTGGCGATCAAGTTTGGTGTTCGTGGAGAGACAGCAAAGAGTCGTATAACCAATTTTATTAATGGTTCAGAGCTCCCTTTTCAAGCCAAGCACGCACGCATAGCAGTAGCGACAGGAGGAGTAACCGGAAAGGGACCTGGAAACAGTGATCAGCGCAACATACTTCCCCATCCTTATTCTGATTTTATCTATGCCATTCTTATAGAAGAGTACGGAATGATTGGTGGTATTGTGGTATTGATACTGTATCTCATTCTTCTTCATCGTGGAATGAAAGCGGCATACAACAGTGAGCGCGCTTTTGGCGGGCTTCTCTCAGCGGGTTTATGCTTCGATCTTGTCTGTCAGGCCATGGTGAACATGGGCGTAGTAGTTGGGTTAGGGCCGATTACAGGACAACCCTTGCCGCTGATTTCCATGGGAGGAACATCGATGGTATTTACCGGTCTTGCATTGGGCATCGTGTTGAGTGTAAGTCGCGGTGAACAGGATCAGGCCTGGGAACAGAAGAAAACGGGTGAAGAAAGAGAAACAAGAAACGTTGCTGCGAAGGCAGCATAGCTATAAAACGATTTGAGTACAAAAGAACCATATCGATTGATCATCAGCGGAGGCGGAACCGGTGGACACATCTTTCCGGCAGTAGCGATCGCAAATACATTTCGTGAACGCCACCCGGATGCACAAATTCTTTTTGTAGGTGCAAAAGGAAGAATGGAAATGACGCGTGTTCCGGAAGCGGGCTACGAAATTATTGGTCTCTGGATCAGCGGGCTTCAACGCAAGCTTACCCTTTCAAACCTGATGTTTCCCCTGAAAGTGATCGTGAGTTTCCTGAAGGCAAGAAGTATTGTAAAGAAGTACAAGCCTCATGCCGTGATCGGAACTGGTGGTTATGCCAGCGGACCGATCATGATGGCAGCTACACATTTTAAAATTCCTTCTGTGATCCAGGAGCAAAATTCTTTTGCCGGTCTCACCAACAAACAGGTAGCTGGCAAAGTGAACAAGGTGTGTGTGGCGTATGATGGTATGGAAAGATATTTTCCAAAAGACAAGATCGTGCTCACCGGAAACCCGGTACGTAAGGATATTCTGAGCGCAGAGAGCAAGCGTGATCAGGCCCTGAATCATTTTGGTTTGGATGGAAAAACAAAAACACTGCTGATTATTGGTGGAAGCCTTGGTGCACGGACCATCAACGAAAGTATTCTTCAGGGAATGGAGAAACTGGTTGATGCACAGATCCAGATGATCTGGCAGACCGGCAAAGGATATTATGATCTCTACAAGTCGCAGCTGGGTAAGTATGATCTGAAAAAGATAAGGGTTCACGACTTTGTACGGGAAATGGACCTGGCATATGCTGCAGCTGATGTAGTGATCTCACGATCAGGAGCGCTGGCTGTTTCAGAATTGTGCATCGCGAAGAAAGCATGTATCCTGGTCCCTTCTCCGAATGTAGCCGAAGATCACCAGACAAAAAACGCTATGTCGTTGGTGGAAAAGGATGCGGCACTTATTGTGCCTGACAAAGAAGCCAGTTCAGTATTGGTAGAAGAGGCTATGAAGCTTTTGTTTGACGAACAACGTGCGAATAAACTGCGTGAAAATATAGCAAAGCTGGCAAGGCCAGATGCAACCCGTGATATAGTAAATGAAATTGAAAAATTGATTAAGTGAAGCTGTCGCAATACGATAACGTTTATTTTTTAGGCATCGGTGGTATCGGTATGAGTGCTCTCGCTCGTTGGTTCATGAAGAAGGGCATGAAGGTGTCTGGCTATGATAAAACGGCAACCGCTCTTACAGCTGAATTACAAAGTGAAGGCATGAATATTCACTTTGATGACAAAGTGGAAAATATTCCGGCTGAAGTACTGTCACAAAAAGAAAGGACACTGGTAGTATTTACTCCCGCTATCCCGAAGGATCACGCAGAACACAATTACCTGAAAGGAAAGGAATACACCATTCTGAAACGTTCGGAAGTATTGGGATTGATTACGAAAGGGTATAAGACAATAGGCGTAGCCGGAACACATGGTAAGACTACCACCTCTTCCATGGTGGCACACATCCTGAAAACGGCCGGTATGGAAATGGTAGGGTTCCTGGGAGGTATTACTACCAACTATAACTCAAATCTGATCATGCAAGGTGACGTGAGCAATAACACGGTTGTAGTGGTTGAAGCAGATGAATTTGATCGTTCATTCCTTCGCTTGTTTCCGGAAATTGCTATTGTGACATCGGCTGATGCAGATCACCTTGACATCTACGGAAGTCACGAGAGTGTTATCACTTCGTTCAGGGATTTTATCAAACAGATTAATCGTGGCGGGCACCTAATCATACACGAATCCATCGCAGAAAAATTAGCCGATGATGTTGATCATGTATCCAAGCACACATACAGCATGAGCCGGGGACAATTTTTTGCCGGCAACATTACCGCAAGGAGCGGATTTTTTGAGTTCGACCTGCACGGATTTGGCAAGGTCGAGCACGTCAAGCTCGGTGTCCCTGGTTTTCATAACATTGAAAATGCCATTGCTGCTTCGGTGGCTGCACACCTGAGCGGTGTTAAGCTGGCCGATATAAAGAAGGCACTGGAATCTTTCGCGGGGGTGAAACGCAGGTTTGAATTTGTAGTGAAAGGAAAGAAAGTGATCTACGTGGATGACTATGCACATCATCCGGCTGAGATCGAAGCTTTCCTCAAGTCTATGAAATCCATGTACCCGCAACGCAAACTCACGGTGATCTTTCAGCCTCACCTGTTCACCCGGACACGTGACTTTGCAGAAGGCTTTTCAAAAAGCCTGAGTCTCGCAGATGAGCTGGTGCTGATGGATATTTATCCGGCCCGTGAATTACCAATTCCGGGTGTCGATTCAGATATGCTGATCCGGGATGTTACCAGTAAGGTGAAGATCCGCAGCGGAAAAAAAGAGTTGATGGAGAAACTGGAAGGGCTTGAACTGGATGTAGTGGCCACTGTAGGAGCTGGAGATATTGATACGTTCATCGGTCCGATAAAAGATATGTTGATAAAGAAGTATGAAGCTTAAGTTTAAGTTCAACCTGAAGCGTGAGATCAAGATTGGTGCTGCCCTGTTGGTAGTGGTGTTGTTTATTGCCTTCACGGAACGGAGACAAAGTGATATTTCAATTCATGACATATCCATCAAGATCGAGAATACGAATGAGAATCATTTTCTGGAGGAGGCCGATATCATGCACCTGATGCAGCTCAATCCCGACAACCTGAGAGGTGCTGAGATGGGCGAAGTTGACTTGAAAGGAATTGAAAAGAAGATCAAGACGGAACCTTTTATTCGTGATGCTGAATTGTATAGCGACCTGAAAGGAAATTTTGTAATAAAAGTTGAACTGCGCAGACCGATCGCCAGGATCGTTCGCAATGATGGTCCGGATGGATACATCGCAGAAGACGGAACGGTAATGCCGGTCTCTGAAAAGTATACATCGCGTGTGGTGCTGATCAGCGGAGGTTATAACCGCCAGTTGCTGAAACAACATAACCTGAATGAAACTGAAGAAGGCAAGCAACTGATGGAATTGTTAAAGATCATTCGTGAAGACGAATTCTGGAATGCTCAGATCGCACAGTTGGACATTGACAGTAAAGCCAATGTAACCATGTTTTCTCAGGTAGGAGATGAGCGCATTGAATTCGGCAAGCCCGATAATCAGGAAGTGAAATTCAGGAAGCTGATGATCTTCTATAAGGAAATTTTACCCCGTATGGGCTGGAATAAATATAGCCGGGTGAATTTGGAATATGAGGGACAGATTGTGGCAGAATGAAAATAGTCAATTAGTCATTAGTAAATGCATCCCAATGACCACTGACTAAAATGCGAAAAGAAGGAAACACTACGAAAAAGATAACAGAAAAAAACAACCACTAATAATAAATTGATCATGGAACAGGAAAAAATAGTAGTCGGACTCGACATTGGCACTACCAAAATCTGTGCGATTGTCGGACGTAAAAATGAATTCGGAAAGCTGGAAGTACTCGGCATGGGAAAGGCTGAGTCGGAAGGCGTTGTGAAAGGTATTGTCTTCAATATAGACAAGACCATTTTTGCTATCGAGCGTGCTATTAAAGAAGCTGGTGATCAGGCAGGAATTGATATCGGTGTGGTAAACGTTGGGATTGCCGGTCAGCATATCCGCAGCTTTATTCAGCACGGTGGTATCACCCGTTCGTCCAAGGAGGAAGAAATCACTATTGATGATGTTGAGCGTCTTACGCAGGACATGTATCGAATGGTTGTTCCTCCGGGGAGCCAGATCATTCACGTTATGCCTCAGGATTACATGGTTGATTATGAAGATGGAATCAAGGAACCCGTGGGTATGTCGGGCGTGCGACTCGAAGCGGATTTTCACATCATTACGGCACAGACTAACGCGATCAATAATATAAATAAATGTGTTCGCAGAACAGGCATGGAGATCGAGGACCTGATCCTTGAACCACTGGCCTCAAGCCTTGCGGTACTTAATGATGAAGAGAAAGAAGCAGGTGTTTGTCTGATCGATATCGGTGGAGGTACGACTGACATCGCGATCTTCTATGACAATATTATCCGCCATACAGCTGTCATCCCCTTCGGAGGAAACATCGTGACGAATGATATCAAGCAGGGCCTGATGGTTCTTCCGCAGCAGGCGGAACAACTGAAAACACGCTTCGGTAAAGCGATTTCTGAAGAAGCCAGTCCGAATGAAATTGTTTCAATCCCTGGTATTCGTAACCGGGCAGCCAAGGAGATCTCGGTTAGAAATCTTTCCAATATCATCCAGGCAAGAATGGAAGAGATCATTGAGATGGCTCACACTGAAATTATCAATTCAGGGTTTGAGAACCGGTTAGCCGGAGGTATCGTGATCACCGGAGGTGGCGCACAGCTGGCAAACCTGAAGCAATTGGTAGAGTACATGACCGGAATGGATACGCGTATAGGTTATCCGAATGAACATTTGGGTAAGAGCAAGATTGAAGCCGTGAAGAGTCCGATGTATGCCACAGCCGTTGGGCTGGTGTTGTCCGGATTCCGCTCCCTTGACGAAAGAGAAGATCGTTACAAGGAAGCTCGCGAGGTAGTGAGAACAACCACTACAAAAGCGAAAAAGCCCGTAACAGCATCGAAGAATTTTTTCAACGACATCCTCAACAAAACAAAGAGCTTGTTGATTGACGATCTGGACGGTAAGAACGAATATTAAAAGTCAACGGTCAATAGCCATTGGTAAATGCATTCCCTGATGACGATTGACGAGTGACCAGTGACTAAAAAGAGAACAACCACTAAAAGTTTATAACAATGTTTGAAACAGGATCCTACAAATTTGAAGTCCCAAAAAACGGCCTGAACCGGTCCATCATCAAGGTGATCGGTGTAGGCGGTGGCGGGAGCAATGCTGTAAACCACATGTACAAACAAGGCATCAAGGATGTTGAGTTTGTGGTTTGCAACACCGACAATCAGGCACTGAACAGTAGTCCGGTGCCTAACAAACTTCAGATCGGAGCCAACCTTACGGAAGGTCTGGGCTGCGGTGCAAACCCTGAAGTTGGAAAAAATGCTGCGCTTGAAAGTAAAGAGCAGATACGTGAGATGCTTGCCGGAACGAAAATGGTTTTCGTTACTGCAGGTATGGGTGGCGGTACAGGTACAGGAGCCGCACCGGTGATCGCCAAGATTGCCAAGGATATGGACATCCTTACGGTTGGGATCATCACATCTCCATTTGGTTTTGAAGGAAAAAAGAAAACCGCACAGGCAGAGCTTGGTATTGAAGCACTGCGACAGAATTGTGATACCGTGCTGGTGATCTTGAATGATAAGCTTCGCGAGATCTTTGGAAACCTGTCTATCAATCAGGCATTCGCCCAGGCGGATAATGTGTTGACGACAGCCGCTAAAGGTATCGCTGAAATCATTACGCTTGCGGGTTATGTTAACGTGGATTTCCAGGATGTGCGCACGGTTATGTTGAATGCCGGTGCTGCCGTAATGGGTTCTGTTGAAACACGCGGTGACAGCCGCGCACGCAAAGCTGCTGAAGGTGCACTTGCATCTCCGTTGCTGGATAATCGCGATATCATGGGCGCTAAGAAAATTCTCCTGTCGATTATATCAGGTGTAGAAGCAGAGCTGCAGATGGATGAATTGACGGAGATCACCGAATATATCCAGGAGCAGGCCGGTGAAGAAGCTGAGATGATCTTTGGTCACGGTGTTGATCCCGACCTGGGTGATCGTATCCGTGTAACGGTTATTGCTACGGGGTTTGCAGCTGAATCTCGCGGATCTGTAAAGAAAACGGATGACAAGAAGGTTCACGATCTCGATCGTTCTCAGGGATGGCTTTTCAATGCAGCAGACAATTCCGTGAATGAAAAGAAAGATTTTGAGCTGAGAACCAAGCCTGAACCTAAGCCAGAATCAAAAGGTGATAAGTCAGCGGAACGTGAAGTAGTATTTTCCGGCCCGTTTAATAAGTCAGAACCTCCTGTAGAGAAAACGGAGGACGATGATAGCCTGCTGGGTGCCGATGACGATTTTGATCACATCTCTCAGCAATATGGTGATCAGGTGATCAATGATGACGGCATGATGGATCTGCGTTCAACACGTCAGCGTCTGCAGCAGCAGGCTGAAGAACGTAAGGAGAAACTGAAGCAGTCGCGTAAATCGGAAATGACAAAAGAAGAGTTCAACGAGAAGTGGTCGCTTCCTGCATACCTGCGCAGAGGTGTGAAGATGAACGATGTTCCCCATTCTTCTGAACCCTTTATTTCAAAGTATAACCTCAATGACGATAACAGTCTTTTAGGTAATAACAAGTTCTTGCATGATAATGTGGATTAATTTACGATGTACGATTTACGAGTTACGATTTGGTTTAGGTCGTATTCGTAGATCGGAATCGTGAACAAGGATATTGAAGGTTGAGGTGATTTGCGCAAGCGATAGAATTAAATCGCACATCGTAAATCGTAATTCGTAAATCCTTTAAGATCTGGCATTCCGACACGACTGGTTCATTTACTCCATTCGTAGTGGTTGTTGGTGGTAAATATTTTTTGCCGGTGTCGGGTGCCAATTTTTTAGAGTGAGTTAGCGCGAAGCTTTTTGTCCCATGTTCTTTTTAAGGGGATCGCGCAAGGCAGTGCCGGACGTTGACCACGTCCGGCATTTGTTTTTCTATAAAAGGCTAATGTAATTAATGATCCTTGAGATCGAAGGATTAATAATTTGAAGTTAATCCTCGCGGGAACATTTTTTATTAGTGAGTTTTTCTAGAATGGGAATTATTCGTTGATCGAATCGATCCTCAATTCGTTGAATTTCATCGATGAGCAGATCTTTTTCAAGGTTCCATTGTGTCGAATTGTGTACTGCATTAATGACGATTTGTGAATTTCCATTAATATCCAGAACCTCAATGGAATACATTTCCTCATCCGGTGGAAGAAAATAAATTCTTCGCTCATTAAAAAAGCCATACCGTTTCTGATCGTATGAGTAGCTATCATTAATTGCCCATTTGGTTGATGTTTTATGGTGCGGGAATTTTATGTACAAGGAGTCAAAGGCATTTAATAATTGCGCTTGGCTTGCTTCAAAACTCCATCGGTCGAATTTATGATTTCCACAACATGAACAGAGTAAAATGAAAGCCATTAGGAACATACTTCGCATTAGCATCTTTATTAGCTCAGCATCGGATTGATATCGAAGATAAGAAATTGTAACGTATGTGAGTATTGTTAGCACGGAAATGGATTTTAATTCCTACCTAAAGTCAAGGCATAGGAGCAGGCCGATAACCATTTTTGACTAAAAATTCACACAATGAAAAAATCCAAGTTCGTTACCTTTTTATTATGGTTTTCCGGAGTGATCGCGTTGGCGATCGGAAGCTGTCTGTTATTTATACCTGTAACGTTCCAGGCTTCTGCCGGAATTGTATTGGCGGATGATCCCGGGTTGTTGAGTGAGATGCGTGGCCCCGGTGGCTTCATTTTCGTCAGTGGTGGGATCATGATCATCGGGGCTATACGCCCTGCATTTACGTTTACGGCACTGATCCTGTGCTGCGTCCTTTATTTGTCGTATGGTATTTCGCGTGTTCTCAGCGTTGTGCTGGATGGAATGCCAGGTGAAACGATTGTTGCCGCTATGGTAGCGGAATTGGTGATAGGAGCGCTTTGTCTGATTGCTTTGTTTAAATTCAGAAATCCGGATTATAATAAATCGTGAAGAATCGATCCATTATCCAATGGATTGATTCTTTTCTCTGATGGTTACACGTTTTCGGATCCTGCTAAAGGATTCCGGTGTTATTCCCAGGTAACTGGCAATGTACTGTAATGGAACTCTAAGGAGGAGTTCCGGACGTGTTTCGATCAGATTCTGATAACGCTCTTCAGCGGATAGGTTGATCATTGTAGCCAGTTGATTTTGCACGGCCTGATAATCTTTCTGGAGAACGATCTGGGTCATAAACTCAAGGCGTGGAAACTGCTTGTGAAGTTTTTGTTCACTTTCCCGTGTGCCTGCAACTAACTCACAATCTTCAATGCATTGATATGTGTACTGTGAAGGTGTTCTTTCCAGGTAGCTGGAATAGGATATGACGGGCTGATGTTCGGTAAAGAATGCAATGGTTTTCTCTTCGCCATCCAGGAGCTGATATTGACGGATGCAACCTTTTACAATGAAGTAACAGGTTGATGTCAATTCATCTTCGCGTAACAGTATAGCTCCTTTTGGAAAGGCCTTCACGGCCATGCTTTCTATAATGGCTTCTACTTCTTCAGGACTGAAGGAATTGAATTGTGTGAGGAAGCTTTTTAATTCGTTTGTCATTTCATCGCAACTCTTTCAATATCGGTTAAATATACGGGGGTTGTCTGATTTGATTAATAAGAATAAATGTATTTTGTTTTGATACATCATAATTCTATGTATATTTGATCTATGTATTCAAAAGAGCTATTAAAAGGTACGCTCTCGGCTATCATTTTGAAGTTATTGGCCGAGAATGAGAAAATGTACGGCTACGAAATTTCGCAGCGCGTGAAAGAATTGACGGATGGAAAAATCCATTTGAAGGATGGATCATTATACCCCGCGCTTCAAAAGATGACGGCCGATGGACTCCTTACTTATAAAGAAGAGTACCTGGGCAAACGGGTGAGGAAATATTATATGCTCACCAAAAAAGGTAAGACAGAAACGGTAGAGTATATCGCAGAACTCAAAGATTTTATGGCTACGCTGAATAAAATTGTTTTCCCTCAACTGAAAACCACATAAGGTTTTCAAAATTTAAATTCTACGCTATGAAAAAAATAATGAATGTAATTGGCCTGGTGTCTGCAATGGCGGCAAGCATGGGGATTTGTTTCAAGCTCCTGCACCTGCAAGGTAATATGTTTCTGACCACCTATGGTGTGCTGATCTTTTCATTGGTATATGTACCCTGGCAGGTAGCGGTTTGGCATAAGGCTAACCCAGAAAGCACGCGCATGGAAAAGGTAATGCTGGTTTTTGCGCTGTTGTATGGCGTAATAACAGGTGCTGCTATTATCATGGCACTGTCGCGCTTTGATAGTACGGTGGTGCAATACATGTTTTTCGCAGGAGCCATATTTTTTAGTTTCGGATTTTTACCGCTGCTGTTCTTTAAACTGTATAAAAAGGCTGTTGCCAAACCGGTTGCCTGATGAGACTATCTGATGAACAGGTAGAAACTATTCGTGAATACATTATAAAGAGTGGAATCCATCTGGAATCACTTCAGGAAGATGTATTGGATCATTTGTGTTGTGTGCTGGAAGATTCAAAAGACACAACACAGCATTTTGAAAAGAGGCTTCAGGAGGCTATTGATGATCTTGCTCCGGATGGACTCGCCACACTTGAAACAGAAACGTTGTTCTTGCTGAACTCAAAAAAATTGGTCTATATGAAAAAACTAATGTACCTGGTAGGTCTCGGTTCATCCATGACCCTTGCCATGGGGCTATGCTTCAAATTACTGCATTGGCCTGGCGGAGATGAATTGCTTACCTACGGTTTCATCTCCTTCACCTTGTTGTTTCTTCCGATGACGATGATCGACAAATTCAAAGTGAAAATTCAGAAATCATTGTCAGAAAGACTGCGGTTTATCCTGGGAGCATTGAGTGCAATCTCTACAGGTCTGGCGGTTCTTTTTAAAATACTGAATTTATATGGTGGAGACTTTCTCCTGCTCGTTGGGGCGGTGTTGTTCAGTTTTGGCTTCCTACCCTTCCTGTTCTTTACCAATTACCGGAAGGCAGTAGAACAACACTTCTGATAATTCCTTTGTGCACGCTTCGTGTCCTGGTGTCTTCGTGGCATACATGTTTGGCCACTAAGACACGAAGGCACGAAGATTCACTAAGTTTATTCACGGAGATCTTTCCGCATGTACTTCGAACAGATCGGACACTTCTCCCACAGATGCCCGCGAGCCGGGCAATACTTTCTTCCAAAGTAAATGATCTGCAGATGAGCGTTGTTCCACTTGCTCTCCGGAATAAGACGCTTCAGATCCTTTTCAGTTTGCTCTACACTTTTTCCATTGGTAAGTCCCCAGCGGTAGGCCAGTCGGTGAATGTGGGTATCCACCGGGAAGGCCGGTATTCCAAACCATTGTGTCATCACCACGGAAGCCGTCTTGTGTCCAACCGCAGGAAGTTCTTCAAGTGCCTCAAATGTATTCGGTACTTCTCCATTGTATTTGTCAATGAGAATTTGAGATAAACCATAAATACCTTTCGATTTCATAGGAGAAAGTCCGCAGGGTTTAATGATCTCACGGATGTCGTCCACACTCATCTTCACCATATCAAATGGATTGTCTGCGCGTTTGAAAAGAAAGGGTGTGGTTTTGTTTACACGCTCATCGGTGCACTGAGCTGACAGGAGAACAGAGATCAGCAATGTATAAGCGTCTTTGTGATGTAACGGGATTTCCGGATCAGGGATGTACTTATCCAGGAGCCGGAGAATATCCTTAACTTTTTCAGCTTTTGTCATGGATGCTAGTCTTGGTTCACGCAAAGCGCAAAATCTAAAAACGCGCAAAGACCGCGGAATGTGAAATGTTCTTTGCGCCCTTTGCGTGAAATGGATTTTATAGTTAATTACTTATATAGTAAATATTTTTCTCTCTTCTCTTTAAACACATCCAGATCCTTTTTCCATGTTTCACGGATCTGCGCTTCTGTTAATCCTTCTTTGATTTGTTCTTTTAGCCTGGTGTTACCTGCCAGAATATCAAAGTAGGGGAGAAAGAATTTATCTTTTTCAGGATAGGCTTTATAAAAGATATAGAGATAGGTAAGATCGATCTTTCGTTCAACAGGAATTCTGCCGAGATCAAGTCCGTAACACAGTTTGTTTTCGTGTGGAGGATTCATCGCTACACCCTTGATATCAACGGGAGTGAATTGATAGGGCATGTCCTTCAGTTCCGGATTGCCGAGTATCTGAAAGGGGGTTGGAGTTCCTCTGCCCAAGCTGATCACCGTTCCTTCAAAAAGACATATGGACGGATACAACCGGATGGCCTGATCATTGGGAAGGTTAGGGGATGGTCGAACGGGAAGTGAATAATCATCATCATGTTTCCAGTTAAGCAAGGGAATTACTTCGAGCCTGCATGTTGCATGATCCGTTAACCACCCTTCACCATTGATCATCCTAGCTAATTCTCCAACCGTCATTCCATGAGCAATAGGTATTGGGTGCATAGCCACAAATGATTTGAACGGTGTTTCATTTATCGGCCCATCGACAAAAGCATTTGGATTTGGCCGGTCAAGAACCATAAACTCCTTTTTGTTTTCGGCACACGCTTCCATCGCATAATGCATGGTGCTGATGTAGGTGTAGAACCGTGTACCTACATCCTGAATATCGAACACCAGGACGTCAATATCTTCCAACTGTTTTGGTGTGGGTTTCCGGTTTTTACCATACAGTGAAACCACCGGTATTCCGGTACGTGCGTCAACACTGTCGTTTACATGTTCGCCATCAGCGGCTTCTCCGCGGAAGCCATGCTCGGGACCGAAAATACGGATGATATTCAACCCACGACTTTTTAAAGTATCGGCCAGGTGTGTCTTTTTGATTAGCGCGGTGTGATTCACAATGAGGCCAACACGCTTGCCTGTCAGCAGGGGAAGAAGTATATCCAGCTGCTCAGCACCGGTAATGATCTCCTGTTTTTGAATCGGAGGAGCATCCGGAAGTGTTACGGTAATTTTGGTAGCCTGCGGGCTGGTGGATAATGGTGTTTTGGTTTGGGAGTTGCATTGCATGCAGCAGCATACAAGAATAAGCAACAGCACTTTATTCATGACAGGGTACTTTTTAAAACAGTTGGTTATAGACGACTGAAGTCCTATTTTGCGTGCAATCATTGGCTGAAAAGTTAAAGAATAACTTGAACCTTTCGTACTTCATATCCAAAAGAATAACCCGTGAACAGCGGGAAGGGTTTTCATCTACCATTCATAAAATTGCTATTGTCAGCATCGGTATTGGGTTGGCCGCAGCCATCGTTTCGTTTCTGATCATGAAGGGCTTTCAGGAAACCGTGCGAAATAAAATATATGGGTTTAGCGGGCACCTGACAGTGACGCGGTTCACTATGAATAATTCAACGGAGGAACAGCCGGTGAATTATCACCTGGATATCTATGATCATCCTAAGGAATATCCGTTTATCCGCCATGTTCAGGAGTACGCCCATAAAACCGGACTGATAAAAACAGATGGCGAAGTACTGGGTGTGGTTCTGAAAGGTGTTGGCAAAAGTTTTGACACCGCTTCGTTTGCGCCCAATATACTCGAAGGCAGGTTCGTTCATTTTCCAGATTCCGGTTATGCCAATGAGATCGTGATCAGCAAGACCATTGCAGCCAAGCTGAAAGCAAAGCTTAATGATAAAATCATCGTTCATTTTTTTCAAAATCCGCCACGCTTCCGAAGGCTTACGGTAGTCGGAATTTATGAAACCAATCTTTCAGAATACTTTGATAGCCGTGTAATCATAGGTGATCTGCGGATGATCCAACGGCTTAATGGATGGGCTGATGAATATGCTGGTGGCGTTGAAATATTTGTTCGTGATCCGAACAATATTAAGCAGGCTCAGGCTACTCTCGAAGAAATGATGGATCAGGATCTGGAAAAGAATTTTGACAAAAATGTAGAGTCGGTCAGCGACAAGTTTATCAATGTTTTTGAGTGGTTGAATTTATTGAGCCGGCAGGTGAATATATTGCTGGTGATCATTCTCACCGTGATCTGTGTGAATATGATTTCCATTGTGCTGATACTGGTGATGGAACGTACACAGATGATTGGTATGCTGAAAGCGTTGGGAGCAGGTAATAAACTTATACGAACGGTATTTATTTATCAGGGGATAAGCCTTATTGTTAAGGGTCTGCTTTTGGGAAATTTTATAGGGTTAGGCTTGTGCTATTTGCAATACAGATTTAAGCTTATAGCCTTGAACCCGCATGATTATTATATGAGCTTTGTACCGATAAGTTGGCATTGGGATTTAGTCGTGATTTTAAACCTTCTTGTATTGTTAATTGTTACAGTTGTCTTGTTATTACCTACAATGGTTATTTCAAAAATTAACCCTATAAAGGCTATCCGTTTCGATTAATGTTATTTAACGTTTAAACTTCAGATAATTTTCTATTTTTGTTGATGTAAGGAGCCCACCTTATATCGAAATGTTATAATGTTATGCAGTTAAAATTTAAAAATCCTGTCAGACCAGATCTGACCTCAACGATCCAGAAGCGGAATCGCAGGCTTCAGGCATTTTTTAATGCCAAGAACCTGGATGTTCGGCTACATGGTGATGCCCAGAATCCGCTCATGGTTTTGTGTGGATGTGTAGGCCTGTCCGCGTACGTGCATAATTTCGACCTGCGCATGTTGGATAAACCCAACCAGGGCGAAGTAATGAAAATCTTCAAGCTCACTGAGATTGTTCAGGGAACGCGAGAAGAGTTTGTTGAATGGCTGCAGCAGTATCCTCAGATGCCGCTCTTCAGAATTCAGCATGCCGGTAGTAAATTGTATTTGTGTGGTTTCAACTTTGTTGACCGTGAGCAAAAGCTGGGACGCTATCCCGTATTTGCCCGCGAAGACTATCACATTTACAAACAACGTGAAGCTGCTGAAGATATTCTGAACATGCTTAAAGAGGATGGTTATGAAGCCGAAATCACGGAACCGGATTTAGACCTGGTGAAGTCGCACGTAGGACCCATCACATTTGTAGGCCTTCAGGAGTAAGGTTACATCTCTGTACAAAGCTGATTGATCGAATCCGCTGATAAGGCAGATTCTGTTAATCAGCTTTTTGCTTAACTAATGAATCAATCACGTGTAACATTTTCCTCTCGCGCTCTAATGCGTCTTTACTCAGCGAGTCTGCCATCTTAATAGTCTCTACCGCCCGCTGATGTTGTTTTTCAGCTTCGGCTTTCTGAACGAATGCATACATCATCATCAGCAATATTATTACTGACTGCGTGACCATAACTATAATGGCAAGTCTCCTTTTCATAAATCGCTATGATATGGATTCGAGTGGCTATTGTGCTGATGCCGGGATGTACTTCTTGAACCAGCTTTGAATGGTCATCTGCAGCACACCAAAGAATGCTTCCTTAAAAATTCCGGCAGACATTTTTGATTCACCGCGTGTACGGTCTGTGAAGATGATGGGTACTTCTGTAAGTTTAAATCCGTATTTCCATGCCAGGAATTTCATTTCGATCTGAAATGCATAACCCACAAACTTGATCTGATCCAACGGGATAGTAGCCAGCACATTCTTCCGGTAGCATACGAATCCTGCTGTGGTATCCCGGATGGGAATTCCTGTAATCATGCGTACATAACTGCTGGCAAAGTAGGAGAGCAGTACGCGGCCGATAGGCCAGTTAACTACATTCACGCCTGTAGCATAACGTGATCCGATCGATACATCACTGCCGTATTCAGCGCAGGATAAATACAGGTTCACGAGGTCTTTGGGATCATGCGAGAAGTCAGCATCCATTTCAAGGATGAACTCATAGCCCTTTTCCAAAGCGTAATGAAATCCCGTGATATAGGCAGTTCCCAGGCCAAGTTTTCCGGGCCGTTTCACCATATGCAGCTTTGTCTCTTCAGTAGTGTTATAACCCGCCTGCAGCTGCTCTACAATCTCCGGGGTGCCATCGGGTGAGTTATCATCTACAATCAGGATGTGAAAATCCTTCGGTAGCGCAAACACAGTATCAATTATTGCACGAATATTTTCGCGCTCTTTATACGTGGGAATAATAACAATGGCGTTGCTCACCGGTCTATGGGGAATGAACAAAACTATAAAAAGTCAGAATCTAAACAACCGTTTTAAATTGCGGTGCTGGCGCTTTTTTGGTGACGGACGACAGAAAAAATTACATGGCCGATTCCGGCCAATTTCCTGAATTGGCTAAAGACACACAGACACACAGCCTATAAAAACGGGTCGGTGTCTACATGTCTTTCTCTGAGCCCACACAGAAGGTTTACGCTACCTCAACTTCATGCGTCTGACGGGCAAGCTTCTGCTGCAGGTCAAACGGTACAGACGCAAATTCCGCAAACCGGTGGGTAAAGCTTGCACGCCCCTGCGAAAGAGACCGCAAGGTAGTGGAATACCGATCCAGTTCAGCCAGGGGTACTTTCGCCTTTATAACCTGGTACCTGCCTTTGCTGTCCATACCCATGATCAGCGCCCTGCGCGTCTGAAGATCGCCCATGATCTCACCCATAACATCCTCGGGTAACTGTATATCTACATCATAAATGGGCTCCAGCAACTGGGGCTCTGCTTTGAGAAAAGCTTCTTTGAAAGCCATCATGCCGGCAATCTTAAACGATATATCATTTGAATCTACCGCATGCATTTTTCCATCGTATACCATCACGCGTACATCCCGAACATACGATCCGGTTATCGGCCCTTCTTCCATTTTTTCCATAACGCCTTTTAAAATGGATGGAATAAACCGGGCATCGATAACACCTCCTACAATACAATTATAAAACACGAGCTTACCACCCCACTCCAGGTCAATAACTTCCTTTCCACGAATGCTGAATTCGGTGGGTTCAGCCATGCCTTCATAATACGGTTCTATTTTCAGGTGTACTTCACCAAACTGACCTGCGCCACCGGATTGCTTTTTGTGACGGTAACTGGCTGACGATGCTTTGCGGATGGTTTCCCGGTAGGAGATCCGGGGACTCTCAAAATTCACATGGAGCTTGTACACATTCTCCAGAAACCATTTACAAACAGCCAGGTGCAATTCACCTTGCCCGGATATAATAAGCTGTTTTAATTCCTTCGAATAGCCTACCTCAAGTGTCGGATCTTCGTGATGAATCTTATGCAGCACTTCTCCTATCTTCTCATCATCATTTTTGCTGAGGGCTATCACGGCTGTACGGATACGCGGCTCCGGAAATTCAATTGGCTTAAGGGTAACATCAAATCCCTTCGCGTGCAGCGTTTGATTGCTGAAGGTATCTTTTAGTTTTAATGTCGCGCCAATATCTCCGGCTACCAGTTTATCTACCGGGTTTCGTGTTTTTCCATCCATGATAAAAAGTTGATGGATACGTTCAACAGCCCCTGTCTGGCTGTTGATCAGTTCGGATGTAGTCGTTACTTCTCCGCTGATGACTTTAAAGAATGAGAGTTTTCCCAGGTTGGGTTCGATGTGCGACTTAAAAACAAAAAGTACCGTTGGCTTGGTGGCATCGAACGGTACTTCTTTATCTTCTTCTGTCAGTTCGGGTTTGGCTTCGCGGGGCGATGGTGCAACATTGTCGATGAAGCCCATCATGCGGCCGCTTCCCATATTCTTTTTCGCTGACATGACGAATACGGGAAAGACATCGTGATGGATCATGCCGAGCTTTAAACCCTCACGCATTTCGTCTTCATCGAGGGTTCCCTTGTCGAAATATTTTTCCATCAGTTTCTCATCATTTTCGGCTGCCTTTTCAACCAAGGCATTGTGAAGCTGATTGGCTTTTTCTTTTTCTGAATCCGGAATGGGTAATTTTTGTGGCTTGCCTCCTTCCGGTGGAAATTTATACATCACCATGCGCAGCAGGTCGATGATGGCATTGAATCCTTCACCGGTGTTGGCGGGATATTGCATTTGTGTAACGGCATGACCATAGCGTTCTTTCAGTGAACTGAGTGAAGAATCAAAATCAGCTTTGGGATGGTCGATCTGATTGATGGCAAAAATGGTAGGCTTTTGAAACTGATCTACATAATTCCAGATGAGTTCAGTGCCTACCTCAACACCGTGTTGTGCGTTGATTACCATAACACAGGTATCGGCCACCCGAACCGAGGAGGCAACCTCGCCAATGAAATCATCAAAGCCGGGAGTGTCAATGATGTTGATCTTAAAGTCGTGCCATTCGGTATGCAGGGTTGTGGCGAATACAGAATTTCCACGTTCCTGTTCAATCTCATGATAATCAGAGATTGTGTTTTTAGATTCGATTGATCCTCTCCGGTGTACGATACCGGCTTCAAAGAGCATGTCTTCGGCCAGCATGGTTTTGCCGGCCTTTGTCGCCCCCAGCAGAACAATGTTCTTGAGGTGCTTTTCATCGTAAACTTTCATGGCGGTAGTTTTTAAGGTGAGCGATGTGGTTTAAAATGCCCGTACGTTGCCTTTGTAGGATGAAAGCAAACCCGATGAATGTATTCATAGGCAGGCGATTTAACGTGAAATAAAAGGGAGGAAATTGTAAATGAATATAAGCCAAAAAGGTTAACCGGGAAAGTAAAAAGTCATCGAAGATTTGCGTTAACTTGGTGAAATCTGGATTTTAAAAAGATGTATAAAATCATGAAAAAACTCCTTTTCACTGTCGTATTGCTGGCTCTGGTGCTAGGCAGCCAAGCGCAATCTTTTGAGGGTATAATCAAATGGTCTATGGCCATGGAAATCACGGACCCGGCTACCAAGGCTAAAATGGAAGAGGCGCAGAAGAAGATGAGTGATCCCGCGACCCAGGCACAAATGAAAGAGATGCAGGCCAAAATGAACGACCCGCAATTCAAGGCCATGATGGATTCGAATCCGCAGCTGAAAGCACAAATGGAAATGGCCATGAAGGCTATGCAGAGTGGCGATTTAAATTCACTCATACCAAAAGGCTTCACGCTGGAAGTGAAAAACGGAAACACACTCAGTAAGGCTGAGGGCGGAATGATGGATAAGATGGAGGTGCTCTACCTGAAGGATAAGAAGCTATCCTATCGTCTTGACCGGCCGAATAAAACATACTCTCCTTTACCCGTAAGCAACGACCAATCGCATACTCCACAAGATATAAAGGTCACCAAGACATCAGAGACTACTAAGATTTTGAATTACACCTGTTCGAAATATGTGATTGAATCTACGTTCAATGGAAAGCCCACCACACAGATCTTATGGACGACAACGGAAATAAAAGACCTCGACCTCAAGAGTCTATCGCAGCAGCGCGTAGGAAATCAGCAGGCTATTTTTTACGATAAGGTTGATGGCGTTCCGCTGCGAATTGAAATGATTATGAAAGAAGGGAAGATGCATATGGAAGTTACCTCTATTAAGAAACAAGCGCTGAGTGCTGCTGAATTTGCAATACCACCTGACTTTAAGGAAGTGCCTTTTACCATGGCACCCGGGCATTAAGCTTTATCAGAAGTAAACATAATCACAAACACGCGGGGTATGTCGAAGTTCAGCCAGGTTGATGAGCGTGTGATAAGAAAATTCACAGGCCCTTAAAGACTATACTTCTGTACACAGAACTATTTAAGAAGGTATTCAATGGCTTCTTCCGGTGTATCAAAGGCCTTGAAATTCCTGCGAAACAGAAGGTTATATCCTTTGAGTATAATTTTCTTTGTAGGAGATAAACCCACAAAAGCCATACGTTCTATCAAATGCATGACGGCTCCGCTTTCTGCTTCGGCATGATGCATAAATGCTGGTGTAACATACGTGGAGTTGTCAAACGTAACCAACACCAATGCCGGAACATTATGTGTTTCCAGTAGTTTGCGCATTTCGGTAGCAGCAGCCATCAGGTCTGATCCCTTAAGTCCGCGATAATCCACAGCAAAAACCGGCCGTGAATAGTCCATGATTTTAGTTACGCGTGACATGGAGTGATTTTAGGTAATCCATGATTTTGCTACAGAATTAAATCCAATAGAGTTCACCTATTGAAGTTAGTCAAAAATCGCTTATTAATAGTATCTGAGTTGTTGTCTGTTCATGATGGAGGATATACTTTTTAATGTCTTGTCTAAGTGTGAAAACAGTCCAAAGTCTGTAGATTCACCTTTGGCAAAGTATTTCCAATTCTGACACACATGACGAACGCTATTTACATCACCACCACTGAACCCTACTCCGGAAAATCGATCATTGCATTGGGTTTGATGAATTTACTGGCAGCCCGGATTGAAAGGGTTGCCTATTTTAAGCCGGTCATCAGTTGTGACCGGCCCGAACTTGATAGTCACCTTCATACCATTGCTACGCATTTCAAACTTCCGGTACCGTATACTGAAATGTTTGCCTTTACGCGAAGTGAAATCCTTGAACATGCCAATGCGGGTAAAGAGGCATACATCATTGATACGATCATCGATAAATTCAAACGCCTGCAGGAACGTCATGATTTTGTGGTGATAGAAGGAACTGATTTTATTGGTGGTGGTATCAATATTGAATTTGACGGGAATATCTCCATCGCCAAAAACCTCGGTGTGCCTGCAGCTATCATCATAAAAGGAGAAGGAAAATCCGTACAGGAAGTTACAGACACTGCGGTTTCAACCACACGAAGCTTTCGAAATGAAAATGTGCAGGTGCTGACGGTTATTGCGAATAAAATTGAAAGTGAAAAAGAAGAGGCTGTGCGGGCGCAGTTGTTGAAGTCATTACCCGGAGATCTGATCGTGACTGCCATTCCGGCCAAAACAGAGTTGAGCAGTCCAACCGTTAAAGAGATTCTCGAATCAGTCGAGGGTAAAATTCTTTTTGGTGAACACCTGCTCACCAATCCGGTTGATCATTCTATTGTCGGTGCCATGCAGCTGCCGAATTGCCTCACACGCCTTCAGAAAAATACATTGATTGTAACACCGGGTGACCGCGGTGATATTATCATCGGGGCTTTACAGGCAAACCTATCTAAAAATTATCCCAGGGTGGCTGGATTGATTTTAACCGGTGGGCTTTTACCGGAACCTACCATTTTAAAATTGATTGAAGGACTGGATACCGTTGTTCCTGTTATTGCTGTTCAAAGTGGAACGTTTAAAACAGTGGCTCGCATTGCGAACACACCATCGCGCATATCACCCGATAACAAAGAAAAAATTGCTTTGGCCATAAGCCAGTTTAATACCTACGTGGATATGGAAGCGCTTGAAAAGAAAATGATTTCTTTTCATTCGCACAGTATTACACCCCGCATGTTTCAATATCAGATTGTAAAGAGGGCAAAGCAGCAGAAGAAACATATTGTACTGCCGGAAGGTGACGATGATCGCATACTTCAGGCAGCAGATGCATTGATAAAGCAGGATGTTGTTGATCTGACTATTCTGGGAATCAGGGAAAATGTAGAAGCCGCTGTAAGACGGTTAAACCTTTCACTTGATCTGGAGAAAGTAAAGATCATTAACCCGGCTACCTCGGCACGGTATGAAGATTACGTGAATACGTTGTATGAACTTCGTAAAGCGAAGAATCTTTCCCTGCAGATGGCGCGTGATCTTATGCTGGATGTTTCGTATTTCGGTACCATGATGGTTTACAAAGGTGAAGCCGATGGAATGGTTTCAGGTGCGGCACACACTACGCAGCATACCATCCGGCCGGCATTGCAGTTTGTGAAAACAAAACCCGGTGTCGCGACAGTCTCATCCGTATTCTTCATGTGTCTGTCAGACCGCGTTTCTGTTTTTGGCGATTGTGCCGTTAATCCTAATCCAACTTCCGAGCAACTCGCGGATATTGCTATCTCTTCAGCTGATACCAGTACCATGTTTGGTATCGACCCGAAAATTGCCATGCTTTCCTATTCTTCAGGTTCGTCAGGCCAGGGTGAAGATGTCGAAAAAGTGCGGAAGGCAACGGAGCTGGTGCGGCAGCGAAGACCTGATTTGAAAGTTGAAGGCCCTATTCAATATGATGCAGCAGTAGACCCTGCTGTTGGAAAAAAGAAGATGCCGGATTCACAGGTGGCAGGTCAGGCAAGTGTATTGATTTTTCCCGACC
Organism: Ohtaekwangia sp.; assembly: GCA_036503775.1. GTDB lineage: Bacteria > Bacteroidota > Bacteroidia > Cytophagales > Cyclobacteriaceae > Ohtaekwangia. The sequence goes on from DASXWH010000024.1 coordinate 22,247, forward strand.
TGAATACCGGCAACAATACGTACAAAGCCGTGCAGCGCGAAACCGGAGCACTCGCTATCGGCCCGATGTTACAGGGACTTAATAAACCGGTTAATGATCTGAGCCGTGGCTGCACGGTAGACGATATATTCAACACCGTAGTGATCACCGCCATTCAGGCACAATAAAATTCAACGGAGAATTGTCATGCACGTATTCGTAATCAACTCGGGTAGTAGTTCTATTAAATATCAGCTCATTCAGATGCCTGAAGCCAGGGTTATTTGCTCCGGGTTGATCGATCGTATTGGACAGGAAGAATCGGTTATCCATCACAAAACATTTCTACACGGAGCAGAACAGGTTCATAAACGTGAGCTGCCCATCAGGGATCATGCAGCCGGACTGTCAGCTGCAGCGGCATTATTAACCGATGCTGAAATCGGTGTGATCAGCAACCCTGAAGAAATTCACGTGGTGGGTCATCGGGTTGTACACGGAGGTGAGGACTTTTCAGAAACCATGATCATAACTCGGGCTGTAAAGGAAAAGATAAAAGAACTCTTTCCACTGGCACCTCTGCACAATCCACCTAACTACCTTGGAATTGAAGTTGCGGAGAAGATCTTCTCGAAAGCCAAACAGGTAGCCGTATTCGATACAGCATTTCATCAAACCATGCCACCGGTTGCTTATCGCATAGCGATCCCGAAGGAGTTTTATGATAAGCATCAGATAAGAGCATACGGTTTTCATGGTACGAGCCATAAATATGTTTCAGAGCGTGCCACAGAATATTTGAAAAAGAAAGATGCTAAGATCATTGTGATTCATTTGGGTAATGGCTGCAGCATGACTGCTGTTAAGAATGGAAAATGTGTAGACACCACTATGGGTTTTGGACCTATGAATGGATTGATCATGGGCACCCGCACGGGCGATATTGATCAGTCTGTTATTTTTCATATGGTGAGCGAGCTGGGGTATTCGTTGGATGAGGTCAATACGATACTAAATAAAAAGAGTGGCATGCTGGGCCTTACCGGCTATAGTGATCTGCGCGATATAAAAACTGAAATAGCCAGAGGAAATCAGGAAGCTATGCTGGCCTATGAGATGTATGCCTACCACATCCGGAAATACATTGGCGCTTTCATCGCTGTACTGAACGGACTCGATGCTGTTGTCTTTACAGCAGGTGTTGGAGAGAACGATACGCTGACACGGAAATTAACGATTCGGGATATGGACCATCTCGGTCTTCATCTGGATGAGAAAAAAAACGAAGCAGGCGGGAAAGGTATTTACGAAATCAATACGAACGGGGCGCATGTAAAGATACTGGTTGTGTCTACCAATGAAGAGCTGGAGATCGCGAGGCAGTGTTACGCATTGCTCGGTTAAAACCGGTTCCGAACGCCTATGTTCACATTCGGGCAGCCCACCTTTGTCCGCAGGGCGAAATTCAGAGGATTCACCACCATTATCGGTTGGCATAGTTATTATCTGAATCTTGAGACAGATTCAAACGAGGAAACATGTTTAAAAGCTATTTTACCAGCGGATGGAGAAATCTGCTGCGAAGCAGAACGCATTCGTTCATCAATATCGGTGGACTGGCCGTTGGTATTGCCAGCTGTTTTCTCATCGGTCTGTATATCCATGACGAATTGAGTTATGATCGATATCACGATAGGGCAGACCGCATTCAACGCGTAGTGTCCCCTGATTGGGCAAAAATGCCACCCGCGTTCGCGCCTGAGTTAATGGCATCTTATCCGCATATAATTGAACAGGCTGTACGTTTCTGGCCTGTGTTTTCTCCGGCCAAAGTGCGCTATAAGGAAGTGGTATTTGTCGAATCCGGTGTTGTGTTTGCTGATCCTAACGCATTCTCAGTTTTTACCTGGCCGTTCGTTTCGGGTAATCCTCAAAAAGCATTGATAGAAAAGAATTCTATTGTGCTCACACAATCGATGGCTACAAAATATTTTGGTAACAAGGATCCCCTTGGAGAGCAGATGAAATTCTGGGGCAATGATCTGACGGTTACGGGCGTGATGGAGGATGTTCCGGTTAACTCTCATATGCGGTTTGATTTCCTGATATCATTCCCGACACTTCACTCCGTGATGGGAAATGATCTGGATCAAAAGCGTGACATGCCTGTATTTTATACATATGTTCTCACGCGGGATGGAATTCAACATGATCAACTGACGGGCGCAGTTCAGGAGTTGTACAAAACAAAATTCGATGCTTCTGTAGTGCCGACACTGCAGCCGCTTACCAGCATTTACCTGCACTCAAATCTGAAAGGTGAATTCAGTCCGGGAGGAAATAGGGCTTACCTGTATATATTGGGAACGGCAGCGCTCTTCATTCTGGTATTGGCTGGTATAAATTTCACAAACCTGAATACGGCTCGTGCCATGACACGTGCAAGGGAGGTAGGTATGCGAAAAGTTTTGGGCGCTGTAAAAGGTCAGCTGGTGGACCAGTTTTTTGGCGAGGCCCTTCTGACAAGTTTAATCGCCCTGATCGTTGCGCTTGGACTGATCACGGTGATTATGCCAGCGTTTAATCAGCTCGCAGGCAAGGCCATTCAACTTAATGAAGTACTTAGGTTACCATTCATTGGCGGTTCATTCCTGGTTGTATTACTGATCAGTTTTTTTGCAGGATCTTACCCGGCACTTTTCTTATCAGGCCTGAAGCCGGTAAGTACGTTAAAAAGTTCAGGCGGCTTCCGTGCTTCCAGTACGCTGATTCGAAAAGGATTGGTTGTATTTCAATTCATGGTATCGACATTCTTTCTCACCGGAATGATCGTGGTGTTACTGCAGCTTCACTATATACAGGATAAAGATCTGGGCTTCGACCGGGAACAGGTTATTGTGCTGGACGGAGACCGGTTTCCGCTTATGCAAAAGGAACTACAGGGCGTGGCTGGTGTAGAATATGTTTCAGGTGTTCCACAGGTAATGCATGGCCTTCTGCCCATAAGCCGTTATCGTGCGGAGGGGTCACTCCATGATTCAACACGTCAGATGACACACTATGGTGTAACACCCGGGTTTATTGAAACAGCAGGTATCAGACTTATTGCCGGCAAAAGCTTTACTGAAAACTCTTTAACGGATGAGCAAGTGGGATTTGTGTTGAGTGAATCTGCTGTACAGGAATTGGGATGGAGCCCGAATGAGGCAGTCGGTAAATCCTTTTCGATGTTTGTGCCGCCACTTGATGGCGGTTCAGAAGTGTGGCGTCATGGATATGTGACTGGTGTTGTTCAGGACTTTCATCATGATGCGCTTTACAGAAAGATGAGCCCGATCGTATTGTATCCAAGTCGTGACCTGAATCTTATGCTGGTTCGTATTCAGGTAAATTCAGATGTTATTCCGGCTATCGGAAAAGTATGGTCTAAAGTAAATCCGGATGCACCTTTTAATTATTATTTTCTGGATGACCGGATCCGGCAACAATATGAATCTGAGCTTAAGCTGGGTACACTGATGACCACAGCCACCGGACTGGCCATTACCATTGCTTGCCTTGGACTTCTAGGATTGGTTTCATTTTCAGCTAACCAGCGTACCAAAGAGATCGGTATCCGGAAAGTAATGGGTGCTTCGAGTGGTCAGGTTGTCGCCCTTCTGTCGGGTGACTATGTCAAACTGGTAAGCATCTCTGCTGTATTATCACTTCCACTCGCGTATTATGCCCTGAGCTCCTGGATAAACAATTTTGCATACCACATTGAGCTTTCATGGATCATTTTTATAATGGCAGGGTTGTTGACCTTGCTGATTGCAATGATAACCGTAATCGCACAGGCATTAAAGGCCGCCCTGGCACAGCCAACGGAATCGTTGCGATCAGAATAAATAAATCAACGTAGGTATCTCAGCACTTTCCTTTCGGAACGCAAATGGAGGATCCATTTGCGTTGCATTCCTCCATGTCATCCGGGCAATCGTTGCCGTTATTACAGGAGAATGTAGCGGTTGCGATAAAGAGCAACAGGAATGAAAGCTTTTTCAGAATAGTATAGTAGTTAACGATTAGTACCCGAGAAGCTTTAACATGCTCTCGCTGGTTTGCTGACCTGCAAAGAGTTTGGTAGTGATTTCGCCATCTTCGTTGCGGTCAATGAGAACATGCTTTGGTGCCGGTACAAGGCAGTGTTGAATTCCACCATAACCACCCAGTGATTCCTGGTAGGCGCCCGTATGGAAGAAACCGATGAACAACGGTTCTTCATCATTGATCATGGGCAGGAACACTTCCCCGGTGTGCGCCTCGGAGTTATAGTAGTCCATGCTGTCGCAGGTCAATCCGCCCATGTTTACTTTGTGGTAAGGATCATCCCATTTGTTGATGGCCAGCAATACATATTTCTGATTCAATCCCCAGGCATCCGGCAGGTGCGTGATGAATGATCCATCGATCATATACCACAGCTCTTTGTCGTTCTGAAGTTTCTGGTCAATTACCTGGTAGAGTACAGCACCACTTTCACCAACGGTATAGCTTCCGAATTCCGTGAAGATGTTGGGAACCTGTACGTTGTTCTTATCACAGATCCATTTGATGTTTTCCACGATCTGTTCGATCATGTACTTGTAATCATACTGGAAAGTGAGAGAGGTTTTGATCGGGAATCCGCCACCGATGTCAATGGAGTCGAGGGTGGGGCAGATCTTTTTCAATTCGCAATATTTGAAAACGAAGCGGCTTAATTCGCTCCAGTAATATGCCGTGTCTTTGATGCCGGTGTTGATGAAGAAGTGCAGCATCTTCAGTGAAGCCTTGCTGCTGTTCTCAATATTTTCTCGGTAGAAAGGAATGATGTCGCTGTAGCGGATACCTAAGCGGGAGGTATAGAACTCGAACTTAGGTTCTTCATCGGCCGCAACGCGGATACCCACGCTGTAGGGATCCTTTACGTTCTTCTCATACTCTTCAAACTCACCCATCTCGTCAAGAATAGGTATACAATTCCTGAAACCATCGTTCAGTAGCTCGGAGATGTATTGCGTGTATAACGGCATTTTAAAACCGTTGCAAAGTATGTAGGTGTCTTTGGTTACTTTTCCTTTCGCGTAGAGCGAGCGTACGATCGGAATATCAAATGCGGAAGATGTTTCCACGTGAACATCATTGTTCTTCAGTGCCTCTTCCAGAACAAAGGAGAAGTGAGAAGATTTCGTACAGTAACAATAGGTATACTTCCCATTGTATCTGAACTTCTCCATGGCATTGTTGAAGGTAGCCTGTACAGACCGGATGTTTTCACTGATGCGGGGGAGATAAGTAAGCTTGAGCGGGGTTCCGTACTCCTTGATGATGTCCATCAGGGGTACATCATTGAACAACAATTCGTGGTCGCGGACCTTAAATTCTTTTTGAGGAAACTCAAATGTTTGCTCAATCAGTTCGCGGTAGCTCTTCATTTACTTCCGTTATCGTTAATCGTTACAAGTATGGTTTGAAACGAAGGCTGGTTAATCAAAATTCCCCGGCTTTTGGCACCGGATAACCGATAACGGAACTGACTAACGCCTTCTGTAAAGGGTGCAATATTGGTATAATTTTGCCATCTTTGCAATACGATTTCAAAACGCATGATTAACCGTTTTTCCAACATCATTTTCCCGATCAATGTCGGGTTGCCCGACTTCTAAGGGTAACGGAAAACGCGTTTTTTGAACATTTTTCTGCGGTTAATCATTATTTAATCAAACCTTAATTGTACGTGTCGTGAAAGAGTTAAAGATCATTGAAGTGAAGTCCGAAATCGGTGCCGGAACGCGGGGAGCGAGTCTTGGGGTAGAGGCTATGAAGATAGCCAGTCTTGACCTGAACTCTGATTTTTTTAAGCAGCATGAATCGATAGAAGTGGAGAATGTGAATGAGCTTCTGTTTGACGGAGCGAAGCACTCATACGCCAAGTTCATTGATGGTGTGATGATCATGGAGGAACGGGTTTGCCTGGAAGTATATGAGACCATCTTTGATGAATTCTTCCCGATGATTATGGCTGGTGATCACAGTACTTCCTATGGTACAATTGCCGGTATCAAGAAGGCACATCCCAAAGCACGACTCGGTGTAATCTGGATTGATGCTCATGCGGATATCCATACTCCATTCACTACACCATCCGGAAACATGCATGGTATGGCTCTCGCCATGGCCTGCGGTATTGATAACTTCGAATGTAAGGTGAACGATCCGAGAGGGGAGACGCTGGAGTATTGGGAGCAGTTAAAAAATGTGGGTATGCCTGGTCCGAAGATCTATCCGGAAGATATTGTCTACATCGCAGTGCGTGATCTGGAAAAGCCTGAGAATTATCTGCTGAATAAATATAACATCAACTTCATCGAAACGGAGGATGTTAAAAAACTCGGTGCCGTAAACATTGCAAAGAAGGCTCTTGAAATGCTGGATCATTGTGATATGATCTACGTCTCCTTTGATGTAGACAGTATTGACAGCCGTGTGTCAACCGGAACGGGTACGCCTGTACCGAATGGCTTAACGGTGGAAGAAGCCAAAACCTTAAATGCAGAGTTGGGGAAAGATCCGAAAGTGTGTGCCTGGGAAATTGTTGAAGTGAACCCAACACTCGACACGGAAAACCGGATGGCCGAAAGTGCCTTTGAGATCCTCGAAGCTACTGCGAAATCCATTGTAAGCAGACCGGTTCTGGCTGAATAATGTACGAGGTACGAATTACGATTTAGAGGAATTTCAAATCGCACATCGTAAATCGTACCTCGTAAATTGAATCATCTTTTCCCTTCCAATACTTCAATATATTCCCGGATCGTGGTCATGATGTTGCCGCGAATGATGGGATCCGTGAGCCATTTCGGAAGACCGTTTGGTTTTGAGAGGATGATGTAGGTTGCTTTAGTGCGGTTCGGAGCGATTTCCTCCCACGTCCAGCTTCCGGATAGCTCCATCCGTGATACACCATCTTCAACCGGGGCACGTGTTGCATCCACTGCGGATTTAAAGGTGACGAATAGTTTGGTTGGACTGATCACTGAAAGGGTATACACCAGGTAATGGTCCTGATCACTCACAGGCCACGGAATATCATGATAGGAATACTCATGCCATTCAGTTGAGTCAGCCTGCAGATAAACTTCAAACTTGCTGACATGACTTTGCCATTTCGAAATTTTTTCTTCATTCTGAACTAGGTGCAGGCCGGCATAGATGGAGTTATTGTAGTAGAACTCGCCTTTTACTTCCCGGGCTTTAAAAGGAGGGTTAGAATTTGGATACGTAATCCAACGTTCAAAAACGGAAGTGGTGCCGTCTTTCTTTACCAGTTCAAAACCATCACTCTCCTGAGCTGTTGCTGATAAACCAACGAGACAGCAAAACAGCAAAACGTTAATCTTCATAGAAGCCATTCATGCAAAACACTTTCCAAAGTACTATGTAAAGGCCTGTTTTCATAGTGTTAAGATTCAGGTCTCCACGAATAAAAAACTCGTGAACTTCCCTGATTTTCTTAATTTCGCCCCGGAATTCGAATCAAAACTATCATGAGCCAAAACAGACCAATTTCCTCGTTCATAGAGAAGCATTACCTGCACTTCAACGCGGCTGCCCTGGTGGATGCAGCCAAGGGCTATAAAAAGCACCTTTCTGAAGGTAAGAAGATGATGGTGACCTTAGCCGGTGCAATGAGTACAGGTGAGTTAGGCATCAGCTTCGCGGAAATGATCCGTCAGGATAAAGTACATATTATATCCTGTACCGGTGCCAACCTGGAAGAAGACATCATGAACCTGGTGGCTCATTCACACTACAGACGTATTCCGAATTATCGCGACCTTACTCCGGAGCAGGAGTGGGATTTACTTCAGAATCACCTCAACCGTGTTACCGATACCTGTATTCCGGAAGAAGAAGCTTTCCGCAGATTACAGAAGCACCTGTTCAAAGTTTGGAAAGATGCTGAAGATGCCGGTGAGCGTTTGTTCCCGCACGAGTTCATGTTCCGGATGCTGAACAGCGGTGACCTGAAGCAATATTATGAGATCGATCCGAAGAACTCATGGATGATCGCGGCCGCGGAAAAAAATATGCCGATGGTTGTACCCGGATGGGAAGACTCTACCATGGGTAACATCTTTGCAAGCTATGTGCTGACCGGTGAGCTGAAAGCTTCTACCATGAAGTCGGGTATTGAATATATGGTTTGGCTGGCAGACTGGTATACTGAAAATGCAGGCGATAAAGGAATCGGTTTCTTCCAGATTGGTGGAGGTATTGCCGGTGACTTCCCGATCTGTGTTGTGCCGATGCTGCACCAGGATCTCGAACGCGATGGTGTTCCGTTCTGGAGTTACTTCTGCCAGATCAGTGATTCGACCACCAGCTATGGCTCATACTCTGGTGCCGTGCCGAATGAGAAGATCACTTGGGGTAAATTGAGTATAGATACACCGAAGTATATCGTGGAATCTGACGCCACCATTGTAGCGCCTCTGATGTTTGCTTATATACTTGAATGGTAATTTCTTAAAATCCAATAGCACGAAGTGCACAAAGGAAGACACAAAGTTTCACAAAGGGTTCTCAGTGAAACTCTGTGTCTTCTTCGTGTTCTCTGTGCCATGCATTTAATACACGATGAACTTAGAAATTCTTTTACGCTCTGAAATTCAAAAAACAGTAGCTGCTGTTTTTAATCAGACCGTTGACAACCTTCAGGTCCAGCCTACCAATGCCGAATTTGAAGGTTCACATACTTTAGTTTGTTTTCCGCTGACTAAAATTTCGCGTAAAGGCCCGGAAGAAACAGCAAAGTTGGTGGGTGAACATCTTGTTCAGCATTCGGGTATTGTCAGCAAATACAATGTGGTAAAAGGATTTCTGAATCTTTCCCTCAGCGACAAAGTATGGGTGGATATGCTGCAATACATTTATGCGCATCCGAATTATGGTCAGCTTCCGGCTAATGGCGAAGAGATCATGATCGAGTACTCTTCTCCCAATACCAATAAACCATTGCACTTAGGTCACCTGCGGAATAATTTTTTGGGATGGAGTGTCAGCGAGATCTATAAAGCCAATGGCTATAACGTTCACAAAGTACAGATCATCAATGACCGTGGTATTCATATCTGTAAATCCATGGCTGCATGGAAACTGTATGGTGATGGTGAAACCCCGGCAAGCTCGGGATTGAAAGGTGATAAGCTGGTTGGAAAGTATTATGTAGAGTTTGATAAAGCTTATAAAGCACAGATCAGTGCGTTAGTCACAAAAGGATCAACGCAGGAAGAAGCAGAGAAAGAAGCACCGATCATGAAGCTTGCTTCGGAGATGCTTCGCCAGTGGGAACAAAAAGACCCGGAGACACTTTCGCTCTGGAAAACCATGAACGGCTGGGTATACGATGGATTTGGAGTTACCTATAAACGTATGGGTGTTGACTTCGAAAAGTTATACTACGAATCGGATACCTACCTGCTGGGTAAAGAAGAGGTATTGAAAGGCGTTGAGAAAGGAATCTTCTTTAAGAAAGAAGATGGGTCCGTGTGGGTTGATCTTACGGCCGATGGTCTCGATCAGAAAGTATTACTCCGTTCGGATGGTACTTCGGTATACATGACGCAGGACATCGGCACAGCCATTCTTCGCTTCAGGGATTTTCCGAAAATCGTAGGACAGGTATATACCGTAGGTAATGAGCAGGAGTATCACTTCAAGGTATTGTTCCTCATTCTGAATAAGCTGGGCTATGATTGGGCAAAACGTTGCTTCCACCTTTCCTATGGTATGGTGGATCTTCCTTCCGGAAAGATGAAATCGCGTGAAGGAACCGTAGTAGATGCAGATGACCTGATGGATGAAATGGTGGAAGAAGCGGAGAAGCAGTCCCGTGAATTAGGTAAGCTTGATGAGATGTCGCCTGACGAAACGAAAAGGCTTTTCAATATGACCGGCCTTGGAGCGTTGAAGTTCTTCCTGCTTAAAGTAGATCCGAAGAAAAGGATGTTGTTCGATCCGAATGAGTCTATTCAACTCCAGGGATTCACCGGGCCGTTCATTCAATATACACACGCACGGATCCGTGCCATCATTCGCAAGGCAGAGAGCATGAACCTGAACGTTACGGTTGATGACCTGAGAGCAGTTACTGTACTTGAACCGGCAGAACGTGAAGCCCTTCAAGTACTCAGCGCGTTTGAAGGTAAAGTAAAAGAGGCGGCTAAAGATTATTCACCGGCAGTGATTGCCAATTATGCCTACGAGTTAGCGAAAGAATATAACCAGTTCTATCAGAGTATACCGATCTTCAACGAAAGCGATCCGGCTAAACTGAAATTCAGAATTGCATTCTCAAAATCCATAGCCGATGCCATTAAGCGGTCTATGGGGTTGTTGGGTATTGAAGTGCCGGAGCGGATGTAATAATTATGTTGAGTTTCATTATGAGGAACTTTCGAATTCCGAGCCTTTTGATTTCTGTTGTTTTTCTTTGTTCATCATGTAAAACATACAAAAAGGATTCTGAAATAGTGAATCTTGATGATCTTAAAGGAACTGAGTTTGTTGTGTCATTGGAGAGCCCAGTTGATAGCACGAAAAACACCATTTATACCCCAACATTTTTGTTTGCCTGGCAGGAAGTGAAGCAGAAGCTGGGGATAGAAATAGTTGTTGGTGAGAATAACTCCACAGATTTTATTCACTTGAATCAATCAGGTTCATGGCAAAATTCTTTGTCGGATACCGAGTACTCCACGGATGTTGATATCAATGAGGGTGCAATTAGTGCGGAGGCTTATTTCGATAAATCCCTACCGTTTGAGATGCCTCTTGATAAATTAGTACAGCCTATCATTTTTGATGGTATGGCGGTTGATGGATTTGGCATGAGTTACTTTAAAGAAAGCCTGGTTGAGTCTTTTGAGATACTCTATTACCATGATGATGATTTTTTTATTTTAAAACTGATTCCCAGGGATCATCAACACGAGATCATATTGGCTAAGGGCATCAGGAGATCAGATAATTTGTGGAAGGATGTACAGCAGGTTAAAAGCTTGGTTGAGCAAGGGCGGACAGAGCGGTCAAGTGCTGATCATTCATGGAAATATTTCATAACGTTACTTGATCGCGTTGCCATTCCCGTTGTGGGGTTAAATGCGAAAGCGAATTTTAATCAGCTTGAGGGGCAGCGGTTTCGCACTGCTGATGATACTGAGCATCATATTCAAACCGCTTTACAACGTACAAGGTTTGTTCTAAATGAAAAGGGAGCCGAAGTGGAGAGTGAAGCTTACGCGGTTGTCGATTCGGTAGGAATGATTCCTGAGCAACCAAAGGATATGCGTTTTGACAAGCCTTTTTATATAATGGTTAAACGTACCAATACGATGAACCCATACTTTGTGATGTATGTTCGGAATGCAGAGCTTCTGGTGAAACGATGAACATGGGGTACGAAATTGGCAAAGGCAGGCTGCTTACGTATGGATCGTGTCTCCACTGAGCGATTATTCACCATTGGGCTTCTTGCATTTTAGCACTACATTCATCGGGTGAAAAAGAATCCAAGAAAATATCCTTCTCTATATCAGATCAACACCCGTGTGTGGCTTACCGATCTATCAAAGGTGCTTGGCCGAAAAGCTACACTGGATGATATTCCGGATGCTGAACTGGATCGGTTTGTATCGCTGGGGTTTCACTGGGTCTGGCTGTTGAGCGTATGGACAACCGGTGAACAGGGACAACGCATTTCACGTGAGAATAAAGAATGGCGTCACGAGTTTGAATTGACATTGCCGGATCTGAAAGAAGAAGACATCGGTGGCTCAGGCTTTGCCATTGCGGATTATCATGTACATCCTGAATTGGGTGGTGATGAAGCCTTGAAGCGACTCCGTGAAAAACTTAACAGCCGGGGTCTTAAGCTGATGCTCGACTTTGTGCCCAACCACCTCGGGCCGGATCATGCCTGGGTACACGATCATCCGGAATACTTTGTACAGGGAACAGAAACGGATCTGAAGAACAGCCCGCTGAATTACACCCGGATCAAATGTGTAACGGGCGAAAAGATATTTGCCTACGGACGTGATCCTTATTTCAGCGGCTGGCCGGATACTGCGCAGATCGACTACAGTAATCCAGATGCAGCACAAGCAATGAAACAGGAACTTGTTCGTATCGCTTCGCAATGTGATGGCGTGCGTTGCGATATGGCCATGCTTATCCTTCCGGACGTATTTGAGAAAACCTGGGGCCGAAAGATGAACCCATTCTGGCCTGATGTGATAAAGACTGTGCGTAAACATGTTCCGGATTTTTGTTTCATGGCCGAGGTGTATTGGGATATGGAATGGACGCTGCAGCAACAAGGCTTTGACTATGCATACGACAAACGCCTGTACGATCGCCTGCGGGAAGGATTCGCTAAGGCTGTTCGTGAACATTTCTATGCAGGGTTGGATTATCAGGACAAGCTTGTACGGTTCCTGGAAAATCACGATGAGCTTCGCGCGGCTTCAGCATTCGATACGGCTAAACATAAAGCCGCAGCGGTCATTACATTTCTGTCACCCGGACTCCGGTTTTTTCATCAGGGACAGCTGGAAGGAAAAATAAAACGCATCTCCCCACACTTGATTCGCGGGCCTGTTGAATCTACGAACGAAGAATTGTCTCTATTCTATACGCGTCTTCTGACGGTATTGCAGCAACCGGTCTTTCATGCACGATGGCAATGGCTTGAATGCAATGCCGCCTGGGATGGTAATGAAAGCTGGAATTCCTTTATCGCTTTCAGCTGGGAAGATAAAGAAGGAAAGCGGGCAGTGGTTGTTGTCAATTATGCCCCACACAACAGTCAGTGTTATGTGCGATTACCCTTTGCCAATAGCAGTAATACATCATTGGAATTTAAAGACCGCATGAGTGAAGCATGCTATATCAGAGAGGGTAATGATCTTCTGTCACGCGGTATGTACTTTGATCTGCCTCCGTGGGGATATCATATTTTTGAGGTAATCTAAAGTCCGGCAATCTTCCAATCCTCAATCTTATAAATAACTCAGCCACCAGTGTTTATGCGTACTCTTATAGTTATTATACCAAACGCATAGCGGATACAGGAAGGTAACTATACTGATCCAGACCAGATACACCACGCCCAGTGAATACCCGACACCAAACGGTATCCCGCCAAAGCTCACATTGAAATGCAGATCGACTTCGGCAAACGACTTGTCATACGTGATCATGTAGGCGATCAGGGAAACCGAGTGAATGAGATAGAAGTGCAGGATGTAATAGAATAGCGGTACACGGCCGAACACATTCAAAGGCTTCAGCCAGGAAAGATCAGCACGTTCCATCCATGAAAGGATCACCAGCACAGGGCCGATGGTCATCAGGGTGTAGACCAACGATACCGGATATTTCGTAGTGTTCACAAAACTCATCACGGAGAAAATGAAATTCTTTTGTGGACTCCAGTGGGCCGGATCTCCATAAATATTGTAATACCTCAACAGGATGAACAGAGCGATGAAACTCACTCCGGTTATCATCAGGTATTTTCTTCGCGCGTCACTATCAAATGATGATCTGTACATTCCTCCTACTATATATCCCAGCAGCATAATGCTGAGCCAGGGCAGGAGCGGGTACGCAGCGATGAGGGCATGCTGCGGATCAATCTGGATAAAACCAGCCTGGTTAAGTATAGTCCACCATACAAATCCGGCATCTTCTGGCAAGAGCCTGTGTCCATCGAAGGCATTATGACCGAGAAGCAGGATAATACCGATGGCTGCAATGACTTTATAGGGTAAGTGTACCAGTGCGGCCAGCACGATCATGGAAGCACCGATGGCAAAGATCACCTGTAGAAAAGAGAAGTCGTAGTAGAAATTAAAGAAGAAGCTGAAGCGCATCACAATAGCTTCAATCACCAGCAGCCATAAACCGCGTGTCAACAGAAAGAGAGAAAGCTCCTTTTTGGTTTTTCGTTGCTCGCTGATCCGGATAGCTACTCCGGATAACATCACGAATGTCGGAGCACAGAAGTGCGTGATCCACCGGGTGAAGAAAAGAACCGGGTTCGTTTTTTCCAGGTTAGTAGGGTCAAACACGTTGGCATCGGCATGAAAGAAATCGCGAACGTGATCAAGGGCCATGATCACCATCACAATGCCGCGCATCAGATCAATGGAGTTGATCCTTGTTTTTTCAACAAGCGGGCTGGTGGTAGTAAGGGTCATACGTCTGGTGGTTGTTGGGTCGGTAATTCGTTAATCGTAATCCGTTAATTGTGGGTATGGGTTTTTGGGATTTGTAAACCATCAATCTCATATTCCCCATTAACGGATAACGAATAACGCCTGCCTGCCGGTAGGCGGGATTAACGCAAAGACAAGTTACAAGTTTACCCCAATCCTCATTGTCATGGAACAAATTAGTTTACAAAAGAAAAGGCTGCTCCGATTGGAACAGCCTGTGCGAACCGACTACCTCTTACCCTCTTATGATTTTGCCAGTTCTACGTTGATATGAAGTTTAACTTCTTCACCTACTACTACACCACCTGCTTCAGTCATAGCATTCCAGCTTAAACCGAAATCTTTACGGTTGATCTTGCCGGTCATTTCAAAACCAGCTTTTATATTACCCCATGGATCTTTTACGATGCCACCAAATTCAACATCCAGCTCTATTGGTTTCGCATTACCACGGATGTTCAATTCACCGGAAAGCTTGTAGTCATTTCCTGATTTCCGGTTCAGAACTCCGGCAAAGGTGATCTGCGGATATTGTGCGACAGCAAAGAAGTCTTCTGATTTCAGGTGACCATCACGATCAGCCTGGTTAGTATCGATGCTGTTTACATCTATCGAAAAGTTTACAGCTGCGTTATTGAAATCTTCGCCTTCACTCTCTACGCTGCCACCGAATAATTTGAATGATCCGGTAACCGTAGAGATCACCAGGTGCTTTACCTTGAATTGAACCTCCGTATGGGTAGTATCAATTGCCCATTTGGTTTGTGTTGCTGTTGCCGTTGCCATAATTGTGTTTATTTAAGTTCGTGTTTATTTTTTTCTGTCGCGTTGACAATACAAATTAACGGCAATGCCAGGGTTTAGGGCATTGAACTAGATTAAGATAGACTGGGAAAGATCTTGAACCAGATTAAGATGGTCAGTCGTTAGGCGTTAATCGTTAATCGTGGGCATGGGTTTAGGGTGTGAGACTCTTGTAATTTAAGATCCTACACACACGATTAACGGATAACAATTAACGCCTAACGGCCCTCCATTAACTTGCGTCTGATCTTGCTTAGAAACTCAGGCGTGATCCCCAGGTAGGAGGCGATGTATTTCTGCGGAACATACTGTTCCAGTGACGGGTATTTTTTTCCAAAGGCGATGTAACGTTCTTCTGCTGTGGCAGAAAGATTTTGGATCAGGCGATTCTGGTGCGTTACCAGCGAGTTCTGAAAAAGGATGCGGAAGTACCGTTCGAATTTAGGGACCTTTTCCAGCAATTCATCAAAGGCAGGACGGGGAAGCAACAGTACTTCACTATCGGTTAATGCGCGCGTGGCGTGTATGGATGGAATCTGTTGGGTGTAGCTCACGAGATCACCCGTCCACCAACCGGCAGTAGCAAATTGCATCACGTGGTCAACATCCTGCTTGTCGGTGTAATAACTCATGAGGCATCCGGAATACACATGG
>DASXWH010000025.1:0-17300 GCA_036503775.1 Ohtaekwangia sp.
GCGGAAAATGGCCTCCATTGGTGGTGGTGAATTCTTCCGCGCCACCGATAACAAAGCACTTGCCCAGGTATTCGCGCGTATCGATCAGTTTGAAAAAGCTGAAATAAAAGAAACCCGTTTCAAAGACACCACCGATTATTATTTCATTTATCTGCGGTGGGCGTTAGTATTTATACTTCTCTGGTTGCTGCTCAAGTCAACGTTTATAAACAACGTGTTGCAGGATTGATCCAATTAACAATCATCAATTAGCAATTAACAATCAATGTGGGATGTTATCCGGGTAAAAGATCAACCTCCCGGCAAAAATCACCAACACTATCCCCAGCACGAAATTCATGATCTGAATAAACCGAGGTGTCATCAATGCCCGTAGCTTGTCCGCCAGTTTGGCTTTGGTCACGTCTGTGATGAACACTGTGGCTACGATCGATGCAAAGAACATAAGGGCACGCTCCCCTTTTGCATAGCCCAACTGCGTGGTAGCTACACTGACTGTAGCGAGCCAGAAGAAGAGCACCATAGGACTAAGTCCGTTAATGATAAAACCTTTTGCTGCAAGTCGGATCCAACTCCTTGCCTGTACCTGCTTCGGATCAACATTGGCCAGTCTGCGACTTTTGATCAACAGATAATACAACCCGAAGAGCAGCAATACAAAACCTCCACCATAGGCAAGGTAATGTCGGAAGTTCTCCGCTTCCATAAACTGTACAAGCCCCAGGTACGATATCAGGATATAAAATGCGTCACTCAGCGAAACTCCGATGGCCACAAAAACACCACACCAGAAACCGCGTTCTATACTGGTTTGAATAATGGTGAAGAAAACCGGCCCGATCAGGAAGGCCAGTACAATACCGGATATAATTCCATTAAGAATGATTTCCATCCGCGTGATTTTGTACGAATGATTTCCAGTCTTCCAGCTGCACGCTTTTCATCACCCGGGGAAATTTATTCTGACCACCAACTTTTCCTTTTGACTCCATCCAGTCATAAAATGTTTTTACCGGAAGTACATCGAGCATAACTTCTTTCAGTGCTGCACTCCGCTCCACAGCATAATCGTCATTCAGCTCTTTGAGGTGCTGATCTATTTTTTCTACCAATGATTTTCTGTCCACCTTGCTGTCGGTTCCGATATACCAGTGGTGGGCAAACAATGTTCCGTGCGGTATCCCGGCAACGGTAAACTCAGGTATCGCGATATTAAAATCGTTGGCCGCAAGTTCAATGGCCTTGTTCATGTTATCCACGGAAAGATGCTCTCCACACAGACTCAGAAAATGCTTCGTTCTTCCTGTTATTACAATCTCGGATTCTTCCAATGATGTGAATTTGATTACGTCACCAATGAGGTAGCGCCACGCACCGGCACAGGTTGACATCAGAATGGCATACTCTCTTCCTTCCTCCACTTCATCAATAAGGAATGTTTCAGCATCTGATTTGATTTCACCCTGCGCATCAAAGTTTCTGGCTTCAAAAGGAACGAACTCGTAGAAGATACCATTATTCAACACCAGACGCATAGATCTGCGATTCGGAAAAGCCTGAAAAGCAACAAATCCTTCAGACGCCAGGTATGTTTCGATATAATGGATAGGTCTGCCCAGCAGTTTTTCAAAACCCTTCCGGTACGGATCAAATGAAACGCCACCATGCACATATACCATCAGGTTTGGCCATATCTCATGAATGTTCTTGGCTTTATGATACTTCAGGATTTTCTCCATCAATATTTGTATCCACGCAGGAACACCTACCACAATACCGATATCCCATTGCCGTGCGTTCATGGCAATCTGATCGAGCTTGGCATCCCAGTTCCTGTTCTTAGCTATTTTTTTTCCGGGCTTATAGAAATGCTGAAACCAGAAAGGAAGCCGGGCAGCCTGGATACCGCTGAGATCACCCTCAAAAAAACTACCCTTATGATTGAGGTGCGTGCTTCCACCAAGCATCAGAATACCGGATTCAAAAATCTCCGGTTCGAGATCATACTTGGTGAGGGTAAGGATCTGACGGATACTTGTCTTCTGAATCGCTTTCGTCATGTCCTTGGTTACCGGAATATATTTGGACGATGCTTCTGAAGTGCCTGAGCTCAACGCGAAATATTTTGTCCGTCCCGGCCAGCAGATATTTTTCATTCCCTTGAGGGAAAGCTTCCACCAGTCGGCATAGATTTTATTGTAGGTGTGGATCGGAACATTGGTTTTGAAGCGCTTGTAGAATTCCTTGTCGCCTTTGCGGAAGCCACTCAGGATGTCTGCAAAATTGTAATACTTGCCAAATTCCGTCTGACTGGCTGTTATCAGTAATTCCTTTAATTCTTTTTTCTGTAAATCAAACGGTGACGTATACTCTTGCTCGAGCATTTCCCTGATCCGAATCCCTTTTTTCAACAATGTTCCAAGGATCGCCATAATGCGTTAGCTTTGGTGGTTTAAGGGTTAAAAATAGGAATGAATATTAAGAATAACATCAACAATTTCAGGCAAAACTTACCCCCTACTTGTCAGCTTATTGTGGTCAGCAAAACACAGCCACTTGAAAAAATTCAGGAGGCCTACGATGCTGGTCACCGCGTGTTTGGCGAAAATAAAGTACAGGAACTTATACCCAAGGCAGAAGCATTACCCCGCGACATTGAATGGCACCTGATCGGTCACCTGCAAAGTAATAAGGTAAAGTACATCGCTCCATTCGTGCACCTCATTCATTCGGTTGACAGCTTTAAGCTCCTGGAGGAAATCAATAAACAAGCAGTGAAAGTAAAACGAACTATAGCCTGCCTGCTGCAGGTGCATATTGCCGAAGAAGAAACCAAGTTTGGTTTTTCTGCGGATGAAGTAACCACCCTCATTCAGAATCCGGTTCTTGAAAACATGGAGGGGATAAAAATTACCGGACTGATGGGCATGGCCACCTTTACTGATAATACCGATCAGGTGCGGAAAGAATTTAAAAGCCTGAAAAAACTATTTGATTCCGTAAAGAAGATCAGCTCACCGCGTGTCGCAGTACAAGAACTTTCGATGGGTATGAGTGGGGATTATAAAATAGCCGTTGAAGAAGGCAGTACAATGATCAGGATTGGTACGGCTATTTTTGGTGAACGAAATTACAATCTATGAATCAGCGAACCACACTTTTATCCGCAGCCGTACTGGGATGTTTGGCTGTGATCCTCGGTGCTTCCGGGGCCCATGCTCTTAAGCCCCTGCTCACGCAACTGGGAAGTGCAAGTACATTTGAGCTCGCCAACCGCTATCAGTTTTATCACACGCTCGCCCTGCTGGGATGTGGCACACTGATGAATACTTTCTCTTCAAAATGGCTTCGCTACAGTGCGTTGTGTTTAGTGATCGGAACACTTTTATTCAGCGGGAGTCTATACATGCTGGCATTATACAAGCTCAGTGTAGTCGGTCCGGTCACACCCCTGGGCGGAGTATTCCTGATCACAGGCTGGGTACTTCTTTTTATGGGAATGGCAAAAAAATAGGCCTCCAAAGAGGCCTGTTATACCGTAAGCTTTTAAAAAAACTATTGAGGCTTGTCAATCACCTGCGTGGTGAAGGATATCTTGGCATCTTCAGGGTTCACCGCGTTAGAAACAACGGTTACTACTTTATCCTGACGACCTGATTTTCCGGTGCTGTTGAAAGCAACTGTTATCTCACCTTTCTGACCAGGCATAATGGGTTCACGTGGCCAGCCTTTTGGCGTTGTACATCCACAGGTAACCTGCACATTGGTAATGATCAGTGGCTCTGTTCCTGTATTGGCAAAATGGAAAGTTTCTTCAACCTTATCACCCGCGTGAATCGTTCCGAAGTCATGCGTCTTCTTTTCGAACGTAATCTTAGGACCACTAACCTGCTTTGTTTCCTGAGCATAGGCTCCGGCTGCAAAGGCAATCATGACCAGTAAAAACAAAAACTTCTTCATACCTTATTTTTTTTCAAATTTAACACCGTTATCTCAACAATTTTGCCAGAAATACGAAATTTCTGCCAGCATTCTATCGCGAAATAAACATTAAGGTAACTGAAATGAGTTCAGAAATCGGCAAAATTTACGGGAACAAGGTAAGAATACGGGTTTGTGGGTTGTGTTGGCAGGATGAGCGGCTGCTGATGGTCAATCACAATCTGGATGAAGGTGATTTCTGGGCACCTCCCGGAGGGGGTGTGGAATTCGGTGAGACGCTTGAAGAAACACTCATTCGTGAATTTGAGGAAGAAACAAAGCTTTCCGTTGCCGTAGGTAAGTTCCAGTTCGGATGTGAATACATTCAGGATCCTATTCATTCAATCGAGCTTTTCTATCCGGTAACACGCCTGAAAGGAAAGGTCGAAACCGGTACTGACCCGGAGCTACCCATTATAAAAAAAGTTACTTACCTGACCTATCCGGAGATACTTAATAAACCAGACCGGTCTCTTCATGGCATCTTCAGGCATGCGCAAACCATAGATCAATTGAAGAATCTAACCGGATTTTACAGGATTTGAGGCTGTTATACGGCAAATCCATCTTGAGATTCAGCCTTTAATATTTATACTTGCATACGAATGGTTTGGTGCAGCTACTAAACTTACTGGTTTCAAACATCAGAACAACAACGACTACACTTGCAAACCCCTACCCTCAGTTATAAACTCATCAAGAAAGTAAAGGATGAACGCTTTGATGAAGAGTTCATTCACCAGTATCATCTGTTGATTAACCTGGGCACCCGCGATTTCCAACTCCTGGTTATCGACCCTCAGGACAACCGTGTTCTTTTGCTGGAAGATTTTGTTTTACCTAACCTGGCATCACATGAAGAACTACTCAGGATGCTGGATCAGTTGTTTGATTCTCATAACCTGCTGAAGGCAGGCTTTTGGAAACGCATACAGGTGTGTTTTAAAAACCAGAAATTTATTCAGGTACCGCAGGCACTCTTTGCTGAAGAGTCGCTGGCTGACTACCTGAAATTCAATGCACAGGTTGATCCTCAACGGGAAGAATTCCTGTCAACCCTGAATCCACAGGCACAAGCCGTAACCGTATTTGCTGTTAACAAAGATTTGAAGAGCTGGCTTCAGGGAGTTTATCCCAGTAACAAGCCTGTATTCACCCATCAATCAGCTGCTCTTATCGAAGGAACATTACGGGTAGCCAGGAACCGCCAGGATAACCCGCTATACATTTATGTAGACCGGTTTAAACTTCACATCATTGCCTGCAAGGAAGGCAAGCTGCTTTATTATAATCAGTTTGCCATCAAGCAATTTTCAGATTACGTTAAATACATCATGCTGGTGATGAAGTCACTGAACATGGATCAGCAGACAAGTCAGGTATTATTGTGGGGCTATATCGGAAAGAACTCACCGCACTATCATGAGTTTTATAAGTATATCAGCAATGTCATTTTTGGTGAGCGCCCGGATTACCTGCAGTTCAACTATATGTTTGATGAAGTGCAGGATCATCACTTCTTTGATTTATTCAGCATTCACCTAACCGACTGACATTGTGAGCAAACGAATCGCATTATTTCCCGGCTCGTTTGATCCCTTCACCAAAGGCCATGAAGACATCGTTCTTCGGGGACTGAACATGTTTGATGAAGTGATCATCGCGATTGGCTATAACAGCGCCAAAAGCAGCCGTTACTTTGAAATCGATATGATGATCGACCGGATCAAAGAAACCTTTAAAAAGTATCCCGCGATCAAAGTCATTACATTCTCAGAACTGACAGCCGAGTTTGCCCGGAAACAAGGTGCCAATTTTCTGTTACGAGGCCTACGC
The DNA here is from genome assembly GCA_036503775.1 of Ohtaekwangia sp. GTDB lineage: Bacteria > Bacteroidota > Bacteroidia > Cytophagales > Cyclobacteriaceae > Ohtaekwangia. The sequence goes on from DASXWH010000025.1 coordinate 5,818, forward strand.
AATACCACGGATTTTGAATATGAGAACAGCATTGCCCAGGTAAACCGGAAACTGAATGGCGAACTCGAATCTGTTTTTCTGATCACCTCCCCTGAATTTGCATGGATAAGCTCATCCATCGTACGGGAGGTACACCGCTATAAAGGAAATGTAGCTGAATTCCTTCCCTATGAACTGTAGCGGTTCACTACTTTGATTTAACTGAGCTGGAGAGGTAGTATTGTTCGATCACATAGCTGATTGACTTATAAGAGTGTTCCAATGCATGATAGACCTCTTTCTGGCTCATCCAGCGAACATCTTCAATATCTTCATCAACCGCAGGCCTGATCCGGGAGTCATCAATTACATCCATGATATACCAGCGGGTTTTCTTCAGCATGGCACGCTTGTTCATGGTATAGGTATGCCAGGTGGTACATATCTTGTGTCCCAGTCTGACGGTAACATTGCATTCCTCTTCCACTTCACGTACCGCAGTCTGTTTGAACCGTTCTCCTTTTTCTTTCTTTCCTTTCGGCAGGTCCCATTTCTTCATGCGGTAGATCATGAGGAACTTGTCTTTTTTACGAATAAGACCACCGGCTGCTTTTACCACTTTAAAACGACTGCGCAGGAATGATTTAATGACATCATAATCCATTACGGATATGATCAGGGATAAAACACCTGTAGGTACCTTGGAGTCAAGGATCCCCAGGATGGTTTCCATTTCCTTTTCACTGACATTTCTGATCCAGACATGATGAATCAGTTTAGCCTGTGTTACCGGCTCTGCGGCAGCATCGATAACATGATTGATCCGGGCGGCATCGGCAATTTCTTCTGCCTTTAAAATCCTAACGGGGATGTCGTTGATAAAGATAATCATCCGGGTATTGCTTGGTTACACTTCCACCACGTTCGCAAAAGAGCAAATAATTTGGAAGCTGGCAAGAGGTTTAAGCACTTTTTTGAGTTGGCCGTAAACAACCCTTGCAAAAACGATGTGATGCCCGCATCCCTGAATTTTTAAATAGCCTCATTTATCGGTCAACAAATCAATCAATGAACTTCAATTTGCTTTACCTGAATGAAATTTAGTGATTACTTTCGCGTCTATGCCAATAATCAAAGTCCAGGAACAGACCGCAGGAAAAGTAGCCTCTATGCTGCTTAAAATTCAAGCTATAAAACTGAATACAGAGAAACCTTTTACATGGGCCTCGGGATGGAAATCACCTATCTATTGCGACAATCGCCTTTCGTTGTCATACCCTGATATCAGGCTTGCTATTAAAGAAGGGCTTATGGAAGCGATCCGCGAAAATTTCTTCACGGTTGAAGCCATTGCTGGTGTTGCCACAGCGGGAATTGCACAGGGTGCACTGGTAGCGGAAGCCATGAATCTGCCCTTTCTTTATGTTCGGCCCAAACCAAAAGATCATGGCATGGAAAACCTGATTGAAGGAAGAATAGTAAAGAATCAGAAAGTGGTGGTTGTAGAAGATCTGGTGTCTACAGGAGGAAGTTCATTAAAAGCCGTTCAGGCCCTTCGTGATGCCGGCTTTAATGTACTGGGTATGGTTTCCATTTTCAACTATGGATTTGATCTGGCAACCCGTAATTTTTACGAAGCAAATACTTCACTGATAAGTTTAAGTGACTACAGCAACCTGATCAGCTATGCACTTGAACAAAAGGTTATTTCCAACGACCAGCTTACTTCACTGAAAGCATGGCGCGTAGATCCAGCGAATTGGAAAAATTAATTTAGTTAAGGTCTAAAGTTTACGCAATCCAACGTTAAGCTTTAGACCTTAAACTTGATCATGACAAATACCTTCGCCCCTAGCACTAAAAATCAATCAACAGAAAAAACGTTTCCGTTCTTTTCAAAAAGAGATCATATTGTGATTATCGGTGCCGGTGCTTTTGGCGGCTGGACAGCATTGCATTTATTACGCGCGGGCTTCAACGTGACCTTAATTGATGCCTGGGGTGCAGGAAACGCACGATCAAGTTCAGGTGATGAAACACGCGTGATCCGCTCTACCTACGGAAATAATGAAATTTATTTTGATTTGAATGTTCGGGCTCTGGAACTGTGGAAAGAAAATGAAAACCTATTCGCAAAAAAGGTTTTCCATAATACCGGAGTACTCTGGCTTTGTTATCAGGAAAACACACCCATACTGGATGACTCCATACCCTTTGCCAGAAAGCATAACCAGGAATATATATTTCTGTCCAAAACAGAATTGGATAAACGATATTCTCAGCTAAATACTGCAGACATTCACCATGCGTATTTTGATCCCAATGGCGGATACCTGATGGCACGCGAAGCTACGCAGGCAGTATCAGAGGCTTTTCGCAAAGAAGGCGGTAATTACATTCAGGCTTCGGTATCTCCAGGCAAATGTCACCATGGAAAAATGGAATCCATCACATTATCAACCGGTGAATCCATCACAGGTGATGCTTTCATATTTGCCTGCGGCTCATGGCTTGGCACTTTATTTCCGGAGGTATTACAAAATGTGATCACCTGTTCCCGACAGGAGGTATATTACTTTGGGGTTCCTGAACATCGTGCTGCTGCATACGATAACTTTCCGGTGTGGATTGATGTTGATGGTAAAGATTTCTATTATGGTATTGCCGGAAATGTTACCCGTGGTTTTAAAGTAGGTGTTGATATTCGCGGGGCTGCGTTTGATCCTTCCAATGGAGACCGCACACTTGATCCAGGGGTTTTAAAGAAGGCACGGACTTTTTTAGGGCATCGTTTCCCGGAGCTAAAAGATGCTCCACTTCTCGAAAACCGCGTATGTCCCTATGAAAATTCACCGGATGGAAATTTCCTGTTTGATAAGCATCCGGAAGCAGAGAATGTATTATTTCTCGGAGGGGGCTCCGGCCATGGATTTAAACACGGGCCAGCGTTGGGAGAACTGGTATCGAAAGTCTTGTCAGGAGAAGGAAAGGTACCGGCTATCTTTTGTCATCACTACTAATCAAAAATACTTCCTGCTGATCTCGCAGATGTTAATCTGCGCGATCTGCGGGAAACAGTATTATGCTTCAGGACGTTTACTCGTCTCTAACCATGAAGTGGTGATCTCATTAAGCACCTTTACTTTATGACTGAAATCTCCTTTGATTTTCTCGCGGATGTTCTGCATGTTGTTGAGTAAATCATTTGTATCCTCCGGAAGAGCTTCCTCCAGATATTCACGCATGCGTTTAGCAATCGTAGGCGACTTTCCATTGGTGGACACACCTATTTTCAGATTTCCTTTGGTCACCACAGACCCCAGGTAGAAGTCACAAAGCTCTGGGGTATCTGCTACATTGATGAGTAATCTCCGGCTTCGGGCAAATTTCCGGATGGTTTCATGCAACTGACGATTATCCGTAGCGAGAATAACCAGATCCTTATCCCAGAGATCCCAGAGTTTGAAATTGCGTTCAGCCAGCTTCACTGTAGTGTGTTTTCGGGCGAGTTCCTTTATGGGTTCCTGAATCGTACGGGCTACCACCGTAACGTTTGCCATCGGACTGTTCTTCAAAACAGCCGTGAGTTTTTCCAAGCCGACATGGCCCCCGCCCACAATAAGGGTGCTCAGGGATTCAAGCTTCAGAAAAACAGGAAAAAGGTTATTTCGCTCCATAACTTTCTCACTAAAGAACTCTATTGTTCATAATCTGTATTTACTGACACCAATACTTTTTCTAACTCTTTTGCGTGGCGAACAACTTCGCCCAGAATAATAATGGCTGGGGATGCAATACGCTCAACGTTCACCAACTCTACTATCGTTGATACTATGCCAATCACGCTCCGTTGAGATGACAATGTACCGTTCTGAACCACCGCCACGGGAAGTGACTCCTTTCCTGCTTTGGCAAAAAGATTCATGATCTCTTCGACCTTGTTAAGCCCCATAAGAATAACTATGGTAGCTGTGGATTGTGCTGCCAGGGATACATCACCGGATAGCACACCTTCTTTTGTCGTGCCGGTCACTACCCAGAAACTCTCACTGACACCGCGCGAGGTTAACGGAATATTCAAGCTTGCCGGAACCGCAGTAACGCTGCTCAGGCCTGGAATAACCGCTGTTTTCAAACCATGCTTTTCAGCAAATTCAATTTCTTCTGAACCACGACCGAACACAAAAGAATCACCACCTTTTAATCTCACCACATGACCGTGCGCATAGGCCAGTTCAACAATCAGTTCATTGATCTCTTCCTGTTTATAGGAATGTTCACCGGCTCGTTTACCCACCGGAAAAGATTGAATCCCCGAAGGAATCAGTTTCAGAATATCTTCTGAAACCAGTGCATCATAAAGGACCACATCAGCCTGCTGAATAGCCTTAATACCTTTCACTGTAATCAGTTCAGGATCACCAGGTCCAGCGCCAACCAATGTCAAACGCGGCTCTTTATGGATTATGGAAATCGTTTCGATCATTTTGTTACCACTTCTTTTTCAGCGCTGCGGTATGCCATTACATCCGCCAGGAATTTTTTAGCATCTTCCAGGTAAGCAATAGCGAATTCTTCAGTCGGTTCATTTTTGTTGATGCGCAAAACAAATTCCCTGAAGCTCACGGGCAGGGATATGATACCCGTTTCCACAAACTGGGTTTGAAAATCATTCATCACCTGTATCTGTGTACTGGGCTTGATATCACGTGAAAGCAAAAGGGCCTTTGCTGTATTGATAAAAGCACTGTAGCTGTGATAAATGGAGTCAGCGTATTGTTGTCTGCGCAGGGCTTCACCGGACCATTCCATCTTTTCTTCAGATTCGTAGAACAGCGTAGCCACCAGGTCAATGATTACACCCGCACATTCTCCTACCGCGGTATGCAGAATGAACTTATGATCTTCTCCCCAATCAATATAATCATCCTGAACCAGCGTTGTAAGGTCACCCAAAGGTTTCAGAAATGAATAAAAATGGTTTCTGCCCATGCGCTTGAAGTAGTCGTGATAATATTCTCCATCCTGACTGTTGGCTTCATAGTCATCAAACAACAATCGCAGCGCCTGCGGGCCGCGTTTGCTGGGGAGCTTCACAATTTTATCAGAGATAATAGCATCGCCATTTTTCAGTTTTCCTCCACCGAGCAACACGATCAACGCAGGGACAACATTTCCCTGTTTGTCTTTGATGGTACTGCCATGCAAACCAATACCCGCCAGACCATGTTGTCCGCATGAATTGGGACAGCCACTGATCTTGATCTTGATATCCGTGTTGTAGATCATCTCCGGATACTCTTCACGAATTACTTTCTCCAGTGCCAGAGAAATCTGTGTGCTGTCAGAAATAGCTAGATTACATGATTCTGTTCCAGGACAGGCCGTGATATCAGCAACGCTGTCAAATCCGGGTTCCGCCAATCCTACTTTATCAAGTGCCAAATAAAGATGCTTCAGCATTTCAGGGCGAACATAGCGTATGAGGTATCCCTGATTTACGGTAATGCGAAGTTCAGTAGCAGCATATAAGTCAACTACATCAGCGAAGTAGCGTGCCAGGTTGGATGACATATTTCCCAACGGCAGTTTTACATATACACCAAAGAAACCTTCCTGTTTCTGCTGAACAACATTTGTCTTCTGCCATTGTTCAAACTTCTTTTCGTTTGTGATGATGGCGGCTTCCGTGGGTGTAAATTCAGGCAGCACAGGTCCCGGAAGAACATCCTGATTTATTTTATAAGATTGATGCCGGATTGCTTTGCGTTCTTCGGCAACCAATTCCATTATTTTTTCAAGCCCAAGATCTTCCATTAGGAACTTGAAGCGTGCTTTCATTCTGCGTGTACGTTCGCCATAGCGGTCAAACACACGAAGCACAGCTTCCGTAAACGGAATGATCTGATCTTCTTCCAGAAATTCATATGCGGTAAGAGCTAGCGTTGGGTTAGCACCCAAACCACCGGCAATCATTACTTTAAAGCCGCGCTTTCCATCTACAATCTTGGGGATAAAGCCCAGGTCATGAATGAATGAAAAGGCTGTATCATCATCGCTGGAAGAAAAAGATATTTTAAACTTACGTCCCATCTCCTGACAAATCGGATTGCGCAGGAGGTAACGGAACATTTCATACGCATACGGAGAAACATCAAACGGCTCCTTCGGATCAATACCAGCCAGATCTGAGGCCGTAATATTCCGAACTGTATTTCCGCAGGCCTCCCGCGTAGTAATCTCGTCTTTCTCCAGTTTAGCCCAGAGCTCCGGTGTACGGTCGAGGCTCACAAAGTGAATCTGAATATCCTGCCGGGTAGTAGCATGTAAATTCTTGCTGGCATATTCATCAGAGATATCCGCTATTCTGCGAAGTTGTTTTGTGGTAACCCGCCCCAGCGGAAGTTTGATGCGGATCATCTGCACACCGGGTTGCCGCTGACCGTAAATACCACGGGCCAGACGCAGGCTGCGGAATTTATCATCGTCAATTTTGCCCTCCCGGAAAAGACGGATTTTCTTCTCCAGGTCAAGGATATCCTGGGCAACGATGGGGTTGTTCAGATCTTCAAGTTCACTGCGAAAGCTTTGCATATATAAAGGTGGCTAAGGGCTGTTTGTTCGGTTCCTGGTTTATAAAATAAAAGAGCCTTCCCCGGTTGTGCAGGAAAGGCTCGTTATGTTCTTTTTTGTTTTCTCTTTAGAGACCATTACGTATCCAATAATCCTGCAAGCGGATAACGGTATTTACAGCAACACTTACATGTCGCGGCAAAAGGTTTACACATACAGGTCTTATTGATGATCATAGTTGGTACGAAAGTAAAGTATGTACAAAGATATTTCAACTGTTTGAACGCAAAAAGTTATAACAAAGTTTACTTAACAGGTGTTAGCATGCCGCGCAAACGATAACAACCATGCTTACTTCACTTACTCTGGGGTATACCTTTGTTCAACTTTCACAGACTGAACCGCTGAATTCCTTTTCAATCCTGAGAATATTCTTGATCTGACATTTCATATAAATCGAGATGAAGGAAATACCTTGGTAAACCTCAATCCGTTCAACGTCTTTCAAGATATCAGCCGTATCGCATGACCCGTGTGCCAGCAGTTCCAGAATACAAATGCACCGATCAAGCAGATCCCTTAATTCATGGCGGATCCGATAGCTGTCTCTGAGACAATGCGGATCAAAACACTCACCCGAATTTACAGTCGCGCCTAATTCATTGAACAATAACAGGCTCAACCAGTGATCAGCCACTCCCTTCTCTACACTTTGCTCAGGCTGCACACGGGTACGGTCGTGCTCAAGCACGTAAGCATTGGCATGCACTACTCTTTCCAGTAATTCAAGCACACTGTATGCACCACCCGGTGGCCGGTAGGCGAGCAGGGCCGGATCACGATCGAACCATTCATCGATCACAGCAAATGCGCGGATGATTTCACGTTTAATTTCAGTATGTATCGTTTGAGTAGTCATAAGTTTCAGAGTTACAGGTAAATAAAAAAGCCCGGGTTTTAGGCCCGGGCTTACATTTATGGTTGATGCTTTTACTTTCAACGAATACATGTTATCACTAGTCCGGGCGTACGCCATACAATATCAAGTCGGTTGACCTGAGGCATGTGTTTCGCTTTCGAAATAGCTGCTGTGTTCATAACGATACAAAAGTAATCGAATTTTGGAATTCCCTCATATATCATACTCGTTTTTTCAGAAAAATTCAACCCGGAATTATAACCGTTTATCATTGTGTAATTTGTACTCATTGGCTTTTATAAGTAACATTGCATAATTCTGGCAGCGCTACATTTGCTATCAGAATCTATCAACCAAACTATTATTATGCGCATCACCAGGCTCCTGACACAGTCTTTTTCACTGTTCGTTATGCTATTGCTGTTATTGGGCATGTCATGCTCAACCGAAACCAATGAAACACGCATCCTTGTTTTTTCCAAGACTACAGTTTACCGACACGAATCCATTCCTTCAGGGATTGAAGCCATCCGCAAGCTTGGTGAAAAACATGGCTTCGTAGTAGACACCACCGAAAATGCGGAGAACTTCAATGAAGAAAACCTGAAGCGTTACAAAGCGGTAATCTTCCTCAGCACTACGGGTGATGTATTAAATCAACAGCAACAAAATGATTTTGAACGTTTCATTCAGGCCGGTGGTGGCTATGTGGGAATCCATGCCGCTGCCGATACAGAATACAGCTGGCCCTGGTATGGAAAGTTAGTCGGTGCATACTTTGAAAGTCACCCTAACAATCCGAACGTACGACATGGAGAATACTACGTGGTTGATAAGCACCATCCGTCAACGGATTCTTTACCCGACCGCTTTGCCCGCGATGATGAGTTCTACAACTACAAACAAATCAGCCCCGATATTAAAATGCTCGTCAAACTGGATGAGAAGACCTATGAAGGTGGAACCAATGGAGATAATCACCCCGCTTCCTGGTATCAGGAATTTGATGGTGGGCGTTCATTCTACACCGCTATGGGCCATACCAATGAAACATTCGCTGAACCCCTCTTTATCAAACACCTCTGGGGTGGATTGCAATATGTATTGGGCAGAGATAAGCCGGTAAGACTGGATTACGCAAAAGCCACATCACTCCGTGTACCCGATGAAAACCGTTTCACAAAAGTAATCCTGGAAGAAAAATTAAATGAACCGGTTGAGCTTGCCATTCTGCCTCCGGGAGATAAAGTACTATTCATTGAACGCAGAGGAGCCGTAAAGATCTTCGATCCGGCCGTGGGTAAATCAAAAACAATTGCTACCATACCCGTAAGCACAAAATATAAATACAAAGATAGTGGGCGGGACGAAGCTGAAGACGGTTTGTTAGGAGTGGCCATTGATCCGCAGTATGAAAAAAATAACTGGGTGTACTTCTACTACTCTCCTGCTGGTCCTGATCCGAAAAATATTCTCACACGCTATGAACTCAAAGGCGATGAACTGATCGAATCTTCAAAGAAAGTAATTCTGGAAGTAGCCGTTCAGCGTGACCAGTGCTGCCACACCGGTGGATCCATTGCCTTTGATGGAAACGGAAATCTTTTTCTGTCTACCGGTGATAACACCAGCCCTCGCGGAACTGCCTATGCTCCGCTTGACAACCGCGCAGGACGAAGCCCCTGGGATGCCCAGAAAGGAACATCAAACACCAATGACCTTCGTGGAAAGGTGATTCGTATTCATCCCGAAGCGGATGGTTCCTATACTATCCCCGAAGGCAATCTTTTTCCGAAGGGAACAGAAAAAACACGTCCGGAAATTTACATCATGGGTGCGCGTAACCCCTATCGTATTTCGGTTGACAAAAAAACAGGTTATCTCTATTGGGGTGATGTCGGCCCCGATGCAAGAGCGGATTCAGCGGCACGCGGACCGAATGGGTTTGATGAGATCAACCAGGCCCGCAAAGCCGGTTATTTCGGATGGCCTTATTTTGTAGGTGACAACCGGGCATACCATGAGCGTGATTTCAAAACCGGAAAGTCAGGTTCACCATTTGATCCGGCCAAACCCATTAACAATTCTCCCAACAACACCGGTCTGAATGAACTTCCTCCTGCGCAAAAAGCATTCATCTGGTATGGCTATGGTGAATCACAGGAGTTCCCGCTACTCGGTTCTGGCGGACGTACTGCGATGGCAGGTGAAGTTTTCTATTCCGAAGATTTTAAAGGCGCTACACGCGCATTCCCGGACTATTATAATGGTAAGCTGTTCATCTATGAATGGATGCGCGGATGGGTCATGGCCGTTACCATGGACAAAGAAGGAAACTATGTTTCAATGGAACGCTTCATGCCGAGCCACAAGTTCAGCAGCCCGATGGATATGGAGTTCAGCACTAAAACAGGAGACCTCTATATTCTTGAATATGGCACTACCTGGTTTGAAGGTAACGATGATGCACGCCTGGTTCGTATTGAATACAATGGCGGAAACCGCAAGCCTGCTGTTCGTATTGCCGCGGATAAACCCAAAGGAGCTCTTCCACTCACCGTTAATTTTTCATCGAACGGAACCAAAGATTTCGATCGCGATGAGCTGACTTACGAATGGAAAATTTCCGGACCAGATGGAAAGGAAATATCAACCCTGAAAGAAGCTAATCCATCCTTTACATTTGACAACGCAGGGATTTACAAAGCCGTGCTAACGGTCAGCGATGGCAAAGGTGAAACAGCAACCGGTGAACTTGAAATTCAGGCTGGTAATGAACCACCTCAACTTGCGTTTAACATCACGAGTGGTAATTCAAGCTTCTTCTTTCCCAATCAGTCCTTTGGTTACGAAGTAACCGTAGAAGATAAAGAAGACGGAAGCCTCTCGAATGGAAGTATTCCATCAGATCAGGTTTCAGTGAACATCGACTACCTGAAAGAAGGTTTCGATAAGATTGAGATCGCCCAGGGACACCGGGCTGCCGATGCTTTTGCACGGGGTGCGAAAGCCAAGAAACTCATGGCTTCCAGTGATTGTAACTCCTGTCACCAGATCAATAAAAAATCCATTGGGCCGATGTATGTTGACGTAGCCAAAAAATATAAAGATGACCCGAAGGCTACAGAAACACTGGCGAAGAAAATTATCAATGGCGGAAGTGGTGTATGGGGGGATGTTCCGATGGCTGCACACCCTACGCTGTCTGTAGCAGATGCTACTACCATTGTAGAGTACATCAGAAGCCTGGGTGAAGAGAATGTACAGGTGTCTCATCCGGTAAAAGGAAATTATACCGTAGCTATTCCGAAAGGAGTAAGTGACCAGGGTGTTCTGATCTTGCGTGCATCCTACACGGATAAGGGTGCCAATGGTGTTCCACCGGTTACATCCGAACAAGTGATGGTACTGCGCAATGCTACCGTACCGGCAGCTACGGCAGATCAGTTTGACAAGATCATGAAGTTCAGCTTACCCTCACCACCCATGACCATGATGATCGGCCAGGCAAACCAGGCTTATGTTGGATTTAATACGGTTGATCTGACCAACATCAATAAGATCATGTTCCTGACTTCAGCGCAAACCAAATACGGATTTGCCGGAGGTACGGTAGAAGTGCGGATCGATTCACCAACAGGCACCGTGATCGGTGAATCCTCTCCTATCACACCCACTACACAGGAAGGGTTCGTACCCATTATTGCCTTTGCCGATGTAAAGCCCATAACGGGAACGCATAATGTGTACTTTGTGTACAAAAATGATAAGTCAGCACCGGGCCAGATGCTGTTTGTTATACTTAATATTCAATACATGAACACACCGGCCGGTAAACCAATCTCAATGAAATAACCGAAGATCCTAACATAGAAGAAGTCTTAGCCCACAACCAGTGCCCCATTCGTGAGAAAAGCGGATGGGGCTTATTTTTGTTTCAACTGAAACCAGTCCTCGATAATTAATTTCTTCATCCCTGCTGATGTGTCGCTCGCAGCAATAATAACTACTA
>DASXWH010000026.1:0-8174 GCA_036503775.1 Ohtaekwangia sp.
TACATCCAGATTTTCACGAGTCTCCCCGATGGCGGTAATCGGATACTCTTCCAGTTCAACATCAGTAAGTATCTTATATGAACCTGCCTTCATCATCGTTGTTATCGTTGTTGATGCCGCATTCAACGGTGCGCCTCCCAGATAATAATCATACCATGTGCCGGCATGCGGAACTTCTACCACTACGTTCTGATCAGCCAATTCAAAATTAGCGACAAGCACGGCATTCATTTCCGCTGTGGTCGCTGGTGTAGCCGTGTACGGAACATTTTTAAGCGAGATCTGCTTGATCAGTGATGCCCCGGAAGAAAACGTAGCCGTTCCGGATGAAAATACATCGTATTCATTTCTCAGGCGGTTCAGGTCCGCCACATGACCTTTCAGGTTTGCACGGGCCGGTACGTCCAGGTAATCCCAATGAACCGGTTTGGCCGATACCCGGCAATCCGGATTGACTGTTCCATTGGAACATTGATTGATGCTGACATCATATCCCAGCTCTCCGAACTGCCACAACATTTTCGGCCCCGGAACGAGGTAAAACAATACCGAAGCCGCTTCAACGCGCTGCAGGCCTGTAGTCAGGTTCCTGACGTTGTATGTACCGGATGAATTTCCGTACAACGTGTTTTTGACCATCAGTCTTTCTTCATCATGACTTTCCATATAGCCCACCAGGTGCGGCACATTCCATCCCCGTGAGCTATGCGCGTGATAGACACCGCTGATATCCGAACTGGAAGCAAAGCCCATGGTGTTCTGATTGTACTGATCGGTCATCTTTCCCCACAACATCATACCCTTGCCTTCGCCTGCACGATACTCAGCCAGTTCCTTCTCTTCCGAGTTTACGGAAAGGTGTTCCAGGATCACATATGCATCCGGAAATGCTGACCAGATCTTATCCGCCATCCGCTTGAGCAGCGCGATGCGTGTTGCATCGTAATCAGACCACGCACCCACGTTATTGGGATTATTTTTTTGGGTAAAGCCTTTTGAAAGATCAAACCGGTAGCCATCTATTTTATATTCATTCAGCCAGTAGTGGTTGACGGTATCGAGGTATGCCTTGGTGTAAGCACTTTCATGATTCATATCAAAAAATACATTGAACGGATGAGTAGCGGTGATGTTAAACCATTTGTTATTCGCGGTAGGTTTCATCTGCCCCGGAGTAAAATCAAAATCCATCATCACATAGGTGTTGGGCAGATCCTGATGATTCATGGCAATATCCAGGATCACAGCAATACCTTCCTGGTGACACTTGTCAATAAATTCCTTCAGCTTATTCTTGTGACCATAATATTTATCGGGAGCAAACATGAATGCCGGATTGTATCCCCAGCTATCGTTACCGTTAAATTCCATAATCGGCATCAGCTCAATAGCATTCACGCCCAGGCTTTTGAAATAGCTTATGGTGTCGATCAGGTTCTGGTAGCTCCGGTTTTCGGTATCAAAGAAATCACGGATCAGTACTTCATAGATCACCAGCTTTTCTTTTGCGGGTTTTTCAAAATCCGTTACCTGCCATACGTAGGGTGTTTGTCCGGTCTGCAAAACGGAGACGCGGTTAAAATACCATGTATCGCTTTTGATCTGCTCCGGAAATTCTTTCAGGTTGGGATAAACATCATCCGGGATATACTGATCATCCGGGTCAAGAATTTTATCCGCATACGGATCGGCCACAAATACTGATTCATTGACGAGGTACTGGAATCCATACTCCTCCCCTGACGTTAATCCCGAAATTTCTTTCCAGAAATATTCTCCATCGCGGTTCATGATGTCTTCGGGACCAATACCCCAATCATTAAAGTCGCCCCGCACATACACGGATGATTTTCCCGGGGCCCACAGGCATACGGTAGCCTTTGTGGGGTCAGCATTTTTATAATTGATACCTGCGATGATGCCGGCAGGTCTTGCCACAGCCGGACTCGCCACCGAGATATTATACTGAAATGAAGCCTCACTGGTATTTGCACCTTGTGTGGCTACAATCTTGACAATAGAAAAGCCTGATGTTTCCGATACGGTGTGTGTATACGTATAGGTAGTGGTGCTGCTTGCCTGATCAACCGAAACATCGTTGATGAACAATTCATAATCTGCCGCCACTGCTGTTTCGGCTTCAATCGTGATCTCGTCATCCGTATTGACAAAAACATAGGAGCCTGTGGGTTCGGTGATCTCCACCTTGAAACCAAAATTGGCAATGTAATCGGTGGTCTGGCCGTTAGCCCAGTCATTTCCTTTCAACAGAATTCCCATCTGCGTTTGTTCGCTGATATCACTGTTGAAAAATGTTGAGGGTGTAAAAACAAGTGTGAATAAAGTCCGGCCCGCTACTACGGATTTCACAAACTTGGCATTTGCTGTTTGCGTAGCGTTACTGCTCGCAGGATTAATATTGTATTTAGCATCAATACTCTTACCCGGGATCCATACCCATGCATAGGCATCCGTGAGACTTGCCAGCGGGGTACCGGTAACATCATAGACCACCGTTATCTGTGTGTTATACTGAAACAGAACCGGTGTAATCGTTGGATCAATCGCTTCCTTCGCATATATGCAAAACGGGATGATCAGCATTAAAACAATCGCGTAAAGTTTTCTTTTCATAATCTATGTGTTCAAGTCATTAATAATCAAATACGGATATCCTGTCATTGTTGCGCGTAAGAAGAATAAATCGCTCATTCTTCATTCCGTTGATCAACACCATGTTCCGGATATCGCCTGACGCAAAGAATCCACTCTGGTCTGCGTGCACAGGCTTAAATTTTTTATCACTTCCCCCCTGCAGTAATAATCCCAGGCCGGAATCACTTTGACCATACTGCGTGCGGTAGGGAAAAAAGTTTCCGGCCAAAAGTATATCGGTAAAACCATCGTGATTAAAATCATCCGTGACGATTCCATTCACAGCGGATAGCTGGGCAACAACCGGTAACGGTGTCAGTTTAAATTCTCCGTTGCCCAGGTTCTCCAGGAAGCCTGACTGTGTGGTATTAACAAACAGTTTTTGTGCTTTTTCGAGCACATTTTTTTCAAAAACAGTTTCAATGGTTGCGTTACCATATTGTGCATACGTGGTAAACTTTTTGCGCAGGGTATTTACCTGGGAGAACAGCTCATCGCGGGATGCCACCGGATATTCTTTTCCCTTTGCCGAATAACAAATTACCGGATCGATACGCTTATCATCATTGAAGTCAGCATAATAAAGCGTGAGCGGCTGTTGCGCGGTGATCTTCCAGGGCAGGTTGTTACCCGCGTTGCCCAGAACATAATCCGTGTCGCCATCGCCATCAAAGTCAAAGGGGACAATCCGCGTCCACAGACCGTGGGTATTTTGAAGTGATTCGCTTTTTACTTCTGCCAGCCTGCCGTTCTGATTTTCAAAAACACGGATGGCCATCCATTCACCGACAACGATCAGGTCAGGCCACGTGTCGTTATTAAAGTCCGTCCACACCGCATCGGTAACCATTCCCGGTTCACGAAGTTCGGGGTTCACGTCTTTTGTGGCCAATACAAATTTTACCTCGTGTGTACTCCGGTTTGTTTCATTTCGCAGAACAGCACCAGGCGCTGTCAGCGGAAAACTTCCGGGTTGTGATCTGCCCCCTACATACAGGTCGGTGTCACCGTCTTTGTCAAAATCAGCAGCAGCAACACAGCTGCCGTTGATATGATCGCTTACGATACTGCCGGGAAGTGCTTTCGAAAATTTGCCGTTGCCCTGGTTGATGTAAAGCCGGTCGTCAAGCACGGGTGATCCGGTGGAAAATTCATTTCCTCCGCTGACCACAAAGAGATCCATATCCGAATCGCCATCCACATCAAAGAACGTTGCGCCTGTGTCTTCTGAATCCGCATCATCCTGCCAGGGTTGTGAAGCCGAAACCGTAAAGTGCCCCAGTCCATCACCGAGGTACAGCTGACCGGACTGACCCGATGCCCCTCCTATATAAAGATCATCAAAGCCATCATTATTGACGTCAGCCTTTGCTGTTGCCGGACCTGACCTGGAAAGCTGATATGGAAGAAGCGGTTCCCGGTCGAAGTCAGCAAACAACGTTTCCTTATGAGCAAAATCGATTTTACTCTCAGCCGAAATATCCCTGAACCATCTTTCATTTTTCTTCGGAGCCATTTTAACGGTACGTGCCGCAGCATAATCCGCTACGAGGTGCTGGTTGGCGTCTGTATTTTCAAAGACGGTTTGCCGGTTATCCGGCCAGATCACCCGAATCGTTTTTATTCGCTGTGATTTGCCAATGCCAAAATGGATAACCGGATCAACAGACGATTGAAAGCCTCTGGTGGTATACTGTTCCTGCAGCTGCGTCATACTGTCGGTTTCCAGGAAAATTCTTGTGCCTATGCCATCGGGATTGGATGCCGGTCCTTTCAGGCGAACACTGATGTAGTTATTCAGCTTTTTGTCGCTGGATGTATTTTTCCAAACGGTTGCTGTTTCATTGGTGTTATTGGTGATCAGTTCCAGGTCACCATCGTTATCCAGATCAGCGTATGTAGCCCCGAAAGATAAATCGGGCTGATGTATTCCCCACTTCGCAGTGTGATCTGAGAATGTCAGATCACCGTTATTCCGAAACAGGTAGTCACTGGTTTTGGTAGAAGGCATTTTGCTCACCAGGTCTTTTAACTGAAGCTCGGTGCCAGCTTCTTTTGCTTTTCGTCTCTCCTCCTCCACTGTATATTTCAGAAAGTCCATGCTGGTGAAATCGCGCAGGTAGCCGTTCGAGACGAACAGATCCTTCAAACCATCATTATCAAAATCAGCAAACAGCGGAGCCCAACTCCAATCGGTGGCGGATACACCTGCCAGTTGTCCTACTTCACAAAAAATCGGAACTCCGTCAGATCCAACACCGGCATTCAGCTGCAATGTGTTCCGCATCTGCTGATGATGAAATCCGCTATCCACCATAAGCAGATACCGGTTATAATCATCGGGGCCTTTTAGCAGTTTCTGACGGTAGTTGTCTTCCGGCCACATATCAACCTCGATCAGATCCGGTTTGCTATCGTTGTTGAAGTCAGCGATATCGGTGCCCATGCCATTGCGTGAGAAGTGCCCAAAAGATTTCTTCGTGCAATCCGTGAAGGTACCATTCATGTTATTGATGTACAGGAAATCCTGTTCTTCATAATCATTGGTTACATAAATGTCCGGCCAGCCATCATCATTGAGGTCGCTGATGGAAACCCCGAGGCTGAAGTTAATTCCACCGCCATGAATACCGGCTTCCTGGCTTACCTCGGTGAAATACAGTTGTTGTTTAACGGATGTGCCTTCGGCAACCACCTGATCATTCCGGTATAACCGATTGCCAAACTGGGGATGTCTTGTATTGCGCAGTTTGTTGGTATTGATGAATGGAGAGTAGAAATGATTTCCATGATTGATCAGGAACATATCCAGATCACCATCACGATCGTAATCAAAAAATGAAGCCTGAGTGGAATACGTCCCTGCTGCGTCCAATCCAAACGCAACGGCCTTTTCTGTGAATGTTGGATCACCACCTTTCTCACCACCATTATTGATAAAAAGCTGATTGGACAACGACTGCTTTGCATCGGGTCCGGAATAGCAGACATAGAGGTCAAGCCATCCGTCATTGTTCACATCGGCAGCCGTGACACCGGTTTTCCAAAGTTCACGACCGGCTACACCGGCCTGCTCTGTAATGTCTTTGAATTTGAGATCTCCCTGGTTGATGTACAGTTTATTGCTTACGGCATTTCCGGTAAAGTAGAGATCACATAAACCATCGTTATTAAAATCACCAGCAGCAACACCCCCTCCGTTGTAGGTATACTCGTAGGTCATGATGTTCATGTCTGGCGTTTCAACAATTTCATTGATAAATGAAATGTTGGAATGCTCCGGGGAAACTTTTGTGAAAAGGGTATCGGATTCCCGGTTACAGCGGAAAAGAATCAGTGCGCAAATAGGAAGTAGCAGGATGGCTGATCGTGAAATCATCTGTTCTAAATAAAAAATCAGGAGTTACGTAACTCCTGATTTCTGAAAAAAAATACTTTACACTAAATCAACTAATCCACACTGACCGTTTTATTCGTCAGATTCACCGTTATGGTTCGTGAACCTGTGGTTCCGTTATACACGAAATTATGGTCGGTAGGACCCTGATCACCTAACTCTGAATCAATCGTGGTGAAATATTCATACGTGTATGACGGATCCCAGCCTTTCTGCGGGAAGAACCGGAACAGGCTGCTGTTGGTGAGGTCTACCGTAGCTGTAAATGTACCAGGCCCCACGTTGTATGTCATTTCCACATACTGTCCATCATTCCAGCCCCAGCCAAAGTCGCCCCCGGTGATATACAGTTTAGGCAGTGGCGGATCACCAAGTGTTACCGTTTTTTCATTGATATCAACGGTGATCTTTTTAGTCCCTGACTCTCCAACAACACGGAAGTTCAAATCACCATCTCCTGCATTTTCGAAATAATCCGGAACGCTTGAGAAGAATGGATAGTTATACGACAGAGGACTCCAGTTAGCCTGACCAAAGAAGCGCCATGTTTCACCTGACACAAACGGTGCATCTGCCTGGAACACACCTGGTTTCACGTATGTCATCTTGATACTGACGCCTGAGCCCGGCTGATCCCAGCCACCAATGCCTGCGCCTGTCATGTACATTACAGGTTCATCAACTTCTTCTGCTGCTACAGTTTTAGCATTTAAGTCCACGTCAACCTTATACCAACCTGTTGAGCCTACAAGTCTCAGATTTAAGTCGCCATCATTTGCATTCTCAAAAAGAGGACTAACAGATGTAAAGTACGGGTAATTGTAAGCCGTTCCATCCCAGCCCAGTTGAGCGAACCAGCGGAATGTTTCACCACTGGTGAAGTGGGCGATGGTTGAATACTTTTTGTACTCACTGCTTTGCCACTCCACCGCGTTAGCAGGCCACGGGCCCCAGCCTTTCAACGCGGCACCCATACCCCAGATTGGAGGAAACGATGTAGCGTACGAAGCGACTTCAATGCTTCTGGTATTGGAGTAGACTGGTTCAACATTATCGTTTACCCATGAAGCCACCCGGATCTCAATCTGGGTTACCTCTTCGGGTGTAAAACCAGCACCCAACAACAGATCATTGAATGCTCCCACGTTCACTTCTGCAGCGAGGAAATTATTTGTAGAAGCAAACTCGGTTGGGTTTGCGAAATTGTTTTCCGCCCGGTCAAATTCCAGCGTGTAGGTAACAGACGCATCAAATCCAAAATCGGTAGCACTCCACTCAAAGGTTTCCATCACATCATTCTTATCATCCATAGTCAGGATATACGAATCGGATGACGGCTCTGATAATTCATTTGCATCAACATCGGCCTTGACCGTTGCCTTGGTTATATCTTCATCGCAGGAAGCCAGGCAACCTGCAGCCAGAAGAAATAGAAAGAATATTCTTATGTTTTTCATTTCACTTAGTCATTAATTGTTTCAATTAATAGCCTTCGGTTGGTTCCAGGTTAGGGTTGGAAGCAAGATCAGCAGCAGGTACCGGGAAAATAGCCCGTTTTGCATCGATAGACGTTCCATCCTTTACACCACCTTTCCAGGCCCAGAGGTAAGCATTGCCGGTATATTTTCCGAAGCGGATCAGGTCTGTTCTCCGGTGTCCTTCCCAGTAGAGCTCCCGGGCGCGTTCATCCAGGATAAAATCAAGCGTAAGCTCCGGCATGGTGATAGCGCCCACAGCATTACCCGCAGTAACATCACCCGGACGTGTCCGGATATCATTCACCAGATCCAGTGCCGTAGCCATGCTTCCACCGGTTCCTCCACGTACCACCGCTTCGGCATACATCAGGTAAGCATCCGCCAATCTGAACATCGGAAAATCCGTATCCTGAAATGTCGGATGGCTTCCGGGCGATCCCGCGGAGGTTACGTTTCTGAACTTAAAGATTCCGTAGCCCTGCGTGCTTTGATTTACCTGGTCTATCTCGAGCGACTGACCTTTATCTTCCTTGGCAAAAAGCGCACGTGCTTCATTAGGAGAATCACTGAACTTATCTACGAAAGCGGATGTCGTGCGTAAACCATTCCAACCACCGTTACCCGAGTTTCCGAAGATCATAATA
>DASXWH010000027.1:0-1765 GCA_036503775.1 Ohtaekwangia sp.
CATTTTATAGCGTTTACTTCCTGTTCACTCAGACCATTAAGAGCACTATCGAAGTCATACTTTTTACCTGGTACAAGTCGGTATTTGTGTATATTGACCTCACTCTTTAATTCAACTAAAACCGGATCTTCCGACCTGACACCTTTAACACCTGATCCATCCAGCGCCAACTGAAAGTTTGAATAGTTATCCATGCCCTTCGTCGCCGATGGATGCCATAGATCTTTGGTTATGGCGTCTTTGCGTATAGCCCTGCCCGCCCCGAATCTTGGAACTTTTGTAGTAAGCCTTTTGCATTTCGTTTGCGTGGCGTCTAGAAGAAGAAAATCCATTAACCCAAATACTGGCCTGTCCCACGAATACAGTTCTAGAAACTCATCCTTCAGAAGGTCGTCGCTTCCGATATCCACCAGATAGTCGAAGTTCTTGCGCATCGCTTGAGAAACACCATAGTTTTTCTTTGCCCCTAAAGGATGGTTTTTAGTTATGCACCAATCAATCCCGTACTTCTCGCAGAGTGGTATCATTGTTTCCTCTGATATCACAGCGAATCCTTTTACTTCGAATCCCGGAACTTTCTGCAGTCGGTTGATTCCCATGAAGCAGATCTCCGTTATTTCCGGACGCTTCCAAACCGGTACAAACACTAATATTTTCATAGCATCTTGTAAGGGAAAAGCCTCTGATGAAATCCGAAACTGACTTGATCCATCGATCCAGGAAGGTCATTAGTCCTGTTCTCGAAATAGTCCGCCGCCTGGTGTAGAATCGTGTCCTGCAGATCTGATGGATACGTTGTGTACCCCGCGGAATACTCTACATAAACCGGTTCGTATCTGTCGTACAGTTCAATTGAAGAAGCGAGATCGAATTCAAGTTCAGCGTAAGCGTCAGCACCTTTGTTTTTGAAGGTGTAGTCCGTTGCTGACAAAGTTTGTAGTGTGTTATCAACGTCGTAATACTTCACAGAAACAGTATCAGCCGGAGCGACATCGAAGGTGAAGGAGTTGAACCCATCGAGATAAGTTCTCCATGTGGCCCGATCGATCACCCTTCGTGTATATGCTTCTGCTTGCTTGATAGCCGACTTGAGGCACGCGGTCATAGTAGTGTCCTCTGAAGTATCGTCCGCATCCCACTTCAAGAACTCTTTAAAAGTTGCAAGTGAAATGGTCGTGTACGTTCCTTCAGTCTGAACCCTGCTGTTGATCTCTGGCCTTCGCGTCGTTAAGACTATCATGCGCTTGTTGGTCGATTGCTTTTTCTCTGACTATCACTGCCAGTCCTTTGGATATTAGCTCACGCGCTACGTTGTCAGGCAAATCAACTATGCCCTTTTTCAAATAGGCGTTGTCCTCTAATACCCGGACTTTCACTTTGCCCAGCCGTTCAGCTTATTCTTCTCTGCTAGTGCCTTGGTGACTTTAAAAACTTCACCTTCTACTCGCGTAGGATGTGCTTTTGTGGCCACTTGCTCGACATCTTTCTTTAGGCTAACCGGCCCAACTGGGGGGATATACCTTTTTGCTGATTTTGCTACTGCTTCCATATTAAGTTGTTGTGATTGCTGCAATGATGTCGGCGAAGGAGTCATAAATAAAAGCTCCTGTGTGATTTGTGCTGAAGCGTTGGTGAAAGCGCATTTCACAAATCATTGTGATTAAGTTTCTGGAGAAGTCATCAGAGTCATACCCCCAACGAACAACAAGATCTTCGAGCATATCAATTTGATATTTCGTCATATCACCAATGAGCAAATTCCCCA
>DASXWH010000028.1:0-36938 GCA_036503775.1 Ohtaekwangia sp.
AGGGTCACCGCCCTGGATCATAAAATCCTTGATCACGCGATGAAACAACAGGCTGTCGAAGTAATGTTCTTTCGCCAGCTTGATGAAGTTTTCCTTATGCTTCGGTGTTTCGTTATACAGGATGGCGATCATGTCACCGTACTTGGTAGAGATGGTGACCACATAATCCTGTTTGTCCTGTGCACAACCGGAGATCATGATATACACCAGGACGAGAAAAAGCGTTATGGAACGTTTCATGTATTAATATATTTTTTTTAATGGTCACATG
Source organism: Ohtaekwangia sp. (assembly GCA_036503775.1). Classification (GTDB taxonomy): domain Bacteria; phylum Bacteroidota; class Bacteroidia; order Cytophagales; family Cyclobacteriaceae; genus Ohtaekwangia. The sequence goes on from DASXWH010000028.1 coordinate 272, forward strand.
CCTGCCTGCCGGTAGGCAGGGAATACGCCAGGCTGATTATGCCTGTGAGTGCAGGCAGTGCATGGCTTATTTCATAATTGTGTTTGAAAGTTGGACGCAAAGATAATAAAGTGTGTTAAACCGGATCACAACGGAAGTTGCTGACGGATCTCCTTCAGGATCTGTTCTCCGCCATTCGTCAGTACTTCATTGGCTACGGCTTCACCCAATGCCTTAACCTCATTAGGAGCGGCAACGCGTTTTACTTTAATGACTCGTTGACCGTCCAGTGAAATAATGCCTGCCTTGAGGGAGATCATATCGCCTTCATGTTGGGCAAATCCGAAAGCCGGAATGCTGCATCCGCCATGCAAGGTCTTGAGGAAAGAACGTTCAGCCCGAAGACATACTTCGGTGGGCTGATGATTCACCCAGCGTTCCAGGATTTCTTTTTTATCGAATGCCAGTTTCTTGTGACATTCGATAGCAATGCTTCCCTGACCTACCGCAGGAACGAAGTAACTGGTTTCGATCTGATCAACGATCAGGTCATGAAAACCCATGCGGTGAATGCCGGCATAGGCGAGGAGCAGGGCATCACATTCACCGGCCATCAGTTTGGAAACACGTGTCTGTAAATTTCCGCGTATGGAAACTGCATCTACATTGGGATAGAAATGTTTCAGGAAGGCCACCCTTCGGGTAGAAGAGGTTCCGATCTTTAATTTATCGCGGGTGATGTTGATGCTTTTATTAGGACTGATAATGACATCGTTCGGCACTTCACGCTCGGTGAAGGCGATCAGTTCCAGGTCGTCCGGTATTTCCGATGAGAGATCTTTGGCGCTGTGTACGGCAATGTCGATCGAATGGTCTAATAGTTTGGCTTCGATTTCTTCCGTGAACACACCCTTGCTTCCGATCTTCGAAATAGAGATGTCAAGAATCATGTCGCCCTTCGTATCGATGGGAACAATTTCTGTACGGTATCCGGAAGGCTTGATGAGATCTGCTACATGATTAGCCTGCCAGAGTGCGAGCTTACTCCCGCGTGTACCGATGCGAATGGTTTTGTTCATGTTCAGGGATTAAGTGTTTTGGAAAGCTTCAGTGAGAGGTCAAGGAAAATCATTTTGGCACTGCCGTTCCGTTCCAGGTGATAGGTAGCGTCATTCAGCAGCCGCGATGATTTTTCTACTTTATCCAGCGTTAATACTTTACTGAAGTCCTGGATGAATTTCAGCTCTTCACCACGGGTACGGTTCATTGTTCCTGCTCCGGAAATGCTCAGTAGTGATTCCCGCATCATATTGAGGCTGTACGTGATCATGTTCTTCTGGCTCAGTTTGTCGAGTCCGTGGTATTCATCTGCCATCGCTACAAGCGAGCCATAGCTTCGCTTAAAGCAGGCGCGCATCCAGTCTATAAAACGTTGTGCGTTGTTATCTTCCTGATGTTCGGTCAGCCGCAGGGCCAGGTTCAGATTGCCTTCCGCCAGTTGGGCGACCTTCTCTGCTTTGGTTTTATCCAGTCCATGTTCAGCAAGCTGTTCTGCAACTTCTTCATCGGTTAATAAAGGAATGGTCACAATTTGTGTCCTCGAAATAATGGTGGGCAGTAAACGATCGGCTGCATTGGTAACGAGTATAAAGTACGTGTGTGGCGGTGGTTCTTCCAGGATCTTCAGGATGCCATTGGCAGCGGAAGGGTGCATGAGCTCCGGTTGCCAGATGATCATTACTTTATGCGGACTTTCAAATGGCTTGAGAGAAAGTGTCTTAATGATCTCGCGACTTTCTTCGCGTGATATCAATGCTTGTTTGTCTTCACCACCGTAGTAATTCGTCCAGTCATCCAGGTTGCCAAAGGGTTGCTCGAGCAGGAATGCCCGCCAGCTTTTCATGATGTCGGCCTTGAAACGATCTTCATCTTTGTCGCCCTTTACATTACTGAGCGGAAAGACGAAGTGTGTGTCAGGATGAATGAACTTGGCATTCTTGGAGCAGGCAGCACAGGTACCGCAGGCATCATCGCCTTTGTTTTCACAATGTAAATAGGTTGCATAGGCCAGGGCCATGGGCAGGTTCAGTGCGCCAACAGCTCCGGTGAAAAGCTGTGCATGCGCGATATGGTTATGCCGGGCGGCTTCCGTGAGCAGCGTCTTGGTTTCTTTCAATCCCGGTATGGCTGCAAACTTCATGGTTTGTAAAGCGTTTGGATAGCGTTCAGTGATTCATCAATGCCGGATAATTTTTCCAGTTTCCGTTCGGCAATATGGTACAGGGCAAAATGTTTTGTGCTTTCAACATCATTCTTGTTTAAATAATCAATGCGAAGCTTTTGTCCTTTTTGGATGAATACATAATCGGAGATTACCATGTCGTTGGTGATCTGGTGAAGATCATTTCCGGAAAGATCAGAAATGAACAGATCAGTGTCATCACTGAAGTCGATGTTGCCATCCTGGTTGGTGTCTTGCGTGGCGATGAGGTACACAATATGTTTTGCTGTTGTATCAGACATATTGTAAAGGTTGCCGGAAGGAAACTTGAACTGATTGATGAAAGCTTTCGTGTCAAGAAGGGTTTTTACAGGACGTAGCTCTGTGTTCAGGAAAATAACATTGACGCAGGAATAATAGCGTTCATCACTAAAATAAGAATCCGAATACGAGGATGATCCACTGTTCAAATCGTAATTCTCAGCATTTATAACCAGGAGGAAATTTTCTGTTCCGTAAATAGGTTCGGGTTCCTGATAGGTGAGCTTTCTTGAGGTACCTTCATGAGACTGATCGGTATAAGCGTACGAATCATGACCGGTCCACCCGGATATATAATCGATCTCGCTGATCGCGACAAACGCGGCAATGAGTAAAATGATCAGCAGGCCAATACCATTTATCAGCCAGAGTATTTTGAGGAATTTGTCGAGCTTCATGTGTTACCTTCTTTCCCACACACGACCAGGTGCAGTCGTCTCAAATATATGGGAGAGAATTCCTTTGTCAACGGCATTGAGTGCAACATTTCTTCGGCCCAGCACACGTTCTGCGGTTTCAAGGCATTTGTCGAGCTGGTGTGTGATTAAACCACCCGATCCACCCCAGGCAAAAGAAGGAATATAGTTCGGAGGGTATCCTTCACCAAAGATGTTGGAGCAAACGTCAACCATAGTTCCGGTATTAAACATAGTGTTGATGCCGCATTTGCTGTGATCACCCATGATCAGTCCGCAGAACTGCAAACCGGTGTGTTCGAAACTGTGTGTGGTGTGGCTCCAGAGTCGTGTTGTATCATAATTGTTTTTCAGGTTCGAGGTATTGGTATCAGCTCCCAGATTACACCACTCACCCAGAACGGAATTTCCCAGGAAGCCATCGTGCGCTTTATTGCTGTACCCGAACAGTACGGAGTTGCTGATCTCGCCACCGACTTTACAGAACGGACCGATAGAGGTATCGCCCCTTACTTTGGCACCCATATTCACGTGTGATCCTTCGCCAAGAGCAAAGGAGCCGCGGATAATGGCACCTTCCTGAACAATGGTGTTCTTTCCTAAATAAATAGGACCCGTTTCGGCATTCAGTATGGCAGCCCGGATGTAGACGCCTTCTTCGAGGAAAACATTTTCAGCGTTGTAAACAACCGTATGCTTGTCTTCAATGGCGGCTGATTTTCTGCCGGAAGTAATTCGGGCAAAGTCAATTTTTAACTGAGCGGCATTCTCCCGGAAGATCTTCCAGGTCTTGTCGATCAGGGTGAGGTCATACGGATAGGGAATGGTATTCGACTCATTCATTGCCTGTTCAGGCTGATAAGCCGCTAAAAGAACCTGATCCTTTACAAGGAAATATCCTTTTGGAAGCGCCTTTACAGCCGCTACCAGTTTCTCATCCGGGCATAATGCCCCATTGATCATGAGGTTATCGGAAGTGGAATTGGCCGGATATTTCGATTGAAGGTAGGTTTCGGTCTGGTAAGAGACCGGCTGGGAGAGCCAGGAACCCCATTTTTCAGCGATTGTGAGGATTCCAACGCGAATGGCAGCTACCGGCCGTGTATAGGTTAAAGGGAGAAGGGCGATCCGGATAGCCGGGTCATCAAAAAGGATCAAATTCATCGCTCAAAAATAGGATAAGGCCGCAAGGCGGCAATAAATGATGGTGTGCTTGTGTGCTTTTCTTTTTCCGTGTGCGGGCACGGAAAGGGGTAAAATAAAAAAGTCCGGCTTGCGCCAGACTTTTTTCCTCTCTCCAAAAGAAGAAGTTATTATGCTTTCTTCTGATACTTGTTTTTGAATTTCTCTACACGGCCGGCTGTATCCACGAACAGCTTCTTACCGGTAAAGAACGGGTGAGATGCAGAGCTTACTTCGACCTTGATAACAGGGTACTCTTTGCCATCTTCGAACTTAATTGTCTCTTTAGGAGCGTTTGTAGAGCGGCTCAGGAACTTGTGATCACTTGATGTGTCCCAGAAAACCACGTCTTTGTACTCCGGATGAATGCCTTTTTTCATATCAATCTTACTGTTAATCCCTTAAAAGGACTGCAAAGATAAAAAGCGCTTCTGGATAAGCAAGGGGCACACCTGAGTTTTGATCAGGAACTTGTTTCCGGGTATCTTTAAGGCAGAAACCAGCCTTTTGAGGCTATTTTTAGGCTTAGATTCCCAATTCATGCGATATATCCTTTTCGTTCTCTTTCTAACGGTTGCAGCTCAATCTTACGGTCAAAGTGCTTATATCCCCTTAAATGAGGACTATTATCACCTCATTGACCGCTACGAAGTAAAGGCGGGACAGGTGATGCCGCAGTTCTTCACCGATGTGAAAGGCTATAAGCGTTCGGACGTTATTTCATTTGTCGACTCCATTGAGTCATTGAGTGGATTTCAGTCTGCAACTGACAGGTTCAACTACGACTATCTCCGGAACGACAGCTGGGAATGGTCACGTGCTGAAACCAGTGACAGCAAAAAACCTTTCCTGAAGCATTTATACCGGAAGAAGGCAGACCTCTATCATGTAGATATTCCGGAGTTTGACCTGCATATCAGTCCGGTTTTATACCTCGGTGCAGGTAAAGATTCACAGCGAGACGACATGCTTTTTGTGAACACACGTGGTGTTGAGCTACGGGGTATGATCGATCGCAAAGTGGGATTCTATACCTACCTGGCGGATAATCAGAGCGTATTGCCTTCCTATGTATGGGATCAGATGTCACTCAATCCGGTGATTCCGCACGAAGGATTCTGGAAGGAATTCAAGGATGGAAAGGGTGTAGACTTTTTGCAGGCCCGTGGATACATCACTGTTGAAGCGACAAAGCACATTAATGTACAATTAGGATACGACCGTTTTTTTATCGGTAACGGTACGCGGTCGTTGATCTTTTCAGACTACGGGCCACCAGCTTCTTTCTTTAAAGCCAACATCAAGGTATGGAAGCTGAATTATGTTTACATGCTCAGTGAGATGACGGCTGACGTGACCGGAACGCTGAGTGGAAGCACGTCTTCAGGCGGAGGATATCCGGACAAGTTTGTAACGTTTCACCACCTCAGTGTGAACATTGGAAAGAAATTCAACCTGGGTCTTTTTGAGTCAGTGATTTTCAGTCCGGATGATACGCTGAGCGGAGGGAAGTTTGAATGGGCTTACCTCAACCCGATCATTTTCTACCGTGCCATCGAACAGCAGAACGGCAGCAGTGACAACGTGATTCTTGGTATGGACTTCAAATGGAATGCCGTTAAAAAATTATCGTTTTACGGACAATTTGTTTTGGATGAATTCGTCCTTGATCATATCAAAGAAGGTGACGGATGGTGGGCTAATAAATTTGCTATTCAGGTGGGTGGAAAATATGTAGACGCATTCGGTGTGCCGAACCTCGACTTGCAGGGAGAGGTTAATATCTCCCGGCCATTCACCTACTCGCATCACTCAGAGTATGCCAACTATTCCCATTATCAACAACCTATTGCGCACCCACTGGGCGCAAACTTTACGGAATGGATCGGTGTGGCCCGCTATCAGCCGTTGCCACGATTACACCTTACCGGCAAGCTGATGATCATCAATATCGGGCGTGACTCCACGGATTATGACCTGGGGTCTGTGGACCCGGCTGCGATAGATTCCAAATACAACTGGGGAAGCGATCCGCTGAAGAACAATACGTCACATGAGCTTGAATATGGTAACAAGATCGGCCAGGGCTTCAAGAATGATATTGTGTACGGGAGTTTTACAGCATCGTGGCAGTTGAAGCATAATCTTTTTATTGATGCCAATGTGGTGTTGCGTAAGAGCTCTTCCGTGCTGGAGCTATATAATAAGAATGCATCCATAACTTCATTAGCTTTGCGGTGGAATATAGCCCGGAGGCTGTATGAATTTTAATATACCATGAAATCCAATTGCACAGAGGACAAAAAAGGAATGCACAAGTTACACAGAGAATACCTTTGTGAACCCTGTCTGCCGGGCAGGCAGGCTTTGTGTCTTCCTTGGTGAACTTTGTGGTCTGGATTTAAGACCTAAGTAGCATGAACATATATCACCGGATTGTACAATATGCACCAAACTGGGCACCACGATTCCTGCAGTTTTTATTTTACTCCATAATCAGCGCCATTCTAAGTGCGGGCTCATTCGTTCTATTCATTCCCATGCTCGAGGTGCTTTTTAAAGAATCCGTCCTGGTTGTCCCTCCGCTGCCTGAGTTTGCGATTTCAAAAGAATTTTTCTCCGGTTTCTTCCGGCACTACATGATCAGTATATCTGTAACGCATGGTAAGGTAGGTACGCTTTTGTTCATCTGTCTTTCCATTGTATCATTGAATTTACTTGCTAACGCATTTCGCTATGCTGAACGCATGGCCGCTTCACGCATAAAGATGGATGTTGTCAAGAATATGCGAATGCATATTTTTGAACGGGTGTCGTTGATGCACCTGGGTTTCTTCAATAATAATCGTAAGGGTGATCTTATCTCGAGGTTCACGAATGATGTGGGCGAAGTGGAAGTAGCCGTGGTCAATAGTTTGAAATTTGTTTTGAAGGAGCCGATTACCATCATCGTGTACCTTGCTGTATTGTTTACGATCTCTGTAAAACTTACGCTGTTTGCATTTCTGGTACTGCCGATCATGGGTTATGTAGTATCCGCTATCATCAAAAAATTGAAACGAAAAGCAAAGCAAAGCCAGCAGGCCCTGGGGCGTATTGTCACAATACTGGATGAAACGTTCAGCGGTATGCGCGTGATCAAGGCATTCAATGCACGCAATTTTATTCTCGACAAGATCGATGCCGAAACATCTTACCACCGTAAGGTTAATCTTTCCATTTCACGGAAAAATGAACTGGCCGGACCCATCTCCGAAATATTAGGTGCTATCATTGTTTCTATAATCATATACTATGGTGGTAACCTGGTGTTGGGTAATAGTCCTGAACTTAAGGCCGAGCAATTCCTCGGATTCCTGGTCGTGTATGCATCCATGATCCAGCCGGCAAAAAATTTCTCGAATGGCATCACTTCGTTACAAAAAGGTACCGTAGCGGCCACCCGAATTTTTGAAGTAGTTGATACGGAATCAGAAATTCAAAGCAAACCCGGTGCTTTAAAGCTGGAGAAGTTCACCGATAAAATAGAATTCCGTAATGTTAGTTTCGCATACGATAATGAGCGGACGATATTAAAGAACATCAACCTGACCATTGAAAAAGGAAAGACCATTGCCCTTGTCGGGCCTTCCGGTGGTGGCAAGTCTACACTGGCTGACCTGGTTCCGCGCTTCTATGATCCCACAGCAGGAGCCGTCATGATTGACGGGCATTCCCTGACGGAGTATGAACTCGAATCTCTTCGTCACCACATCGGTGTGGTCACCCAGGAGTCGATCCTGTTCAATGATACCATCTTCAACAACATCGCCTTTGGTATGCCGGATGTGAAAAAAGAAGATGTGATTCATGCTGCGAAGGTAGCCAATGCACATGACTTTATTCTTCAGTCTGAAAATGGTTACGACACGATCATCGGAGAACGTGGTTCAAAACTTTCGGGAGGCCAGCGCCAGCGACTTAGTATTGCACGAGCGGTGTTGAAAAACCCGGCTATTCTTATTCTCGATGAAGCGACCTCAGCACTGGACTCTGAATCGGAGCGACTGGTACAGGATGCACTGAACAACCTGATGAAGAACCGTACGTCTATTGTGATCGCACACCGGCTCAGTACGATCCAGCATGCGGATGAGATCATTGTTATTCAACAGGGTGAGATAGCGGAACGTGGTTCGCATGAAGCATTGAGTAACAGCGGTGGTCTGTATAAAAAGCTTACGGAAATTCAGAAGGTGTAGATGCCGGAATTGTCCGGTGGGTCTGTGTACAAATTCAACCGGGATTCGGATTTTGATTTTTTTCATTTAACTTTAGTACTCAAGCAACCCGCAGGCGTTCATGAATAAGAACAGGCTAATCTTCTATTCCATTTTCGGAGCATTCCATTTATTACTTGTGATTTTCACATTTTATATTGAATCTCAGAAGGATGATTTTAATTTCCTGTTCTCGGTCCTTAAGTGGATCTCCCTCATGAAGTGGGGGGCCGTTTTAGGTTTGATATTAGTTAGCTTAGACGTTATCTGGTCATGGATTATCAATCGCGATTCACAAAAAGAAAAGGCTGCGCTCACACACGAGCTCAACACCCTCAAGGCAAAACTCTTCGATCTGCAGGAAGCTTCCCGCAACACGACAACGCCTCCCTCAACCAAGAATTAGTTTCATCCGCTAATCCGCCATGGTAGCAAAGACCTTTGGCGGAGCCGTCCACGGTGTGGATGCCCGTACGATCATGGTCGAAGTAAGTGTCGACCAGGGATTACGTTTTTTTATGAGCGGTCTCCCCGACAATGCGGTAAAGGAAAGTCAGCATCGTGTAGAATCAGCATTGAAGAGTTCAAGGTTCTTTATGCCGCGTAAGAAGACGGTAGTAAACCTGGCACCTGCCGACATTCGTAAGGAAGGTTCGGCTTATGATCTCTCCATTGCACTGTGCATTCTGAAAGCTTCCGGTCAGATCACTACGGAAAAACTCGATCAGTTTGTGATCATGGGTGAGCTGGCGCTGGACGGAAAACTCCGTCCCATAAAAGGTGTGCTTCCTATTGCCATTCAGGCTAAACGGGAAAAGTTCAAAGGATTTATTCTCCCCGCAGACAATGCCAGTGAGGCAGCTATTGTTGACGGACTGGAGATCTATCCGGTCTCAACACTGGATGAAGCCGTTGACTTTCTGGAAGGCAAACTTGAAATCGCATCAGTTCACATCGATGCCAAAGAAGTATTTGCAACAAAACTGAATCACTACGATACCGACTTCAAAGACGTGCAGGGTCAGGAAAATATCAAACGTGCCTTGGAGATTGCAGCCGCAGGAGGCCATAACGTGATCATGATCGGCCCGCCTGGGGCAGGAAAGACCATGCTTGCCAAACGTCTGCCCACCATTCTTCCGCCTCTTACCCTGAATGAAGCGCTGGAGACAACGAAGATACATTCCGTTGCCGGACGATTGGGCCGCAATGCTTCACTGATGACCACACGTCCATTTCGCAGCCCTCACCATACAATTTCTGACGTAGCTCTCGTTGGCGGGGGAGGAAATCCGCAACCTGGTGAGATATCACTTTCGAATAATGGTGTTTTATTTCTGGATGAACTTCCGGAATTCAAACGTACGGTGTTGGAAGTTATGCGTCAACCCATGGAAGAGAGGCGTGTAACGATATCACGCGCAAAGATCTCGATCGACTATCCTGCGAACTTCATGCTGGTGGCCAGCATGAATCCATGTCCCTGCGGATTCTTCAACCATCCGGAAAAAGAATGTGTATGCGGACCGGGAATTGTACAACGTTACCTCAGCAAGATCAGCGGGCCTTTGCTGGACCGGATTGATCTTCACGTAGAAGTGGTGCCGGTAAGTTTTGATGAGATGACCGCAAACCGGAAAAGCGAGTCAAGCGAAGAGATCCGTGAACGTGTGGTGAAAGCCCGCTTGATTCAGTCGGATCGTTTCAAGGATCAGGAGAGCGTGTATTGCAACGCGATGATGCCCTCCAACATGGTAAAGGAAATTTGTGCCATTGATGAAACCGGGAAAGCTCTGTTAAAGACTGCGATGGAAAGACTGGGGCTTTCTGCGCGTGCTTATGATCGGATATTAAAAGTATCCCGAACGATAGCAGACTTGTCTGGTAGTGATGAGATCAAAGTAGAACACCTCGCGGAAGCGATTCAATACCGGAGCCTGGATAGAGAAGGGTGGGCAGGATAAAATCTAAATACAAACTTCCCGCAGATAACGCAGATCAACGCTGATTCCCATCTGCGTATATCCGCGAAATCTGCGGGGAAACAAAATCAGCACACTACACGATTACATTCAGTCCTTCACTTTTTTCTTCTGCTTGATGATGATCCGTGACACAAAATCCGCAGACGTGTTTGCAGACTGGATCTCACCATACGTTACGCCACTGGCTTCTGCTTTGGCCACGTTCGCAGCACCAGCACCTTTGTCTTTGAAATATTCGGCAGCCGGTGCGGATTGTTTTTTGTCGCGGGTTTCCGTGCGCTGTAAATAGAAATGAGAGATCATGTGATACACCAGTCCCTTGCCATGAGCGAACCGCACAACTACCGGATCTGCACCATATTTTTCTCCCAGTTCTTTGGAACGGATCAGTACCTTCACCTTTTCTTTGTCGAGTACATCGATGGGATATGACGATCCTTCAAGCCACCACACCGGGTCTGCTTTCTCATCGAGGAATCCGGTGATAACCGAATCCTGGCGGTCAATCGCTTCGATGCGTACAACTTCATCAGCTGTAGGCCTGTTGTTGTAGGCGATGGTGTTGGGGAAAGCAACTTCAATCACATTTCGCAGTGCCCAGTCGGTGGTGATCAGTTGCCCGCCTTCCGATACGAATGTAGCCAGTTTGCGTGCGGCTTCCGGTGAGAAAGAGGAAGCACAGTTCACAAAGATCGTCTGGTGCGGTTCAAGCTGTGCTTCGAGCAGCTGGTTGTGTTCAATCGCAGCAAAAGGTATACGCAGGCTTTGTAATACCAGGGCAATATGGTCATACGTTCCGTTCACCACGATAACATCATTTTTCTTCAGGTCATCCAGGATGCGGATGTTGTCGGTACCTTCTTTCATCAGTCTTTCCCGGACCATTTCGTTTGCGAGCTTGTAGGCTGTTTCCATTTGTGCATGTGTTTTAAGGGTGAATAAAAAAAGTAACAGGGTTGTCAGCAGCGCTGGTGATACATGTAGTCCAGGGGAGAACATGGATTTTTTCCGGGAGATTTTCATAACTGTTTTTTTTGGAGTAACTAACGTCAATCTTCCGGGAATAGCAGGCAACGTTTCGTGAGGAAGTGATTTGACTAAGTGAATCCAGTAGCCGGATGAGGCAGCTGACTGACAACGATGCGGATTATACGGAAGGGGTGAGGAAAGGGTTGCTATTGTATTATCAGGTAGCATCAGGAAATTCGTATCAAATCTGTTACTTTATGTTATGATACCTGCGCCTTTGAAATGAATACCTTTTCCGCTCCGCTCCTTATTATTCTTATCCTGGGCGCAGCTTCCTGCCGCAAGGATTTCAACCGTGATGCCGGTCCGGTTAGGGATTCTGTACCTGTGGCTCATGCAGAGGATGTAGCCGGGAATATCATTACCGATACCCTCACCGAAGATGAATTCAAAGCCCTGTTTACAGAGAAGGAACGCAGGGCCTATGATCTGTCAGCGGATCAGGATTTGCAGAAAGCCCTGGAGAAGAGTGAGGGTTTCTGGAAAAATAAAGGGCTGATCATAAGTGAGGAAATTAAACGACCGGAGATTGAGGGATATCCGTTGTCGTTACGTGTGCTGGCGAATGGGATAAAACGAATGATACTGACGCGCTATGGTGAAGCTGGTGCTACGGTCACGTTGTATACACTCGACCGGAATTACAACGTCATAGGCACGTGCATGTTGTCTGATCAGGGTGGTGATGAAGACGAAGCCTGGCGGAGCAGGGGAGAATTTGTGAATGATTCACTGTATAACATCATATCCTATGGGTACTCTGGTTCGGATACGGCTAACCAGGTTATGAAGAGCAGACAGTTGATTCATGCGGATGGTACTATTGAAACCATCATTGACTCGCATGTTGTAAAATAGATTGAATCAAATTCCCATGATAAAAAATTCTGTTTTATATAGTGTAATGATGGTTGTGTTAATCTCCTGCACGCATGTATACAAAGAATACGACAAAGAATCCTTCCCAACCTACACCTGGAAGTCAGGTCAGGGGATCGTATTCAAACCTGTGATCGAAGATGTCAGTAAATCCTATTCGTTAACCCTGGGGATCCGGCACCTGTATGGATTTCAACTGAACAGCATACCGGTTACTGTAAGAATGATTTCACCATCCGGAAAGGAATCAACAGCGGATTATGATTTCAGGACCAGGAATTCTGAAAATGAATACCTGGCCAAATGCGGGGGCGACCTGTGTGACCTGGAGACGGTGGTGGAGGAGAACCTGAAGTTTGGAGAGGCAGGCACCTATACCTATGTTGTAACCCATCAGGTTCAGGCAGATCAGATTCCGGGGGTAATGGAATTCGGATTGATAATAGATGCAAAGGATTAAAGATGTTATCTGCCAGGTAAACCCATGTTCTTAGCCTGCTGAATGCATGATTTCCTTACATCAACCCCTTCTTTTGCTTTACTCTGGATAAATTAGTCTTTTCTGCCCCCTATGAACCTCCTTCTTCAGTGCAGTAAGGTTATTTTTTTAGCGCTTCTGTTGTCTTCCTTTTGGACGAATGCCGAAGGTCAAACGGCACAACTTCAGGAGTATGAAAAACTGCTTACCCAGGCTATCGCGGATAAGGACAATGGAAAGGCATCATTCTATTCCTATGAAATAGCGAAGCAATATGGCTCTGTTGGTCAGCTCGACAAGGCGAACCAGTTTCTGAATCAATCCCTGACCTACGGAAAGAAGGCCAACGATAAGTCTCTGATGTATTTAGCGAACCAGCAACTGGCTCTGAACTTTGCATCGAAAAATGATTACAGTAAGGCGCTCGATAATTTTCTGAAAGCCCAGAAACTTGGTGAAGAACTGAAGCGCACGGATTTTATAATGGAAAGTCTTATTCAGGTGGCCGTAAGTCAGGCTCAGTTGAACCGGCATAAAAAATCCATCGAAGCCCTGGACAGGGCCTTGTCACTCTCGCTGCAGCAGGGTGATAAACTGACCCAGCAGAAATGCTATGAGCTGCTGAGTGAATATCATGGTAAGCTTGGCAATACTGTCAAAGCAAAAGAATATAAAAGCTTATATAACACCCTGCTACAGAGTAAGCAGATGGAGGAACAAAGTGCTGAGCAAAAGAAGAAACTGGATCAGCAAATTCAACAAGCTGACGTGGAAAAAAGAACGGCCAGTGCCCAGCTTGAGCAGCAGGCAAAGCGGTTAAGGAATACAGAAGATTCGCTGCTCGCTACGAAATATTCTCTTCAATCTACGGCACAGTCATTACAGGAAGCCAAGGAAGCCAGCGAGAAAAAACAACTTCAGATAGACCTGCTGGCCAAGGATAAGGAGCTGGCAGACTTGCAGATCAAAGAACAGCATACGGAATTGAAGCATGCTGCCCTCATCCGGAATTCGATCATTGGAGGTTTGGTGCTGGCAGTGGTGTTGGTGCTTGTCGCGGTGACGGGTTACCGGAAGCAGATCAAGGCAAACCGAAAAATTGATGAACAGCATAAGAGCATCAGGAGCAGTATCAATTACGCGAAGCGGATACAGGAAGCCATGCTTCCAAAACCTGATCTGCAGAAAAAACTTCTACCCGATTCGTTCATACTTCTCAAGCCACGTGACTCCGTGAGTGGTGATTTCTACTGGTTTACGGAACCCAAAAGCTGGTATAACCCGGATGTAATTTTTACGGTGGCAGATTGCACAGGTCATGGCGTTCCCGGGGCGTTCATGTCATTGATTGGTATCAACGCATTGAATGGTATCATCAGCAAAGGTATTGCGGAGACCGATCAGATTTTGAACGCGCTTCACCATGAGATACGCACAGCGCTTCAGCAGGAAACCACCGGTAACAACGATGGTATGGATGTAGCCCTGTGTATTTACCGAAAGGAGAAAAATACGATTGAGTTTTCAGGCGCCAAGAATTCACTGGTATACATTCAGAATAACAAACTATTCCAGGTGAAAGGTGACGTTCACCCGATTGGAGGAAGCCGGAGCAAGAAGGAATTTTCCTTCAAAAAACACCTGGTGCCGATTGAAGAATCAACTATGATTTATCTCTTTTCAGATGGCTACCGCGATCAGTTTGGCGGGCCTAACAATACGAAGTTTATGTCGAAAAAATTCAATGACCTGTTGTTGAGCATTCATCAACGGCCGCTGGAAGAGCAGAAACAAATACTGGACAAGACGATCGAGGAATGGCGAGGCTCACACAACCAGACTGATGATATCCTGGTAATGGGGATTCGTCTCGATGCAGTGGCGATCTGATATTCACTCACGCCAATTATATTTGCCTCCATGATTAAGATCAAACAAGGTTACCTGCTTCCGTTTTTTATTCGCTTCGTTGGTGTTATTGTTTTCTTTGGCATTATCCTGAATTATATCCGTACAGATCCCGGCATGCGCATGATGCTCATGCAGGCTGTAACATTGTACTTCTGTGTGATGATTGTCACCGCACGCTGGTTCATGGTATTTGACACGGACAAGAAGACTTGCTTCAGATACGTCTGGGTACTGGGGTTGAAACTTGGAGGAACACGTAGCTATAACTGTATTGAAAAATTATTTGTGAATAAAGTGAAGTATGTCTCTGCCGGATCAATGATGAATTATCATGAGAAAACCCAATCCGTTCAGTACAAATGCTTTCTGAAATTTGATGATGGTGAAAAAATACTTTTTGATACGGATGTCGACAAGGAAAGACTATTTGATCGCCTGCGCCATTCAAACCGGGTTTTAAAAACATCCATCTACGATACGACTACCCATGAAGCTATTCTGGTTGAGCAGGGATGAGAAAGACCATTTTACTATATGGCATTGCGCTCGCGGTTCTCATATTTCTGTTGAAGTTTCTGGAGTATCGTTTCTTCGTGCGCGATTTCTCGCTGGAAATCTATATGGGTATTATTGGTATTCTCTTCACCATAGTCGGAATATGGATAGGACTCAAGCTTACCCGGAAGAAGAAAATAATAGTCGGATTGGCATGACCTTCATTGAGATCTTCCCGGTAAGGTTGATCATTTCACTGATCAGTGCAGCGATCTTACGAAAAAAAGAATTTCTTCCCGCAGCATAAAAATGAATACATGAAAAGAGTAACCGGTATTGGTGGGATCTTCTTCAAGGCTGAAGATCCCAAAAAAATTAAATCGTGGTATGCAAAACATTTAGGTCTGTCGGCAGATGACTACGGTGCCACTTTCACGTGGTTTGAACAAAACAAACCGGATGCACCACCTGCAACCACCGTGTGGAGTCCATTCAAAAATGATACAACCTATTTTGCACCCAGCGAAAAACCTTTCATGTTTAACTACCGCGTGGAAAACCTCCGGGAGCTAATCGCGGTATTGAAAGAGGAGGGTGTCACAGTAGTGGGCGAGATGCAGGAATTTCCTTATGGCAAATTTGGCTGGATCATGGATCCGGAAGGCAACAAGATTGAATTGTGGGAGCCTGCCTGATTCCAGATTTCAGGTTTCAAATTCCGGATTATGCATTTAATTTTAATCTGAAACCTGGAATTGGAAATTAATTTTTCTTCATCACGAAACGATAATACTCGCGTGTGCCATCCTTTAAGGTGAGGTAAAACTTTGAGCCCACCACACCGGCAAATTCAGCAAATAACTTTTGCCACTTTGCCGGGATCAGCTTGCGGATACGCGCCTGCTTTATATCATCTTCAGCTTCGATTGACTGAATGACATTGCTGGTAATGTTTTCTTCTTCCAGTAACTGCATGCCGGTATTTCGAAGCTGACCTTTCAGGGTGGTCATGGTCTCTACGTTTTTGTTGTTACGGAAATCTACCATGAGAAAGTATCCACCGGGTTTCAATACACGCTTTACTTCACTGAGAAATTTGTCCACCGAACCATATGCGTGACAGGATTCCACGTTTACCACCACATCGATGCTGTTATCAGCAAGGGGTATTGACTCAGCGCTGCCCTGAATGAATTTCAGGTTGGGAACCTTATGTAACTGGTTGGCGAGATCAACTGCACTTTGTGCAAGGTCCATTCCGGTGTAGGATGACGGTTTAAAATAACTGGCAATATGTTTCGCTCCACCACCACGTCCGCTGCCTACTTCCAATACCTCTTTTCCTTCGATTTGCGTTTTAGCTGCGAGATAATGATACATCTGTAGCGGATGCCGTTGTGAATTAGGATCATTGGAAATATCCGTAAGGGGTTTTTCATTGCCGTTTGGAGCATAGCCATAATTCATGAATTGCCAGTCGGATGCCGGCACATGCTTGGCGAGCAGTTCGTAGGTTATCTTCGCATTGAAACGTCTGAACCAGGCAAAGCGCTTCAGTATGGACATGATAAATCGGGTCATAAACAGGTCTGGTATATTAGGTCGCGCAAGATAAGATTTTAAGCCAACAATTCAGCTCGTGGTTTAACGTCATTGATCTGTTGTGGAAATGGATGAAACGGAAGAAGGTAGGTCTTAGAACCGTACAATAAACGTGGTGCCTTTATTCACTTCACTTTCTGCCCGTATGGTTCCGCCCATGGTTTCGATCTGGGTTTTCGTGAGGAATAATCCCACACCACGCGCTTCCTTGTTATCGTGAAATGTTTTATGCAGGCCAAAAAGTCGTGCTCCGAATTTTTCCAGGTCAATACCCAGTCCATTATCTTTTACCCGAAGCTCTATGCGGTTATTAACATAGTGTGTGGATATATGGATCTCAGGCTTGCGTTCGGGTGAGCGGTATTTTACGGCATTGCTGATCAGGTTCTGAAAAATACTTTCGAGGTAGGTTTTTGAATATTCGATCTGTGAAGCGGAGTTAAAATCAAATGTTACCGTGGCCTCATTCTGTATCAGATCACCTTCGAGCGACTGTACCACCTTATCCAGCATATCTTTAAACCGGATGGTAACAATTTCAACATCGTTGTTCTTTTTAACCTTGATGGTCTCCATCAACTCGTTCATGGTTTCTCCCAGATTGCCGGCAAGGTTCCTTAGTTTTTCGAAAATGAGTTGATATTCTTCTACCGAGCTTTTCTCATTCAGCAGTCCGATAAGCGCTTTTATATTCCCGATAGGTGAACGAAGGTTGTGGGAAATGATGTGCGCAAATTCGTCAAGCTGTTTGTTTTGTTCCTGTAGTCCGGAGGCTACAATCTCAAGACTGTTTTTAGAACGGAGTAATTCCTCTTCTGATTTCTTCCGGTCGGTAATGTCAATTGCCGAAGCGTAGATCAGCTGACGCTCCATGTCGGGTGATGATGTCCAGAGAAGCCATTTGTATGATCCGTCTTTGGTGCGATACCGGTTCTCAAAGGTGGATACCTGATTTCCTTTGATTATAGAAGAAGAAACCCGGATTGTATTTTCAATATCGTCAGGGTGAATGAACTCGATGAATTTTTTTTCTTTCAGTTCATCAAGTGTCCACCCCAGTGTTTTATGCCATACGGGATTGAGCTTCTTGAAGAAGCCATCAAAGCCGGCAACACAGTTCAGGGTTATGGAGTCATTGAATATCCGCTCATTTTCATCAGCCATCCGCCTGAGTTCGTTCTCAACCAGTTTTTGGGACGTGATGTCGGTAGCAATACCAACATAGCCGGTAAGGTCGGTTGTATCGTCATATAATGCAGACACGGATAGTAAAACCGGAAAACGTGTTCCGTCCTTACGAACAAAGGTCCATTCATGCCGGTCGGATGACCGGGTAAGGCGTGCCTTTGCTACCACGGCATCAAAGCCGGGCTCGACCGTTACTTTAAATTCACGTGAAAGAATTTCAGCACGCTGAATGATTTCAAGGTAATCATGAAACTGGAGGGGATTAGCGGAGCCAATAACCTCTTCTGATTTATACCCTAGCAGGTTTTCAGCAGCATGGTTGAAGCTTGTGATAATACCTGAGGTGTTGGTAGAAATAATGGCGAGTTCGGTAGTGCCGATAATAGCTTCCTGAAGCCGGTAGGCCTCCGCCAGAGCGTTTAAGAATTTATCATCTTGCAGGTAGTTCACTGAACCGGGAGTAGGCTCCATTTATAGAATTTTCCGATAACGAAGTTACGGATTTGTCCATAGAAAGAAAATCCTTTTCAAAAACCACGCTGCCGCCTGGCCTCGAAAATTACCACCGCTGCGGCAGTTGAAACATTCATCGAGTCAATTCTACCTTGCATGGGGATAATAATGTTGGCATCCGCATTCTTTACCCAAATTTCCGATAGCCCTGTAGCCTCGGTTCCCATAACGATAGCGCTCGGTTTTTTGTAATCTTTCAAGTGATACGGTTGAGAAGCTTTTAAATACGTACAGAAAATAAGTATTCCGTTTTTTTTTAGCCACGCAATGGTTTCTTCCGATGATGCTGAAGCTACTTGTTTGGTGAAAATACACCCCACACTGGAGCGGATTACATTAGGGTTATAAAAGTCGGTTTGCGGATCGCAGATCAGTACCGCATCTACACCTGCGGCATCTGCAGTACGCAGGATGGCACCCAGGTTGCCTGGTTTTTCAACCGATTCAAGTACAAGAACCAATGGGTTCTCGTTGAGTTGAAGTTCATCCAACCGATGTGTTTTTTGCTCAGCAACGGCTATGATGCCACCGGTACCTTCCCGAACAGCAATCTTTTCAAAAACCTCTTTTGATACCGGAACCAGTAACTGTTCATTGCGTGCAAAGGATTTTACTTCCTCCAGCGTGATGATGTCTTCACAGAAAAACAGATTACCTACTTTGTAGCCAGCTTCAACCGCCAAACCAATTTCTTTTTTACCCTCAATAATAAAGAGACCCTGCTTTCTTCGTTCGCGTGGTTTTTCAAGAGCAAGCAGGCTTTTGACTTTGGGATTCTGTGTACTGGTAATGGTGAAGTGCAATGAATTTAAAGTTTAAGGTTTAAAGTTTGAGTTTTAAACTTCAAGATACAAGTCAGAAGTTCATGTTTTCACTTCTCCCAATAGTTACGTTACTTTAAACTTTAAACCTTAAACTTTTGAACCTTAAACTATATCACCCTTCTTCCTGGAAAGACTACGAGCTTATCGACTCAGGAGAAGGTGAAAAACTGGAGCGTTTTGGAATGTACACCCTTATTCGTCCGGAGCCTCAGGCAATCTGGAGCAAGACGCTGACTGAACAGGACTGGAAGAAAATGGCGGATGCTAAATTTGTCCGCGAGCAAAAAGATAAGTTCAGATTCTCAGATGATGTTAAAGGCGGTTGGTCACGCAATGCAGGAATGCCCGAAAGCTGGCAGGTCAATTACGAGTACAATCAGCTGAAACTTACCCTTCGCTTAGCACTTACCAGTTTTGGTCATGTGGGTGTTTTTCCGGAACAGGGGAACAACTGGAATTTTATTTACGATACACTTAACGGTTTTGCTATAGCCAACCCTCGTGTGCTGAATTTATTTGCCTACACCGGAGCAGCATCCGTGGTAGCACGTTCTGCCGCTGCTGAAGTAATTCATTGTGATGCTTCACGACCGGGAATAAACTGGGCAAATCAGAACATGCAACTCAACAATCTTACAGACATCCGCTGGGTTTATGAAGATGCCTTCAAATTTGTGAAACGTGAAGTGAAACGCGGCAACAAATACAACGGCATTATTATGGATCCGCCACCGTATGGTCGTGGCCCGGAAGGAGAGAAGTGGACTTTACAGGAACAACTGAATGAGTTGATCCATCTCAGCAGTCAGTTGCTGGAAAAGAAAAATCATTTTTTTATTTTAAGTATGTATGCCGTAGGGCTTTCACCGATAATAGGCTTGAATGTAGCCAGTACACATTTTGAGATCAATGCTCCGGAATACGGTGAATTCTACCTTCATTCAAAGCAGGGCAAGCACCTGCCGATGGGTACTTTCCTTCGCTTTCGCTCGGGCGGGATTTAGCCATGTTTCCAGTTGAAGGCCATTCTTTATGGCATAACCATAAAAATCATTATTGAAAAAGATCCATAAGGTGTGACCTTCTTTCTGCCACGATCTGAAAAGGTTAGCATACTTCTGCATTTCTTCTTCAGAGTAGAGTGATGCGTATAGTTTTCCAGGGCCATGAAACCGGATGTAGATATCTTTTGCTGTAATATGCTCAGCATAGGGAAATCCATGACCGGATTGAGAAATGACAAAAGCAATGTGATACAATGACATCAGGTCAATGCTTTCCTTCGTCATCCAGGTGTTATGCCTGACTTCCAGGGCAAAGGTGTACGGGTGATACGTTGATTTCAAAAGATTAAAAAAATGGTCCGCTACTTCAGGGTTGAATTTGAGTGAAGGTGGAAGCTGGATCAATACAGGTCCCATCTTTTTCTGCATGGGTTCAAATACATCGAAGAAGCGTTCCAGCGATTCTTCAGGCTCATGCAGCTTTTTCATATGTGTGAGGTAACGGCTGATCTTGGGGCAGAATAAAAAATCATCCGGTACTTTGTTAACCCAGCCTTCTACCGTTTGCTTCTTCGGTAGGTGGTAAAAGCTTGTATTTATTTCGGTGATGTTAAATGTTTCAGAATAAAAGGTAAGCCATTCGGTGCTTTTCAGATTTTTAGGATAGTAAATGCCTTTCCAGTCTTTATAGCTCCATCCGGAAGTTCCGATATGAATTTTTCCCTCTTTCATCCGCTGTTTACATCAATTCTGCATATAAACCGATAAAAGCGCTGCCCGGCTGGAAGGTCGCCAGAGAGATCATCCGGAGGAATAAAATCTACGATTGGTTATCCTTAAATATAAGTCTATCTTTGCGCCTCAATTCAAAGAAATTAAAGCGGATTTGAGGATTTATGGACGTTAACAAGATCAGGAACATTGCAATTATTGCCCACGTTGACCACGGAAAAACCACCCTGGTAGATAAGCTGCTCATGGCAGGTAAGCTCTTTAAGGATCACGAAAATCCGGGTGAACTCATCATGGATAGTAACGACCTTGAACGTGAACGGGGTATCACCATTCTGGCCAAGAACGTATCGGTACGATACAAAGACTATAAGATTAATGTAATTGATACACCGGGTCACAGTGACTTCGGTGGTGAAGTTGAGCGTGTGTTAAACATGGCTGATGGTTGCTTATTGCTGGTGGATGCCTTTGAAGGTCCCATGCCACAAACCCGTTTCGTATTGCAGAAAGCATTGCAACTGGGCCTTAAGCCTATTGTTGTTGTTAATAAGGTGGATAAGAAAAACTGTACACCTGACGAAGTGCATGAGCAGGTATTTGACCTCATGTTCCAGTTGGATGCCAATGAAGACCAGCTTGACTTCCCTGCCT
Source organism: Ohtaekwangia sp. (assembly GCA_036503775.1). Taxonomy (GTDB): domain Bacteria; phylum Bacteroidota; class Bacteroidia; order Cytophagales; family Cyclobacteriaceae; genus Ohtaekwangia. Next base: position 21,944 of record DASXWH010000028.1, read on the forward strand.
TTTACGGTTCAGCCAAGCAAGGTTGGATGAGCACAGACTGGAAGCAACCCACGGATAGCATTACACCTCTTCTCGATGGTATTATTCAATATATCCCGGCTCCTAAAATTGCAGAAGGTTCTACTCAGATGCTGATCACATCCCTGGAGTATTCTTCCTATATCGGTCGTGTGGCTATCGGACGTGTACACCGCGGGTCGATTAAAACCGGTCAGCCAATTGCACTGGTTAAGCGCGATACAAAAGCTATTGTAAAATCACGTATCAAAGACCTGTATGTATTCGAGGGGTTCGAAAAGCAAAAGGTAGATGAGGTAAAGGCTGGTGAGATCTGTGCCCTGGTTGGATTGGAAGGTTTTGAAATCGGAGATACGGTTGCTGATCAGGAAAATCCGGAAGCCATGCAGTCGATCAAGATCGATGAGCCTACTATGAGTATGCTCTTTACGATCAACAACTCGCCTTTCTATGGTAAAGAAGGAAAGTTTGTAACGTCACGTCACATCAAGGAAAGATTAGATAAGGAATTGGAGAAGAACCTGGCCCTTCGTGTAGGCGATACAGGCTCAGCTGATTCTTTCATGGTATTTGGCCGTGGTGTACTTCACTTGTCGGTATTGATTGAAACCATGCGGAGGGAGGGATATGAATTGCAGATCGGTCAGCCCCAGGTGATCTTCAAGGAAATTGATGGCGTGAAGTCTGAGCCAATGGAAGAATTGACAATTGATCTTCCGGAAACGGATGCCGGTAAGGCCATTGAAACCGTGTCGCAGCGTAAAGGTGAAATGCTGAACATGGAACCTAAAGGTGATCGCATGATCCTGAAGTTCATGATACCATCACGTGGTATTATCGGCTTGAGAAATTACCTATTGAACGTTACTGCGGGTGAAGCTATCGTTACACACCGCTTTAAGGAATATCAGGCATATCGCGGAGAAATCCCAGGACGTATCAACGGCTCATTGATTGTGATGGAACAGGGTGAAGCCATTGCCTATAGCTTGAATAACTTACAGGATCGTGGTAAATTCTTTATCGATCCAGGTGAGCCGGTATATGAAGGTCAGGTAATTGGTGAACACAGCCGCAGCGGTGATCTGGTTATCAACGTTACCAAAACGAAAAAACTCACCAACATGCGTGCTACCGGAGCAGATGAAAAAATGCGTATTGCTCCTCCTATTAAATTTTCGCTGGAAGAGGCGTTGGAATATATTCAGTCAGATGAATACGTGGAGGTGACACCAAAATCTATTCGCCTGCGAAAAATTTACCTCACGGAAAATGAGCGTAAACGCTTTAGCAAATAATGTAAGAACCATTGCGCAGTACGTGCTGATAGCAGCACTGATGATTATCAGCACGTACAGCAGCGCACAGTCAACTGAAGAGGCAAAAGCAGAAGCTGAAGCCGATCTCTTGTTGGAACAGCAGGATTATGCAGGAGCTGAAAAAAAGTATACGCAGATCCTCACGAAGTCAAAAGGTGTAAGCACCAATCCACAATTATTTTATAAGCGTGCCTACGCTTACTTTGGTTTGGAGCAGTTCAATAATGCCCTCAAAGACCTGAACCTTTATCTCGAAAAGAATCCATCTGATCTTCAGGCAAAGCTCTTGCGTGCGAATGTTTATCTCGGCCAGGGTGATGCAGATAACGCACTGAATGATATCGATGCACTGATTTTAGTAAATCCCAATCCGGAATTGTTACGATGGCGTGTTTCTGTTGCGATGGAAGCTGGCAAATTCAAAATAGCACAGCAGGATATTCTCACGCTGTTGAATCAGGAGCAAAGTCCGGAACTTGAAGCGTATCTCGGATTGACCTACTATTATCAGGATAAGCAGGATAGTGCGATGTTTATTTTTAACAGCGTCATTAAAAAATATCCGGAGTATGTTCAGTCGTACCTGTATGCCGGATCACTTTGTCTCGAAGCCGGTGAATATGACCTGGCACTCGAATACATAAACAAGGGACTTCGGCTTGAACCGGGTAATGAAACATTACTTTTTTACAAAGGTGCTACGTTGGTGGAAAAACCAGAGAGAGTTAACGAAGGATGCCGGTGTCTGATGAAGGCATTTACAGCCGGGTTTGACGATGCGGCAGATTATCTGAAAGAATACTGTTACGGAGTTGAGTAATGTTCATCTCTAATAAACAAGAAGGGTCAGGTTCTCCTGGCCTTTTTTGTTTTAATGGTAATTACACAGCCACCTCAAATACGTATATTAATAATGAGTGAATCCGGTCTGGTATATAAAAAGGCGTGGTTTGGTCTTAATTCCGCGTTTTATGGTCAAGAACCCATAACGCTGGCTGATCCAAATACCTAAAAATGAGGGATTACAATACTATGGTGAAACACCTACTTTGCCATCTGATTAGTATGAGAGGGATTATCACGGGAGTCTTTTTAACAGGCTTTTTTCTTCTGCAGGAAAGCCAGGCGCAGCATTTTCTTTACTCCACCCGAAACTACACAGCGGTAGACGGTCTACCCCAATCACAGGTAACATCCATGGTTGAAGATGCTAATGGCTACTTATGGTCAGGCACACAAGGAGGAGGACTGGCACGTTTTGATGGAACTGAATTTAAGGCCTATACTACAAAAGACGGCCTGCTGTCTAATGATATTATTGGATTGTTATTGGACCGTCATCAGGATATCTGGATACTACACACGCGGGGCGTAAGCTTGTTTAATGGCCGAACCTTTAAGCGTTATGAAGATTCAAAGTCTACTACTCCCAAGCGATTCAGAAAGATTTTTCAGCAAGGTGATTCCACCTTTTTGATCACCATGGACGGCCGCCTTTCCAAAATTTACCAGGACTCTGTTTATTACTGGGATAAACTCCTGAATGATAAACGCATTATGCGATATCATAAGGCAAGTGACGGCACCAATATTTTCCTGGTAGAAGATGGATCGTTTGTGGTTTGGTCGAAGACAAAATCATATACGTTTTCACCGGGTTATGAAATCGGGAAAATGTTTTTTGCATTCAATTTTAAATCGGCTGTCATTATCCGGACGGATAAAGGACTATTTGAAGTTGATTTCAACCAACGCAACGTAAAAGCAGTTCCCTGGAACATAGATAACTTTATTCTGAAGTATGATGAAGAGAACGACTTCTTCTGGACGAGTACGGGTGGCTCATTGGTAAAACAATCCTTTCGGAATGGTACATTGAAAACCGATACCATTTTACATGATGTTGAGGTCAATCAGATTATAAGTGATTCCGAAGGAAATACCTGGGTGGCTTCCAATGGTCATGGTTTGTACAAGTACTTTATTCAGGATTTTAATAAGTGCAGCTCGGATAACCTGCATGGTGTTATGGCGATATTGAAAGACAGGAGTGGTGCAAGCTGGCTCGGAACGTTATCAAGAGGGCTATGGAAAATAAAAAAAGGTAAGGTCTCATCATACCTTGATTCAAAAGAATCCGGCCGCAACAGTATTCATTCTATTAAACAGGCTGCTGATGGTACCATTTGGGTGGCCACCGGATTTGGATTCGGAAAGTATAATGAAGCAACTGATTCTTTTACCTGGATGACGCGTGAGCAAGGTCTTCCTGCGCCAAACATATTGGGATTTGATTTTGATAGTCAGGGTGGTGTATGGGTGGGAACCGTAAACGGGTTGTCATATTACAACGGTGTTTCATTTCGTAATTATTCCACGGCCGATGGTTTGCTTTCCAATGCGGTCTGGCATTTGCATTACTCCAAAACACACCAGACACTTTTTGTTGCCAACGACTTCGGTCTCCAGACCGTAAAGGAGGGCAGCATTGGTGTTATTAAAATTCCTAACCTGGAAAATACAGCCATCATTAGTGTATTACCTTACCAGGATTCATTGCTTGCATTAGGTACAGCGGGTGCAGGTGTGCTTGTGGTAAATCCCATCAACCGAAAACACCGCTACATTACATCCGCTGAGGGGCTTGCTTCTGACTTCATCTATTTTGCGGCTCAGGATGAAAATCAGGATCTATGGGTAGGAACAGAAAAGGGTATCAACCGGATAAAACTGGATAGTGCATTTGAAGTTATCGAGAACCTGTATTATGGTTATGACAACGGCCTCACGGGGGTTGAAACAAATGCCAATGCTTTTCTGATCACACCTGAAGAGAAGTTTTTTGGCTTGATTGATGGCCTGTATGAATTCAATGACCTGAATGAAAAACCGTTGAAATCTTTTGACCTGCACCTTTCGGATGTTCAGGTATTTTACGGTGAATATTCATTAGAGGAGTATGCGGATTCGGTACGCGGATTTTTTAAGGTACCACATCTGCCTGAATTGCCTCCGGATAGAAATCACATTACGTTTCATTTTAACCGGGTGGATAAGCGATATCCGAGATCTGTAAAATTCAAATACTACCTGGAGAACTTTGATAAGAAGTGGTCGTTGCCTACTTCGATGACCAGTGCCACCTATAGCAATCTTCCTCCGGGTGAGTATGTTTTTCGTGTGATGAGTACTAACAACAAAGGCAGCTGGGATGAAGCAAAGGTAGCCTATGCCTTTACGATCAAAGCACCGTTTTACCAGACTTCTTCTTTCATCGTGGGGCTGTTCATTCTGGTAGCGGGAATAGTTACGCTCATACTGTACCTGCGGGTTAAGCAGCGGGTGAATAAAGCCGTCATGCTGGAACGGATCCGGGTAAAGGAACAGGAAACGCTTCGCAAAGAAATTGCCCGCGATTTCCATGACGAAATGGGTAACCAGCTTACTCGTATTATAAACTACGTCAGCCTGCTGCGGTTGAGTCAGAATGGTAATGGTAACGGAAATGGAAGCCATGATCTGTACGCCAAAGTAGAAGACTCAGCCAAATACCTCTACAATGGTACCCGTGATTTTATCTGGTCGATCGATCCGGTTAATGATGAGTTATCCAAGCTCTTTATTCACATCCGCGATTTTGGAGAGAAGTTGTTTGAAGAAAAGGGTATTTCGTTCCGGGCCTTTAATGAAGTGAAGGAGAAAATGAAATTGCCTTATGGATTCAGCCGGGAAGCCAATCTGATTTTCAAGGAAGCCATGACCAATGCGTTTAAATATTCGGAGGCTAAGAATGTAACCTTTCAATTAAAACGTGGCGAGTACGATGATTTTGAAATGAGCCTGGAAGACGATGGTATAGGGTTTTCTACCGATGAAATAGGAAAACTGAATGGTCTTCAAAATATACAGGAAAGAGCCGACAGCATCAGGGCTGTTTTACGTATAACCAGTGTCAAGAACGAGGGAACGAAAATCACGATCAACTTCAAACTTACTAAAACCCTAAAATATGGCCTTGCCCTTTAAGAAACGTATCATGATTGTCGAAGACGATCAGGAGATCCGCAATAGCTTTACACTTATTGTTAACAGTTCGCAGAAGTTCATGGTGGTAAGTGCCTATGGAAGCTGTGAGGATGCGATTGATAATCTCAGCAGAGATAAACCTGAAATTGTATTGATGGACGTGGAGTTGCCCGGAATGAATGGTATCCACGGAACGAAAATAATCAAGGATAAAAGCCCCTATACCGATATCATTATGGTAACGGTTTACGAAGACAGTGAACTTGTCTTTGAAGCGCTCAAGGCCGGAGCATCCGGGTACATTACCAAGAGTGCCAATTACATGGAATTATTAGCCGCATTGGAAGAAATTGTAAAAGGAGGAGCGCCTATGAGTAGCCGCATTGCCCGCATGGTTATTGACAATTTTCATGTCAATCCGAATTCACCCCTGACCAAACGTGAGACTGAAATTCTGCAACTGATCTCCGAAGGAAAGACATACACGCAAATTTCTGAAGAGCTGTTTATTTCCAAAGAAACAGCGAAGACACACATCAAGAACATCTACTCGAAGCTTCAGGTTAATAGTAAGTCAGAGGCTATAGCCAAAGCTAACCTGGAAAAACTGATCTGATAAAATTCATCTTCATTCAGGTGAGGTATAGTCCGAAAGTTGATCGCTTTCGGATTATTTTTTTTCTTACCGGTGCAACTTCTTTTAAAATCAACCGTATTGGGTGATAGAATTTAATACATCGTTGTCAAACTTTGTTATAAGATCCTTCCTCATACTAGTAGAAATTTCTTCATAAGTTTAGGTTAATGAAAAAAATTTCACGAAGGACTAGCCCCTCAGACGGAGGGGCTTTTTATTTATAGCCCCTCCGGATTTCCATTTCAATCGTTGTTTGAATTTCTTGAAAGCATTGCATTGTAGTGCGCGCAAACACCAGGTGTTGATTGTTCTGATTTTGAAAATAATGTAACGGGAAAAGAAACGTAACCCACAATACGTTACGGCTTACCTGTGAATATACCCTAATTGTGGTCATTCTTTTGGTAAGTGCTTTTGGGAGTTTTGAATAACGTCCGGACGCTCGTTAGTGGTGCGTTCGTGACGGAGTTTAGTTTAAAACAAACCCAAAAAGTATGAGGAAGTTTTTACTAGTGAGTCTCGTGTGCCTTTTACATGTGAGTATTACATGGGCACAGGAACGAACGATCACAGGTAAGGTTACAGCCAGCGAAGATGGCTCACCTTTACCTGGTGTCAATGTTGTAGTAAAAGGTACTACAACTGGTACGGTAACTGATGCAGAAGGCAGTTATCGTTTAAGTGTTCCCGAATCCGGGAGTATTCTGATTTTTTCATTCATCGGATTAGTAACCCAGGAGGTTGAGATCGCAGGCCGCTCTGTGGTTGATCTTCCCATGCAACAGGATATTCAGCAGCTGGGTGAAGTAGTGGTGACGGCCGTAGGTATTGAGCGTGAAAAGAAAGCGCTGGGATATTCCGTTGAAAGCGTAGGCGGAGACAGAGTGTCACAGGTTGCCGAACCTGATCCGCTCCGTGCACTTACCGCTAAGGTACCTGGCGTAAATATCATTTCGTCAAGCGGTGCACCTGGAAGTTCAACGCGTATCACCATTCGTGGTAATACATCCCTGCTGAATAACAACCAGCCATTGTTTGTGGTGGATGGAATTCCGTACAACAACGACTATGTAACCACGGAAGGTACAAATACTAATACGGGTGGTCTCACAGCGGGTGGTGCATTCTCCAGCCGCATCTCCGATCTGGATCCCAACGACATTAAGTCGATGACGATTCTCAAAGGTGCGAATGCAGCGGCCTTGTATGGATCACGCGCTGCCAATGGTGTTATTGTTATCACAACAAAATCAGGTTCAGCAAGTGCTTCAAAGAAAGGTTTGGAGATAACGTATAGCGGCACGTTCGGTATTGAAAAGATTGCTAACCTCCCGAATTTCCAGAACACATATGGAACCGGAACAAACTTCGCGTATGCGCAGGCCAACGGTTCATGGGGAGCACCTTTTATCGGTACACGCCCCTATGCAACACTCGATTCTATTCCTCACTGGTATGCGGGTCGTGATGGCATGGGAGAATTTGATGGCGTAAAAGTGCCTTACAAAGCATATCCCAATAACGTTAAGAACTTCTTTGAGACAGGCCAGATATTTGAGAACTCCATTTCTATTGCCGGTGGTAATGAGAAATCCGCGATCTCGGTTACACTTTCCCAGACCAAGCAAAAAGGTTTTGTGCCTGAAACAGAATTTACCCGCCACAACATCAGCATTGGTGGAAAGACGGTACTTACCAATGGTTTTATAATTGGTGGTAACCTGGCGTATACACGCTCTGTTCAGAATGGCGTTCTTAGTGGTGCGCCATCCGCTACATCAGGTGACCCGTCTGCATTTGCCCGTACATTATATTTCGGACGTAACTGGGATGTGCAGGGACAACCTTATCAGAATCCGGTAGATATGGGTAGTGAATTCATGGTTGGACGTGATCAGGTTAACAACCCTTACTGGGCTGTCGAGAACTCCGGTATCCGGTCAAAGGTTGACCGCTATGTAGCATCATTCAATGCTTCATATGATATAAAGGATTGGCTTAACCTGACCTATCGTGTGGGTATCAACGGATATGCACAGGATACCTATGAATTTCAGCGGCCGAATGGTGCAGGGGCACCACTTGGATCAATCACCACCGTTGATGTGTTCTCGGATGAGATCAACTCTGATCTGATCGCTACGGTCACAAAAGATATCAATGAGAACTTTACCGTTCGTGCTCTTGCCGGATGGAATGTCAATCAGCGGACCAATCGCACCCGTTCAGTTAACGGTGTGGGTTATGTCGTGTTTGATATCGATGATATTCCCAACGTTAATGCCGTAACCCCCAATCCAAACAGCGGTTATTCACGCAGAAGATTACAGGGTGTTTATGCGGATGTAAACTTTGGTTATAAGGATTGGGCATTCCTTACCCTTACCGGACGTAACGACTGGTCATCAACACTGCCGGTACAGAACAGAAGTTTCTTTTATCCAGCGGTCAATGCTTCCGTCATGTTGAATGAAGCGCTGGGTCTTTCATCCAGTATGATTAACTCAATTAAGCTTAGAGCCGGTTGGGCATCTGTGGGTAATGACACAAACCCTTACCTGTTGAGTACGGTGTACATCGTCAATGATTTTGATAATGTTACTAACAATGCAGCAGGCCGTCCTTTCACGCCCGATGGCGGAGCAGCAACGATACCTACTGCCGGACAAAGTTTTCTGCTCACTGATCCAAACCTGAAACCTGAAATCACAACTGAGATTGAAGCAGGATTTGACGCGAGACTCTGGAATGATCGTGTAGGCGTAAACTTCACGTATTACTCAAAAGAATCCAGAGATCAGATCGCGCAGATATCGCTGCCTGAAGAATCCGGATACCAGGCCCAGCTTACCAACTTTGGTACAGTGACCAATAAAGGTGTTGAGATCGGAGTAGATATCACTCCCGTAAGACTTGAGAATGGTTTTACCTGGACCATCGGAGGTTCGTTTACGAAAAACGTTAACGAGATCAAGGAACTGCGTGAAGGTGTGAACGAAATCCAGTTTGGTTCCGGTTTCGGAGGTTCCGTAATTTCCGTGCACAGACCTGGAGAACAGTATGGTATGTTACTCGGAACGGTAGATGCGCGTGACGATGAAGGTAATCTGCTGATCGATCCGGCTACAGGTCAGTTTATCCGTGCATTGGATACTGAGCTGATCGGAAATCCCAATCCGGATTTTATCCTTGGTATAACCAATACCATTTCTTTTAAAGGAATAACCATTTCAGCTTTGTGGGATCTGAGACAGGGCGGTGACCTGTACTCTACAACGGTAAACGCGATGCTGGGACGTGGCGTACTCGCATACCAGGCAGATCGCGAAGGTAATTCGATCATCAAAGGTGTTTATGGCGACCCCAATACATTTGAGCCCTATCTTGATGATGATGGAAATACCATTCCCAATCAGACTATGATTGAAACGAACTCCCTGTACTTCGGAGAATCCTTCGCGGTTAACGCAGCAGATGAGTGGTCTGTTTTCGATGCTACAACGTACCGGTTGCGTGAAGCCTCTATTACATACTCCATCCCGAGAAGTATCTTATCGAAAACACCTTTTGGTGCAATAAGTGTTGGTTTTATTGGTCGTAACCTTTGGAACTACTCACCTAATTTCCCGAAAGACCTGAACTATGATCCGGAAACCAACCAGTTCGGTGCGCGAAATGTTCAGGGGCTTGAGTACAGCACAACCCCTTCGGCCAAGAGATTCTCCTTTACGGTAAGGGCTACTTTTTAACCATTAAAAGAGTAATACTATGAAATCTAAAATAAGTAAGATACTGACCGTAATCGCGATGCTGGGTGTGTTCGGTTGCGGAAAAGACTTCCTGGATATAAATGATGATCCCAATAACCCATTGGATGTTTCCCTTGAATTACTTCTGCCTTCAGCTCAGCTGGATATGGCAGGCGCCCTGGGAACCAGTGGTGGTGGATTATCACAGGTTACCATGAGCTATATGCATCAGACCGTACAACGCAGCAACCAGAATGACTACGGAATTCAGGGTGTTGATTTTGGTGTGACTGCACCGTGGCTAACCATGTATACGCGTTCACTGGCGGATATTGAAACGATCATCAAGAAGAGTGTTGAGATTGAAGCCTATCCATACCTGGGAATGGCGCAGATCATGAAGGCGTATCAGTATAGTATCCTCGTTGACTTCTGGGGTGACGTTCCTTTTTCTGAAGCACACAAGGCTCCGGAGATATTGCTGCCGGTGTATGATCAGGGAGAAGACATTTATCCTCAGCTGTTCGCACTTCTGGATGAAGCTATCGTGAACCTGGAGAAAGAATCGATCTTTGAGGTCGGGCCTGAAGATCTCTTCTACGATGGTGATCCTGAACTGTGGATCAAGCTGGCAAATTCGATCAAGCTGAAACTGTACAACCAGGTCCGCGAGGTGCAGGATGTTTCCGCTGAAGTTACAGCGTTGCTGGCTGAAGATAATTTCATCAGTGATGTTGAAGAGGATTTCGAGATGACGTATGGAACCAGTGTTGGGCCTGACAATCGTAATCCGGGATATGTGCAGGAGTGGGCTCCGGGTACGGCTAACTATTACATCCATCCCTATTTCTATGAGATCATGGCGAATATGAATACGTTCGGTGTGGATAACTATCCTGGAGGTGGCGATGATAATTATGGGAATCTGATTGGTACAGTGGATCCACGGATCCCATACTATTTCTATAACCAGATTGGTGAGGTGAGCGTAGATGATTCTCCGGAAAATCCATGTTCCTATTGCTATGGTTATGTAGATCCCAATACGGAAGAGTTTATCGTGCAGGTTCCTGAACTGGAAGGAACAGGAGTAGTGGCTATCTGGCCCTTCTCATCGAATATCGATCCCAATGAAGGCTTTGGACAGGGTGCATCCCAGTCGCTGCTCGGCCTTTATCCATTGGGAGGAAAATTTGATGATGGAGAAGGCGGTGCTGCAGATTTTGATGGCAACCCGCAGGTTGCTCAGCGTCTGGTAACATTTTATTCACAAAAATTTACGGAAGCTGAACTGTTCCTTACCGGTGTTGTTGCAGGTGATCATCGCCTGGCTTTCCGTGATGGTATGCGCGCAGCATTCGCTAAGGTGAATGAAGTTGCCGAAAGTGTAGGAGCTCCTGAGATCAGCACGGCTAACCGCGATGTTTATATCAACGCTGTACTGGCTTCATACGATGCGGCTACAGATGATGGAAAGCTGGAGCATATCATCACTCAGAAATGGATAGCGAGTTTTGGTTTTGGTGTGGATGAATACACGGATTACAGAAGAACCGGCTATCCGATCCTGTACGATGGAAATACAGATGACCTGAGCTTCACGATCCGTACCAAAGAATTTCCATACGCATTCCCGTGGCCAACGGCTAATCTGTCAGTAAATGGAAATGCACCCGGACAGAAGTTAGTGACCAGCGAAGAGGCTAAGCCTTTCTGGATGGAGTAATTAAAATTATTAATGAAAGAATCATGAAAAAAATAATATACTCATCGATGATGCTTTGCCTCGCAGTTCTTTTCGCGTGTGAAGAGCAGGAAAAATTCGGTATGGCAGAGGCCGACAAAGCTTTCAATTTCAGGATGGTTCCGGACAAAGGCTCATTCAATCTGGCAGATGCAGATCCTTCCGTAAACTTTACGATATATTCCGAAACCGGTAATATCGACAATGTAGAAGTGGTTGTAGAACTCTATCAGTTTCTGAATGATGCCACTACCGACAGGGTCACACTCGCGGAGATTGATGGAAGTACACTGACCAATGATGGTTCCACAACGTTGTCGTTAACACTGGCTGATTTTTCTGCCGCTGTAGGCGTTGATCCGTCTACACTGGGTGGTGGCGATGTTTTCTCTATTTACAATGTCGTCCATCTTGAAAACGGAAATGTATATCCGGATACGTTGGTCTTTGGCGGTAATCCTTTTTTTAATGTAGAGAATTCATTCTATACAGCAGGGAATACAACCAGTTTTACGGGGCAATTGAATTTCCCGATGGTTTGTCCGGTATCTTCACCTTTTACGGGTAATTACACCGTAACGGATGATTGCGAGCTATTCAATGGTACTGCTGTATTAACTACAGTTGCGGGTAATCCGACTCAGCGCGATTTTGGAGCAGGCTGGGATACTTTCCCGGGAATCGGTTTTGCTTTTGATCTGACCTGCGGACGAATCTTTGTAGCGAATCAAAGTATTGGTCTCGGCTGCGGTGGCGGAAACAATGTGAACGTGGTTACTTCCGATGTTGAAGATCTGGGCCCCGGAACCTATGATGACCTGGATGATTCGGAGTTTACTATTAATGTCTATTATTCTAACCCAGGTTGTTTTGGTGGCTTTGATTGTACACTCACGTTTACCAAACAATAAGCTGGTTTAGTTCTTAATGAAAAGAAGGTTGCCACTATGGCAACCTTCTTCTTTTTGTGATAGCGTGAGCAATTTCAGCGCGTCAGAAATGAAACCCGATATTAACATACCCGGTGAATTTCCGGGATTGATCACCATACATCATGGAAAACTGCAACGGGCCAATGGCTGATTTGTAACCCATGGTTAGTGCATAACCGCTCAGGAAATTTCCCGTGTCAAATACTTCCGGAACTTCATAGGTGAAATCATATAGAGCCACATTTGCCCGCACCGTGGCGTAGATATTATTGAATGGATTGTATTGCAGGCCAACGCCCAGTGCAGCAATACTATTGGTCTTTACCTGAAACTCCTGAAGACCGGCAAACGTAATTTGATTCCGGACAAAGTCTGTCAGGCCGCCTACATTAAAGAAGTTCAGGTAAGCCTGATTATCGTTGAGGTTCATACCTGTGTTGAGCTGAGAGAGGAGGGAGAACTTCGCACTCAGCGCTTTGAAGTTTTCAATGTTCAATCGTAACTGTCCATAATTCTCGAAAGAGAATGTGTCGATGATGCCGGTTTCTTTACCAATCTCATATAAAACATCATCGGGACGCTGATCATAGATCATACCCAGTCGCCCGTTTATTCTCCATCCCTGTGTGGGAAAATGTTTCTGATTAACAGTGGTCAGATTATAAAAGGCATAGGTATTCCAGTATTGATTTCCGGCTTCAATGTCAATAAGGCCTGATACTTTGGGTTTAAGCACGAAATTTTCAAAAGCGGTAGCCACACCCAGTGCGGCACTTTGTTTAAAGGTATGTTGTACTTTTAAGTCAAACTGAGTGAATTTGCTCCGGTATAAATAGGCTTCTTCAAAATCGTTGTACAGCGGGAAACGCATGTTCTCGTAGTAAAAGGAAAAGATCACGTTGTTGTTGTCTTGTTTGCCGAAACTTTGATTCTGCTGAAACAGGCCGCGGAAGTTTTCGCTCAGGTTCAGCTTGATCATGGACTTTGAGCGCTGAGAAAGTAAATTTTTAGTAGCTATGGTAGTGAGGAGTGCAACGTCAGTAAAGCTGTGATAGTGCAGTCCCAGCTTTTAAATAGCTTCTGGGATTTTCAATCACATTAAAAACCAATTGTGCGTGACCGGGAGTAGTAGGTGTCCAGAAATAGGCAATCCGGTTATAGTTACGTGATCCATATACTTTTCGGATTGCTTCTGCGATTTCCTCGCCATTGTAGGCTTTTCCAGGCTCCAGGTTAAGTCGCCTGCTGAATGAAGCAAGTGTTGTTTTCTTTAACCCATTTACTTTATAATCATCGACTATAATCCGTGTGTGCTTGGGGAGTCTGTCTTTTCGGAAAGTATAGGAGGGGTCAAGAGCCTTCAGCGAGTCTGCCAGTTTCTTGAATGCCGGATAATATTTTCGCCCGGACTCTTTCCCGATTTTCAGTATCTCCGCTGTGCTATGAAAACTTCCTGCTGAGTAACCCTCCAGGTTCGGGTCGATGACAATGTTACACAGCTTTCGTTCTTCCTGAAAGTCATCGGCATCCTTATAGAAAGCAATCTGATATAAAATATCTACAGCGGAGGTGAGATTTTCCGCCTTAGCAAGTCCCTGTGAAACGTTAACACCGATGGTATACGTTGCGCCCATATCAATAACATCACGTACAGGGAAGTTTCGCACTACACCTCCGTCAACAAGTTTCGTTTCTTTGTAGTCAATGGCAGTGAACACGGAGGGTATTGCCATGCTGGCGCGGATAGCTGTGATGATTTCTCCCTGATCTAATACAACGGCCTTACCTGTACCAACATCCGTGGCTACACACTTGAATGGAATACTGAGCTTTGAAAAATCCTTCACATCGTACACGGGTAAAAGAAGCTCCTGGAATTTCAGCCAGATCTCCTGTCCTTCAAGAAACCCTGTACCTATTTTTAATTTGCCTTGTTCAAAAGGTATTTCTACACCGTACTGATCAAATTCATCTTTTTCATCTACGTTGACGTGTTCATAGAGTGCCTTTCCGGAAAACAACGTGCCCCAATCCATTTCGCGGGCAATCTTTTCCATTTCATTTCCGGAATAACCGGCTGCATACAATGCACCCATAATACTGCCCATGCTGGTACCCGTGACCGCATCGATGTTGAGGCCTGCGCTGTCAATAGCCTGAAGGATGCCAATGTGAGCAATCCCTTTTGCACCGCCACCGCTAAGCGTCAGACCGATTTTGGGTTTGGTGGGTGATTGGGCATGAACAAAAAAAGAGAACAGTAAAAAGCTAAGTACCGAAAGAATCCGGGAGAGGTTAAGCATAGGTCAGTTTCGTTATTAACGGTTTTAATCTACGAAACAAAGATAGAAAACAAACACGGAGTGATTTAAATGCTGAAGGGTATCCTGGAAAAAGATACCCTTCAGATGCAGAAAAAATTGGTTATACTGACCTGTTATCCTTTCAATTTTTTCAACTCAGCTTCATACTGCGGAAGAAACCCTTTTTGTGCTTCGGGAATATTTTTAATGGCTACTTCCCAGTTCTTGATGGCATTCTTCTTATCTCCCAATGCGGTGTAGCCACGG